>CAZKFI010000196.1:0-1511 GCA_964551975.1 uncultured Bifidobacteriaceae bacterium | reverse complement strand
GCCATGGGCGTCCGGTGCGAGTTCAGTTGCCATGGCCAAGCCTCCGGGCAAGGTCGGCGATCGTCTCTCTGACGTGCGCAGGCCACCCAACGTGTGCGTCGCGGGACACAAGCCACGGCAGGACCATCGCCAACTCAGCCGCCGATGGATCCAGTGCCAGGCAGTCCGCCAGATCCGTCCCCCGGTCACACAGTGCGAACAGCTTCGTCGCGAGCAGTTCAGGTCGATCAGGAACAGCAATGGTCAACGCCTGCCCCTGGTAGACCGGATTGACGCGCTGCATCCAGTCCTGTGGCAGGTCGGGAATGATCGCGTGTGGTCCGTTGTTCAGCCAATCGTCAACGAGCGTCTCGCCAGTTGCACGGCGCTGCCGTGCGAACTCACGAGCCGCGCCGATCACGTCTGGCGAGAGGTTGGGGTAGAGGACGTCCACGTCCTTCGTCGCGCGGGAAATGATCCCCAGAAGCACAAGGGCAGTCCCGCCAACGATTACTGCATCAAGCACGAGACCGCGCTCCACAAGGAACTGGTCGAAGTCGGCAAGGATTTCACGAGACAGCATCCTGGAGGGAATAGTATCGGAATAACCGATAACGCGAGGGGTGGGACAAGAGGTGCAGGGTGGGCACGTCGACACCTGGCGGTCCGTCGTGAAACCATTCCCGGTCCGACCCCGAGATCGAACGGCAGTTCTGGCGCCACGCCTGATCCGCCCACCGACGAACACCCGCCGCGTCGGTGCGACGCCTGATCTGCCCACCGAACCGGCCACGGACGAACTGGAAGATCGAGCGCTGGATCAAGTCCGTCCTGCGCGAATGCCTCTTCCTCCACCCGCTGGCGAGCGAAGACGAGGGTCAACGTGCACTGGACACGTATTGTTGAGTACTACAACAATGACCGAGCTCACCTCGGCATCAAGGGCCTGACCTCCCTGTCACTCTCCGCTTACCTGTCAACAACATAGTTAGTGACAACAGCTAGTGGCACCGAAGGCAGGCATTATCAGCCCCCTTTTCGACAAGAAATGGGGGTGCGACCCGAGTACCTGGGCGAGGGGCCGGTCGCTAATCAGGACTCACGCCCCGGTCTTCTGGTCCAGCGCCTTCGGGGTGAGATCGGCGAAGGTGACGAAAACCTGCTCGGCGTTCTGGACGACCGCCTTGGCATGTGGGACCTCCCCGGCGTGCCTCAACATGGCGGATCGCGAGAAGGCTGGCTGGAAGGAACCCGCTAGGGGCCATGGGGTATCACGACCTCGGCGGGTCACGAGTCGATCGTTCGCTCGGTCACCGACGTTGGGCCATCCTGGGCGGGGTGACGTGACACCTGCCGTGAATGGACTTCGTCAAACGTCACCTTCTCCCGCAGCCCGAACGCACCGGCAAGAGTCGCGACGGCGGCACTGTCGCCCTTCGCAAGCGCATAGGCGTAGATCCGGGCAGTGATTGCCGCATCGGCATGACCCATGATCTTGGAAACCGTCGTCAGGGGAGACTTTCACCCGCGGC
>CAZKFI010000195.1:0-1514 GCA_964551975.1 uncultured Bifidobacteriaceae bacterium | reverse complement strand
TTTGGGTTTGCTCTACGCGGTGTACGTGGTGGTTCGAACGCTCACAGGCGATGCCCAACCACAGGGTTGGACGTCAACCATCGTGGCGCTGTTGGTTATCGGCGGCTTGATCCTTGCGTCTCTGGGCGTTATTGCCCAGTACATCCGGGCGGCAACGGAGGCTTCACTGGGGAGACCGCTCTACGTGGTGGTCCAGGATCCACATGAGGCCTTCGGGTCACGTGACCACTGACGGCCCGAAGGCCTGGATCATCGGGCGCGGTGGCCTCCTGGGGCGCGCTCTCGCACGCCGGTTCCCCCAGCATTGGTCCGCACCGGCCGTGCCCTGGTCGGACCCGGCAGCCGCCACAGTTGCCCTGCGCGAACAGGCCGAACAGTTCCGTCGCTGGGTCGGTGACGACCCCTGGTCCGTGTTGTGGGCTGCGGGCGCAGGCGTGGTGAACAGTGACGCCGCGGCGCTGAGTAGCGAGAGGGCGAGCCTGCTGGCGGTCGTGGAGTCCTTGGCAGATTGGCCGCAGGCAACGAACGACGCAGCCGGGGTGTTCTTCCTCGCATCGTCTGCCGGCGGGTTGTACGCCGGATCTGATCCGGCACCTTTCGACGCAAGCAGCACACCAGTACCGCGAAGCCCCTACGGGGAGTTGAAACTTCACCAGGAGTCCGATGCGCGTCGTGTACTCGCCGGGCGCATCGAGCTCATCATCGGTCGCATTGCGAACCTCTACGGACCCGACCAGAACCCCTCGAAGGCCCAGGGACTGGTGACCAGACTGTGTCAGGCAGCCGCGCACCGCAGTCCGATCAATCTCTACGTACCGCTGAATACCTTGCGGGACTACGTCTACGCCGACGATGCGGCGGCCGTCATCGCCGAACGGGTCCGTAACCGATTGAACACAGACCGCGTGCGACCGGCTCGGGGTGACCAGGAGGTCATCGTGGTAGCGAGCGGCCAGTCAACTTCCGTCGGGCAGATGATCGGCGTGGTACAGGGCGTCACGCACCGGCGCGTACCGCTGGCAACCGGATCGTCTCTGAGCACGCGCATCAATGCGCAGCGCCAGGTGATTGACCTTCGACTGACCCCGACCTACCCGCTCATTGAGCGAACGCCGTTGGCAACCGGTGTTCGACGGGTCTTCGACGCGCTCGTCACCCGTCCGCGACCTGCTTGAGTAACGCATCCGCCAAAATCGGGTTCCACCGCGGAAGCGCATGAAAGCCATACGTGTCGGGCAGCACTGAGCAGCCGACTACCTCAGTCTCCGAAAACACAGTGCTTGCCTGAGCGGGACTTGCGATCCGCAGGCCGCGCGAAGGTCCGTAGGTACAGAACAGCACATCCTCGTAACAGTTCTCCACGATGCGGCGCGGGAGCTCCCGGGTTAACCGAGCCGCCACGGTGCGAAATCGCTCGATGCGACGAATCGAAAGCCCACCGTTGCCGACCCGTAGACGCCGTCCCAGCACTCGTGCGAACCACGGTCCGCGGGTAGCACCAGTCGGGCTATCAA
>CAZKFI010000194.1:0-1536 GCA_964551975.1 uncultured Bifidobacteriaceae bacterium | reverse complement strand
GGCAGCGGTAAGACGCCGGCCAAGGGACTCGCGCACAAGGCGTGCAACGGCACTGGGCGCATCCCGTATGGCCCGATCATCCCGCGGTTCCCCTGCGGCTACTGCCAGTACCGCGAGGAGTGTTGGGGCTCGCTCGAAATGGTGATGGACCCCAAGGGCCGGCCGGTGTGGCGGCTCACCGGCGACGGGGCTGCGGCATGAGGGCCTACAACGGCAAGCGGATCCGCAACCGGATCTACCAGATCCTGCTCGAGCTCGGCGTCAGCGAGTGTGACTTCGCCAAGGCGCATGGCTTCGACCAGGGCCACCTGAATCGGATCAAGAACCGGCGCATCGAGCCCACCGGCTGGGTCATGCTGCGCATCGCCCAGGCTCTCGGGCGTCCGGTGGACGAGGTGTTCTGGTTGGAGGAGGCGTGAAGCATCACTACCTGAGCGACCGCGCCAGCCAGCGGTGCCGGGCGTGGCCGTGCAAGGACGGCTGCGCGAAGTGCGGCGGCACCGGCTGGCAGGTGCGGTTGACCCCGATGCGGATCGAAGGCGCAGTCCACCGCATCATGGACATCACCGGCATCCGCAATGGCATGCTCGAAGCCGTCGTGCCGTGGAAGCGGGTGGCAAGCAAGGTGGTGTGGAAGTGCCAGTGCGACTGCGGGGGGTCCCGCTTGGTCGTTGGCCAGGACCTGCTGAACGGCAGGGTGCGCTACTGCCATGCCTGCCGCCCGCGGTCGCCGCTGAAGGCGATGAGAGACGAACGCGAGGCATGCGCCCTGCTGGCAGCGACGGCTGCCACCGGGCTCGAGGCTGCCGGCTTGATCCGCGCGCGGTGTGCGCCATGAAGGCTGCCGGCCGCAGGCAGAAGGGCAGTCGCGTCGAGCGCGAGCTCGTGGCGCGGCACCTCGAGGCCGGCATCCCCGCCAAGCGGGTGCCGCTGTCGGGCGCCATGCAGCACTACAAGGGCGACATCCGCGTCGGCGAGTACTTGGTGGCCGAGGTGAAGGCCCGCGCCAACGGCGAGGGCTTTGCCACGCTCGAGAAATGGCTCGGCGACAACGCGCTCCTGTTCCTCAAGCGGGACCGGCGCGAGCCGATGGTGGTGGTGGAGTGGGAGACCTACCTGCGCTTGGTGCGGGCGTGGCTGGTGGAGAGGGGGGAGTTGTGCTCGCGAGACTCTGCATCGGAATCTTGACTGCGATCACCATCTGGGCGTGCCTTGAGTGGGTGGCACACGCCGCGCCCACCGAGCGCCGCTGCCTGCCGCTCATCATCTCCGGCACCCGCTGCGGCAAGATGTGCCGCACGCCTAACGGTGCGTTTGTCATCCGTGGCTGCAAGCCGCTTAACAAACTGATCCGCACATGAGGTGGGCACTACTTGCGGCCGTCCTGCTGGCAGGGTGCGACCAGGAGCGACTGTTGCGGGTCGTGTTCAGCAACTGGAGCCCCGGGCTGCAGTCGGTGGACCTCTGGATGGACGGCCGCCAGGTCGCCCGGCTGAACAAGGCGACACTGTGCGCGACGCGCGTGGGCGCGTGGTG
>CAZKFI010000193.1:0-1539 GCA_964551975.1 uncultured Bifidobacteriaceae bacterium | reverse complement strand
AGCGCCACTGCAGCGCCACTGGAGATGGTGAGTGCTAGCTGAACCTCTGGGAGTTGCGCAGCTCGTAGGAACTTGGCCTGTAAGGCGGTGTTGGCCGCGATGTAGTCTCCTGGGTTTTCCGCATCGAAGCGCTCCCGGGTCAGGTAGGCGAAGTTGGCGACCAGGGTCGGTGCGAATGCCTCGATCGCGGGTAGGTTCCACGTCTGGAGTTGCCAGGTTCGGTCGGCTACCCGGTGCTCGCGCGCCTGTGATGCCATGGCAAGGACTTGTTCGTCCTGCATCTGTACCCGTTGATCGAGTTCATGCAGCAGGGTCGAGCCGAACCAGCCCCCTGCTCCCAGGATCAGGATTCGGTGCTCGCGAAGTGGGGTTGAGGTCACGGGTGCGTGACGCCGACCGTTTCGCGCACCACGAAGTTCGGTCGGCGTTTGACCTCCTCGTAGATGAGGCTGATGTATTCCGCGATGACGCCCAAGATCAGTGTGATCAGGCCCAGGCTCAGCAGGCCGAGCGCCACGATGCTGCCGAACCCGGCGAATGGCACACCGCGAGCAATCCAGATGGGGAAGAGGATCAGGATCGCAAGTACCGACAGGCCGGAGAGCAGGATCCCGAAGATGGCAATGAGGTGCAGGGGTAGGTAGGAGTGCGCGAGTAGTGCCCGCGCGGCGAGGCCGACGACGGGAAGGCTATAAGCCTTAGATTCACCGGCGAAGCGTGGCGGCCGCGGAACAGGCACCGCGACCGTGGTGAAGCCGGCCCATGCGACCAGGCCGCGCATGAAGCGATTGCGTTCGTCCAGATCGCGCAGGGTTTCATAGAGCCGGCGGTCCATGAGCCGGAAATCGCTGGCATTGCGCGGCATAAGGCCACCGGTCATCTTGTTGGCGACCCAGTAGAACAACTGCGAGTTCATGCGACGGATCAGGCCCGTGCCCTCACGCTTGGTGACGAGGCCATAGACATTGTCGGCACCGGCCTCCCAGGCGCGCAGGAACTCCGGTATCGCCTCAGGTGGGTCCTGTAGGTCCGCAGTCATGAACACCACGGCGTCGGCGGAGGCGAAATCCAACCCGGCGGTCAAGCCGCCATCCATGCGGAAGTTTCGGGAGAGGCGGATAACGCAGATCCGCTTGTCTTGCTGGGCTGCCACCTGCAGCAGTTCCCAGGTGCGATCGGTGGAGCCGTTCTCGACGATGAGGGCCCGCCACTGATAGCTGCGCTCAGCATCAAAGACAGCGACGAGGCGGCGAACGAGTTCTTCGACGCAGTCCTCTTCGTTGAAAGCGGGGACTATGACGTCAACGGTCTTGCGCCCACGACGGGCTGGCATCACAGGCCTCGGTTGAGGATGAGGTCGCGCAGCGTCGGATTCTCGGCGTAGGGGCCGTCAATGTGGTCGATGCTCAGTGGCTGATCAGCATCAATTGCCACGGTCAGGCGTTCACCGTTCATGATTTCCCGGCAGGAGAGCTGGCCCTTGCGCAGCGGGATCGCCATATAGAAGTCGTCCTCGAAGGAGTCCTTGGAGAAGACGTA
>CAZKFI010000192.1:0-1554 GCA_964551975.1 uncultured Bifidobacteriaceae bacterium | reverse complement strand
TGAATCGCTCTGGCAGGAACGTACCCAGACCGGAACCGAAGAGCGGAGATGTGTGGAGATAGTCGCCGATCACGTCATAGTCGCTCGTTCGTCCGAGAATACTGTCGTCAGAGCCAGCCAGGGTGAACAGGTCGACCACGCCTTCTCCCAGCCCTGGGCGAACCACCACGGCTAGAAGTCCCAAGACACCCATCACCGATAGGACCACAAGGCGGTCGAGCCAGCTCCACGACAGCATGACAACGACTATTCCTACCGTGAGGGCGATGAAGCCGGAGCGTGACAGCGTCGTGGGGATGGCCAGAAGCATGAGCGATGTCGGCACTGCGATCCATAGCCTCCTTGCCTGAACGATGAGGTGCAGGCCCAGCGGCGACAGGGCCGCCATCACCACCCCCAGTTCGATCGGATGGGCGGCGGTGGCGTTGGTCCGAACGAATCCGAAGCGCACATCAGCCATTCCGGCGTTGGTCACCATCTGGTTGAGCAGCGGCACCTTGATGATGGATCCGATATCCAGCCCGGTGGCGAACTGCACCAGCGCAATCGCACCGACTACTCCCCCGAGGCAAACCAACGCGAGAATCACGGCATTCAGCTGCCGCAACGTCTGGATGCCCTGCGCGGCCACCAGCACAACCCCGAGTCCGGTGAGAACCACCACGAGACCTCGATCGGCCGCGCGAATCTGATCCTCATGGAGTGGAAGGGTCATGCCCACCGCATAGCTGGCCAGCGCGACGAGCACCATCGCCCCCATCGCCTTGGATACCGGATCCAGAGCCCGGTGTCGGTAGGCCAGCCATTCGGCGATCCACCACAGCAGGAGCCCCCAGGCCATGACGTGGGCGAGGCTGCCGATTGCCCGGAGTCCCGGCAGGACCTGCGTTGACGGAATCAGCAGCAAGAGTGTAGCGAAGATGCCGATGGCTACTGCCCCATCGGGTGTCTGCTGCCAAGACGGACGGGGACCGACGCGTACTCCAGTCACTCAGTAGCCGTTCAGGGAAACGTCCGCGTCCTGGCGGCGGCCCACGGCAAAGGCAAGGAGGAGTGAGACTGCTGAGCCCACGATCCCTATGGCGACCAGCGCCCTGATCCTGCTCCCATCGACGGCCACGGCAGTGGTGGGGGGCTCAATGATGTCGGCCGTGATGACCAAAGCTGTTGACGCGCCGGTCTGTGTCTGCATCTGTTCCAGAGTCGCGAGGAGATCATCGACTCCGCACGTCGTCGTCGCCTGCGCCGTGGCCGGTGCCGGATCCGACGACGTGATGATCGCCACCGGCGGAATGGCGCCTCCCACCATCGGCGGAGCACGCTCAATGGTGACGGTTTGCCCGCCACCACACTGGAGGATGCGCGCCTTGGCGGGATCAGTGGTGAGGATTCGCACGAGGACATCGGCGGCTACCGACAGTGAGTAGTCCAATTGGAGGTAGGGATTCGATGCCTGCAGTGGGCCGCCTGGGGTCTGCACTTGCACACTGGGAGGAAGCAGGAGCACCTGCGCCCGCGACTCATACAGACGAGTGGTGTTGTTCCACGTCCATG
>CAZKFI010000191.1:0-1568 GCA_964551975.1 uncultured Bifidobacteriaceae bacterium | reverse complement strand
TCATCGCTCGGGTGTGGCCGATCTCTTGGCCGTGCGCTGCGAAGTCGAGATTCCGGTACTGGTCCGTGATTTTGTGATCTCCAGCTACCAATTGTGGGAGGCACGTGCGGCAGGGGCTGACATGGTTTTGATTATGGCGGCGTGCCTTGATCAGCAGGCGCTGGTGAGTTTGGTTGAGCGCACCATGAGTCTGGGGATGACGCCGGTCGTTCAGGTGCACGACCAGCGCGATCTTGATCTCGCGGTCCGATGCGAGGCGATGCTCATCGCGATACACGGTGACCCAGCTGCGTGCCATGACGGCGTGAGTGGCAAACCACCCGGGGTTCAGAAGGATCATGGGCGTCGCCTATTTGCCGAACTGGCGCCCATGGTGCCCAAGGACCACCTGCGCATCGCGGATGCCGGGGTTCGTGACCCGCACGAGTTGATTGAGTTTGGGCAGGCTGGCGCCGATGCAGTGGTCGTAGGTGAATCACTCACCTCCAGCAAGCATCCGACGGCCGCGGTCCATGATCTGGTTACGGCGGGCTCGCATCCTGCCGTTCGACACGCGCGTCACTGAGCGGTCTGAGGCAGCCTGGCGGCTAAAGCACTTGCACCAAGCGGGGTGCTCGCGTCGCGCTGCGGGTACGGACGCGTAGGGTAAGAATGACTGAAGGCGTGAGCCCACAAGCACCTGAGAAAGGAATTTCCGCATGGCCCAGAGCAGCAAGAGTCGGCGGGAGCGAGCTGCACAGGCTCGCGCCTCAACCCAGGTGGGGCAGGCACGCCGGGAGCGCACAGTGCGAATCGTGGGAGCACTCACCGTGGTCGCCGTCGTAGCGGGCATCATCGGCGTTGCCGTGTATGCGCGCTCAACCGCCCCAGCCGCCCCCGGGATGGTGTCTGCGGAGCCAGATCCCAATGCAGAGCTGCCCGCCGGCGTTTTGCCTTCCAGTGACCCCCTGGCCTATGGGGTTGTCTACGGCACCGCACCCGAAGGTGCTCCCACACTTGAACTTTGGGAAGACTTCCAATGCCCTGCTTGTGGGGCCCTCGAAGCGGTGAATGGTGCCGGGATTGCCAAGCTTGCCGAGCAGGGAGCGGTGCGCCTGGTCTGGCGGCCGACAACCTTCCTGGACAACAAGTTGGCAAACGATGCGTCGCTGCGTGCAGTCGCGGCCTGGGGCTGCGCGATTGATGCCGGCCAGGTGCGGGAGTTCCACGATGTCGTGTATGCCAACCAGCCTCAGCAGGAGGGTGAAGGCTGGACGAAGGAGCAGTTGATCGCCTTCGGGAACGATGCCGGCATTCCGGAAGCTGAGCGCGAAACCTTCACTCAGTGCGTTGAGTCGGGCAAGTACCTGACCTGGGCTGCGAATAGCACGCAGGCCTTCTACGACAACGAGGTCAGCGCGACACCGACCGGCAAGTTGAACGGCTCCGAGGTTCCGCCGGAGATTCTGGCTGATGAGGCGAAACTTGCTGAGTACGTGAGCAAGAACGCCGGCTAAGCCGCTGCTGCAGTGGGGGCTGATTCAGGCCAGCCCCCACTGCGGCAGATCTGTTCGACGTGAACTTCGAAC
>CAZKFI010000190.1:0-1568 GCA_964551975.1 uncultured Bifidobacteriaceae bacterium | reverse complement strand
TCCACGCCCAGTTGCTTGAGCTTGCGGTACAGGTGGGTGCGCTCGAGGCCAGTCTTTTCAGCCACTCGGGTCATGGAGCCGCCTTGTCTGGCCAGAAGGAACTCGAAGCAGGCTTTTCCGAATTCATCGCGCACCTCGCGCATGGGCTTTTAGAGCGAGAGGCTCTGCACCGGCTGAGGGCGAAATCGGCTTTGAGCTGGCGGCTGCGGCCACAGCGGGCTGGACCAGGGCAGCGGAACAGCTGATTTCATTCGAAGCCAGGCGCCCAGCCTACTTGGCCACCATGTCAGGCAGCCACATCGCCACGGACGGGAAAAAGAGCACGACCAAGATGACCGTCAGGATGACCCCAATGAAGGGAATGACCTCGATCGATATGTCCCGGATCGACGCCCCGGAAATCGATTTGACGATGAACAGTCCCACCGCAACGGGAGGCGTGACCAGTGCAATCTGTACCGTCATGACGATGATCAGCGCCAGGTGGTGCGGCTCGACACCGTAGACGCCGGCAATGGGAAACAGGATCGGCACGAGCATGATCATCGCCGCCACGCCCTCCATCACGAAGCCGAGGATGAAGAACAGGAAGACAACCAGTAGGAGGAACATCTCCCGCGAACTGACGAAGGTCTTGAGGAATTCACCGAACTGCTGGGGAACCATATTGAGCACAAGCAGCCACGCGATCAACTTCGCGGTCGCGAACAGGATGAAGACGACCGCGCTCGTCTTGGCTGCGGCCAGCAAGCCCTCTGCGACCGCCTGCAAAGTGAGCGTACGGTAAAACACGCCGAGCAACAGCGCATAGCCAACCGCGACCGCCCCCGCCTCGGTCGGCGTGAAGTACCCCGTGAGGATGCCACCAAGAATGATCACGGGCAGCATCAGCCCCGGACCAGCTCGCACCATTTCCTTGCCCAGGTCTGCCAGTGACCAAGCACGCGTACCGCCGGGAAAACCGCGGTACCGCGCGACGGCAGCGATGTAGGCCATCATTCCGAGCCCGATCAGCACGCCCGGCGTCGCTCCGGCCAGGAACAACTTGGTCACCGACATCCCGCCGCCGGCGATGTAGACGACGATCAGCATCGCCACACTCGGTGGAATGATCGCGCCCATCACGGAAGACGACGCCGTCACCGCGGCTGAGAACGCTGCAGAGTAGCCCTGTCGCACCATACTTGGAATGAGGGTGCTGCCCACAGCGGCTGTATCGGCCACCGCCACGCCGGTGACACCACCGAACAGCATGCTGGAGCCAACGTTGACGTGCGCAAGTCCGCCGCGCAGCGGGCCGAAAAGCGTTTCGGCAAATCGCACGAGGCGGTCCATGACTCCCGAACGACTTGCCAGGTCGCCGGCAAGGACGAAGAACGGGATGGCAAGGAGCGGGAAGGAATCCATCCCGCCAAACATCACCGTTGGCAGGACGTCCAGACCCACCTGCCCGGTCAGCACGATGTAGAGGACGGCCGCCAGCCCCAAGGCGAAGGCAACCGGCACGCCTGCAGCCAGTGCAGCAAAGAAAGTAACGAAGAGCCAAATCACTGAGAAACCCCTGACGT
>CAZKFI010000189.1:1275-1575 GCA_964551975.1 uncultured Bifidobacteriaceae bacterium | reverse complement strand
GGATGTCTTCGGCTGGTTCGTGGATCGCTTCACCACTGAACAGCAGCATCAGCTGGCAGCTCAGCAGAACCTCGACATTCACGAGTACCTCGGTCGCACCTCGGACCTCACCCCCATCGGCGGCCACGGTCTCATCGCTTTGGACTGGCTCAGTGGCAACAGGTCGGTGCTCGTCGACCATGACCTGAGCGGGCTGATTGTCGGCCTCACGGTGTCAACACCCCCCGAGGATGTCTACCGCGCACTCGTTGAGTCCACTGCGTTCGGCACCCGCATGATCGTTGAGACGGTCGATCACTC
>CAZKFI010000189.1:0-1265 GCA_964551975.1 uncultured Bifidobacteriaceae bacterium | reverse complement strand
CGGTGTCCCCATCCGCGAGTTCATTGCTGCGTGCGGCCTCACCCGCAATACGTGGCTCATGCAGGTGTACGCCGACATCCTGGGCATACCGATCCGCTGTGTCGCATCAGGACAGGGCCCGGCCCTTGGTTCGGCCATCCACGCTGCCGTGGCGGCTGGCTGCTACCCGGATGTGACGTCTGGCGCAGCGGCCATGAGTCAGCTTGAGGACAGCGCCTTCGAACCAGATGCACAGCGGCACCTGGCCTACACGCGCCTCTATGAGGAGTACGTCCTGCTGCACGACTGGTTCGGTCGCGGTGGCAACGACATTATGCGCCGGCTGGCGGCCATGCGCAGAGAGGTGCTGGGAGATGACCGTGCTGAGTCCTGATCTGACGGCACTCGTTCACATCGCGCGGGTCACGGTTGCGGACCTGCACGCTGAACTGCCGCGCCATGGGCTGGTCTCTTGGACGGGTGGCAACATCTCGGCGCGCGTTCCGGGCCACGACCTCATGGTGATCAAGCCAAGTGGGGTGCGCTACGAGAACCTGACTCCAGAGTCGATGGTGGTGTGCGACCTGCATGGCCGGCTCATCGAGGGTGACCTTCGGCCATCCAGCGATACTGCAGCCCACGCCTACGTCTATCGGCAGATGCCTGAGGTTGGTGGAGTTGTCCACACGCACTCGCCCTACGCAACGGCCTGGGCGGCCGCCGGCGAGCCCATTCCGTGCGTCTTGACAGCGATGGCCGATGAATATGGCGGCGAGATCCCGGTTGGCCCCTTCGCTCTCATCGGTGACGAGGCCATTGGCGCAGGAGTCGTCGAGACCCTGCGCGGCCATCGATCTGCAGCAGTGCTGATGCGCAATCACGGAGTCTTCACGATCGGCAAGGATGCGGTGAGTGCGGTGAAGGCGGCGGTGATGTGCGAAGACGTTGCTCGAACCGTCCATCTGGCTCGTCAACTAGGGCCTCTCACGAGTCTGGCACCCGCGGATATCGACGCGCTGCATGCTCGCTACACGAACAACTACGGCCAAGGGGACGAGAAATGATTCGGCAAAGAGTTCCGGAAGTGTGGTTCCTCACAGGGAGCCAGACCCTCTACGGACCCGAGGTCTTGGCACAGGTCGAGGAGCAATCCAGGGTCGTCGTCCAGACTCTGGAGGGCTCGGACCAGGTGCCGGTGCGTTTGATCTGGAAGCCGGTGCTGGCGGGAGCCGACGCCATCCGCGCTGCATGCATTGCGGCGTCAGTCGATGAGAACTGCATCGGTG
>CAZKFI010000188.1:0-1691 GCA_964551975.1 uncultured Bifidobacteriaceae bacterium | reverse complement strand
GTTGGGCTCCTTGCCGGCCTACGTGGTGGCGTTGACTCTGAGTGCATCATGCAACTCAGCGAGCGCCTGCACCTTGACCTTTCACGACGCTACTCCGAACTCAGTCACGGGAACAAGCAAAAGGTGGGGTTGATCACGGTGTTCATGCACTCCCCCGAGCTGTTAATCCTGGACGAACCCACACTCGGACGCGATCCACTCATGCAGCGCGAAGTGCGCAACCTAATCGCCGAATCGGTAGCACGCGGTGCTACCTGTCTGCTGTCATCACACGTGCTCGCTGAAATCGAATTGGTCTGTGATCGTAGCGGATTCATCCGTGACGGACGACTTCTGAAGTTCGGTTCGCTCACTGAACTCCGGCAAGTGCGAATTCATCAGGTCTGTGCTCGGCTGCCCGAGGCGCCGCACGCATCCGCTCTCGCTGAAGCGGGCGCTCTGCCAGGTGTGGAATCACTCGCGCTCACTGGGGGTCTTTTGACCTGCAGCGCACATGGATCGATGACGGAACTCATTGAGTGGCTGGCGCGCCAGCGCGCGGTCGAAATTGATAGTCGAGAGCTCTCGCTTGAGGAGGTGTTTCTCGCTGATTATGCAACCGCCTCGTGATAGACGACCCAGCGGGAATTTGATCCTGGGCGCACTATCTGAACACCGAGTTGGTATTGCCGCTTGGTCCGTCGGAGGTGCCGCTGCCATGCTCTTCATGGGCATGGCACTGCACAAGGAGATGCTGGACTTCCCCGGCGGGGCCCAGGCTCTGGCTCAAAGTGTGACCCCTGCGGCCGAAGCAATGCGAATCCTGCGTTGGCCAGCCGAACGCCTGGACACACTCGGCGGCTACCTCACTTTTCACAACGTCATGCTGTTCTCGGGGTTTCTCGCTCTCTATGCCGCATTGCAGGGCACACGCCTCATCCGATCTCCGGAAGATCGGCACGCCTTGGAACAGATCCTGGCAACCGGTTGGTCTCGAGCAGCATTCATGCGAGACCGGGTTCTTGCCTTTGTAGTTGCACTCACCATCATCGTGAGCAGTATCGCGATGGGTATCGCCTGGGCTCTTGAGGTTGGAGATGCCGGCGACCTCAAGGGTTCCCTGGTGACCATGCTCTCCGTGGGCTTGGGCGCCCTGGTCACCTTCGCACTCGGGCTCCTGATTTCCCAACTCACTCGAACAGCGCGAATCGCAGGGGGCACCACTGCGCTTGTAGTCGTTGTCTTGTATTTGCTCAACAACGCTCTGGACCAAGGGGACACCTTGGACTGGCTGCGCCTCTTTACCCCATTTCATTGGGTCAACCAGTCGCGTGCCCTGGTTCCCGGATACGCCTTCAACATCACCGCGGCTTGTGTGCTGATTTCGACAAGCCTCGTCCTGATTCTGCTGGCCCTTTGGGCCTTTGTCAGACGCGACTACGGATCGGGTCTATGGACGCGAAAAAACCAGGTTCCCGAGGACTCGACGCAGTACCCACATATTCAACGTTGGTGGCTCCGCAAGATTTGGACTGCGTCCTTGTATGAGCACCGTGTCGCCGTGCTCTCGTGGATGGTTGCCAGCGCTGGCTTTGCCGCACTGATGATGATGCTTCAGCCAGCAGCGATGGATGTCTTCGAACGTTTCTCGTTCTACCTGAACATGGCTGGTGGCACCGGTGCGACGCCTGAAATCCTGTACATGACCTTTA
>CAZKFI010000187.1:0-1743 GCA_964551975.1 uncultured Bifidobacteriaceae bacterium | reverse complement strand
TGGCTCGACAGGCAAGGTCATCGCCGTAGAGGCAGACCCAGCGAACTACCGGGCCCTCGTGGAGAACACCGCATCGATTCCCACGATCACCTGCGTACCGGCTGCTCTCTGGTCGAGTCGCGGCACCCTGGTATTCGCCAGTGAGGGCAATATGGGCTCAGCGGTGCAGCCCGATGGCGGTGAGGTGCGCCCCGGCGCTTCGCGCGTGGAGGTGCCAGCGCTGACCGCAGGTGATCTCGTGGAGCGCTTCGGGTTAACCAGGTTGGACGGCATCAAACTCGACATCGAGGGAGCCGAATACGCCGTGCTGCCTGCCGTCGGTGAGATTGTGGCGCGATTTCGACCGCGGATCGTCTTCGAACTACATGCGGCACCCGAGGCGCAAAAGGCCGCGCTGACGGACGTTCTGTTGGGCTACGGCTATCGCGTGCAGAAGGTGAAGCAGTCGGAGAACGAAGGTGCTCCGCTCATGCTCGCCGTTCCTGATTGATGTGATGCATGCGCTGGTGCAGCGCATGCATCAGCGGAACATCGCCGCGCCTGCGACGTGGACCACTGGTCAGTCGGAAGTGGTGTGACACGTCGAGTTCTTCGTCGGTGAACGCCTCCAGTTCGGCCTGGCTGGCGATATTGAGGGTGGGAAGTTCACGCGCCTGCACACCAAGGCCCGTGAGCATGCGACCCAGATCCAGATCCTCCGGGTGCCGACTGGTGTAGCGGGCACGATTGGCGACGATCAGTTCGAGCACATCGCGCGACATCATGCGATTGGCGCCACTGGCAAATGAGATGCCGGAGCGTTGGTCGTAGATCTTGCTGCCTGCGTAGACCCCGCTGGTGGGTAGGTCCGCGGTGAGTTCCAGGAGGCGCGGAATATTCACATAGCTGGACGTGGTCGCCATATAAACCAGATCGAAGTCACATTCGTTCAACAGGGCCTGATAGCCAGCCACCATCTTCCAGCGCAGGCTGAAGTAGCTATCCGGTACGTGCACATGCCAAGCGATGTGCTCGGTGCCCAGAAAGTTTGGGCGCACGCAGTAACCGGGAAGTGCGTTTCGCCAGGGCCAGCTCAACACAGCGTCCATCGCGGGCACGATGTGCTTACCGCGGACCTGCCAGCGCGCCCATTCGTGCCAGCGGTCGAGCCATCGCGTGCCCGCTGGCAGCGTCATGCCGTACATGTGTCGCACCTGCAGGCCATACGGCTCGGTCTGTGCCAGCCAGGTCTGGAACATGCCCTGCTTGGCGATCTCCACCCAAGGTGCCTGCAGGGCGTGACCACTGAAGATCATGACGCGCGGTGCCATCTCAGCCGCGCCCGTCGTTCAACTGGGTCAGCCGTGGGTGTCGGATGCCAATCGACTGCAGACCGCTGATGCCGGCACGCAGCAGGCGACCCCGAAGTGAGCGGCGAGTTCGGTAGACATGCAGGTCGATCCAGCGATCGGCTCGCGCGTCCGCCTGGACCGGTGAGGGGTGCTGCAGCGGGAGTTTGATGGGCGATGTCGGCAGCTCCCGCATGGGATGCGCACCGATCGCGTGCGTATGCGATGCCCCAGTCGCAAAGCCGATGTTCGACACCAGGTTGACCGTTGGATGGATCGTCAGTTGTCCGCGCTTCCAAAGTGCGTACTGGAACTGGTAGTCCCAGTACTCGGGGAGATCGGCGCGCACCATGTCGAACACTCCGGTCCAGTAATCGGCGAAATCCCGGTGACCATCGCCCACCTGCAGGAGCCA
>CAZKFI010000186.1:1219-1751 GCA_964551975.1 uncultured Bifidobacteriaceae bacterium | reverse complement strand
GTCGCCCAGCCACGATCAACGCAACGGCTGCCCCCAACTGCGATGCCGGATGCCGAGCAGCACCCACAAAACTGACTACGAGACCTCGCCGCGAAGCAGCCTCGGTACGGATACCGGCGGCTGGGCGTGCTGCTGGCCCGGGAGGGCACGGGGTCAACCACAAGTGGATGCAACGCCTGTGCCGTGACGAGGGCCTGTCCGTGAGGGTGAAGAAGCGCGAACGCTCCCGAGTCGGAACCTCCACCATTCCGAATGATCGGCTGGTCGCCGATCACCCGAACAATGTGTGGGCGCTGGACTTCGCCTACGACCAGACCACTGACTGCCGCACCCTGACGGTCCTGAACATCACCGACGAGTTCACCAAGCACGCCCTAGGCATCGACGTTGAGTGGTCCACGACCGGGGGTGACATCGCCACCGTGCTGGAACGGCTCAGCATGATCCACGCAGCACCAGGGTTCGTGCGGCTGGACAACGGCACCGACATGACCTCCAACACCGTTTCAGACTGGTGCCAGTTCAGCCCCAC
>CAZKFI010000186.1:528-1209 GCA_964551975.1 uncultured Bifidobacteriaceae bacterium | reverse complement strand
CCGGTTCGCCGTGGCAGAACCCGTACACCGAGTCGTGCACCGGCCCGCTGCGCGATGAACTCCTCGCCGTTGAGGTATTCCACACCCTGCTCGAAGCCAAGCTCATGGCCGAGGACTACCGGCCGCATTCCTCGCTGGGCGACCTGATACCCGACGAATTCGCCCTACCGTGACACCACAACAACCCCGGTCTCACAAAGCACCTGGCTCACCAACCGGAAGCAGGTCAACCCGAGGCAGTGCAACCGAACTCGAAGATGTGACCATCTCCGTCACGTGGGCCACCCACTGCCGGAAGATGCCTCGCGCGACTTGCCCCGCGGACAAGGCTCTGCCGGGCTGCTCTCAGCCAACTTGCGCCACCCAGAACGTTATTGTGCAAGAGTGTGCTTGGCACCAAATCGGAGATAGGCATGACTATGGCGCCGCAAATCGCCCTGGCCTGACGTACTCACCCGGTAGGAAAAGCTGATGATAGATATCCCCAGCAATCCTTGGAGGGGGACATTTCCCTCTTGGGAAGATGCAAGAAATGAGGCGTCTGAGCAATCAAGCCCGTGGGGAAGAAAGGAATGGCTCAGTCGGCAACTGGGCCTTCGAAGTGCGGCACGGAATTCGCAGGGGGTACCTCCTCGTCCAAGCTCTCTCCCTTACCTGGTAGCAACACTCCCGCTTTCATCA
>CAZKFI010000186.1:0-446 GCA_964551975.1 uncultured Bifidobacteriaceae bacterium | reverse complement strand
TGCCCCCATAACGCTGTCACAACCTACACCGTGGCGGAGTTGGAGGAAGTGATCGGCGAACTGTCTACCGGCGACGTCGACCCAAGAGTGTCATTCTTGGACATTGGCCAGGCCGCCAACCACATGCGGAGAACAGTTGTTCAATGTCTCTATAGCAACTCTTCTCTTCAGTATGCGGAAAGTTTAGACCCCTTCATTGAGCTCCTTGTCAGTGCACCAAGTCCGCCACTCGTTGTGTTGGACGGCCTGTTAGCGACACTCTCAGAGGAGATCTTCCTGACCCAATTCGTCTACGGGGATTGGATCCCTGTGCGAATTACACACTTATCTTCACTCGTTGAGTCACTTGAGTCGCTGGACTACTGCGTGTCCTTAATGACCAAGGCCCTCGGCCCTTATCGGGATACGTACTCATATGACCTCCCGCTTCAGAGCATCGTTCATGA
>CAZKFI010000185.1:908-1772 GCA_964551975.1 uncultured Bifidobacteriaceae bacterium | reverse complement strand
GTCCTCACCCTGCCGATCCTGCTCTGGTCGTTGCGCTCACAGTCGCCGCGAAGCACAGTATTCACAGTGCTGGGCCCAGTTGCCGCTATCGGGATTGGGGTCGTGCTTAACCCTGCACTGCTGAGCTCGTGGGGTGCGGACTCTTCCCGGTTCGATGTCGTATTGCGTGTTGGCTTCGAAACCTTTACGCGCATGTCCCTGATGTATGCACCGCTGATTCTGTTCTCGGTCCTGGGGGCCGGGTGGTTCCTACTGCTCGAACCCCGCATCCGCGCGCGTAGCGATGGTCGGATCATGCTGGTGACTGCAGTCGCAGCAGCCGTGGTTCTGCCATTGGTAAGCCTTGATCAATCACGCATTCCGGGTCTAGCACTGCTTGTGCCACTGCTCATTTGGAGCGGAGTGCTGGTCAGGGACTACCCGCCACGATACGTGGAAACCCTATGGAAGCGGTGGTGGATCCCGGCGACGATCACCCCCGTGGTCTTGGTGTACGTGCACGGCTTGATCTACCCGGGGTGGAGTGGCTACCTCGGCCTGGGTCCCGTCGACACGCTGCTCAAGCTGCTCCCCGGTTAGGCCCACCGCGGGTGGGTGCGTCCCTAGTTGACTTCCGGTGCCACGAGAAGAAGTTTCCCAAACACGTTGCCTGACTCAAGCCGAGCATGAGCTCGGGCAGCCTCAGGTAGCGGGAACCGCTCGGCTATCACGGGTTGAATGGTCCCTGCTGCGATCATTGGCCAAAGTTGCTGAGTGACCTGCTGGCAGATGGCTGCCTTTTCCATCAGAGGTCGCGCGCGCAGACTTGAAGGGAACACCTGGACGGTCTTCCTGAGAGCGGCGCCGATGTCAAATGTGCCGGTT
>CAZKFI010000185.1:0-898 GCA_964551975.1 uncultured Bifidobacteriaceae bacterium | reverse complement strand
GAGGGCCTCGATGTTGCGATTCAGG
Source organism: uncultured Bifidobacteriaceae bacterium (assembly GCA_964551975.1). GTDB lineage: Bacteria > Actinomycetota > Actinomycetes > S36-B12 > S36-B12 > REEB426. The sequence continues at coordinate 873 of CAZKFI010000185.1, read as the reverse complement.
TAGGCGCCACCCATGTTGTCCAAGATGACGTCGACACCGAGTCCTTCAGTGCACTCCGCGACTACCGCAACGAAGTCCTCGTCGCGGTAGTCGACCACGACATCGGCACCCAGGTCGCGACACGCGGCAGCCTTGGCCAGACTTCCGACAGTTACAGCAACGCGGGCACCGATGGCGCGGGCGACCTGGATGGCCATCGTCCCGATGCCAGAACCGCCGCCATGGATCAGCACCCATTCATGTTCCTTCAGCTGCGCTGACATCACCAGATTGCCCCACACTGTGCAGGCAACCTCTGGCAGCGCACCTGCAGTCACCAGGTCAATTCCGGTGGGCACCGGCATGAGTTGTTCCATGGGCACTACCACCTGTTGGGCGTAACCGCCGCCAGCGAGGAGTGCTGTCACTTCATCTCCGACCCGGTACGTCGTGACACCGGGACCAATTTCTTGGATCGTCCCTGAGCATTCCAACCCGAGGATCGTCGAGGCCCCTGGCGGTGGCGGGTACAGGCCTTGACGCTGGAGCAGATCGGCACGGTTAACCGCTGTAGCGGCGACCTTGACGATAACCTCGCCCGGTCCGGGTACGGGATCAGGCACGTCGCGCCACTGCAGAATGTCCGGCCCACCCACTCCGTCAGCGACGATCGCAAACATCACCCAGCGCCCCCTCGCTATTCCCTGTCAGCTGCCGGTGAATCAGCGTCACCATCACCCTGGTGTGTGATGAGCACGAGCAGGTCACCCATCTGTAGGGTGCGGATACTGTCATCGAAGAATCGGTGCATCTCGCCGTTGCGTACGACAGCCAGGAGCAGTTGGCCCCGAGCATCGAGTTCTGATGGAGTGAGACCCAGTTCCTCGCGGGTGA
>CAZKFI010000184.1:0-1787 GCA_964551975.1 uncultured Bifidobacteriaceae bacterium | reverse complement strand
CGATGGACCCGGCGGTTTCTTCCCCCGTGAGAACCGGGACATCCACTTCGGCGACGTCATGCAAGCCGTGACCGAGGTCGAGAAGCTCTCGCTCTCCCCGCTCTCCACTCCCGACCGAATGTCCCGTGCCCACAACATCATCACCCACATGGTGGAGGTCGCAACGTGAACCATCGCCGCATCCTCTTCGAGTTCGAGAGCCCCACCGTGGGGCACCTCGCCCTCGAGTACGAGTTCACCATCTCCCGATACAAGGACTCCGACGACACCGGCCGCAAGTGGTACGTCCCTCGCTACACGCACGGCCTGCTGCGTGCGCACCTCACGACTCCGAAGGACAAGGAACACGAGTGGACGTTCAGGGAAGGCGACGAGATGGACGCCAAGCTCAAGGCAGCAATGCAGAAACTCGACGGAGAGATCTACGAAGCCATCGAGGAGAAGATCAAGTCGATTGTCAACGACCTCAACTACGAGGATGACCCGCACGCATCAGACCCACCGGACGACCGATGACCACGGACCCAAGCAAGATCCTCCACGCCACCATCATGAACGCCCTCACTGGAAGAAGGAACACCATGCCGAAAGGCACGCCGCTCACAGACGCATTCATCGCAGACCTCAAGTCCGAGTTCCCCTCCGACAAGATCACCCTGTCCTACGGGTACAGCGGCAGCGGGGACGAAGGCTGGTTCAACGGGTACTCCGTCCGCTTCGGCAACAAGTTCATCGAGCAGTACCAGGTGCAGGCAATCGCCAAGCCAGACACCAGCAACGAATGGCAGCGCAGCAACATGTCGCCCGAGGATGCCGACCGCGCGCGACGCATCGCCGCCATCGAGTCAAAGCACGACCTTGCCAAGATCGAGCGCGAGCTGTACGAGATCCTCGAATCCCGCGAGCCTGGCTGGGAGATCAACGAGGGCAGCGACGGTGCCTTCGTCTTCCACCCAGACGACTCCCGCATGCACGAGCACAGCGAGAACATCCTTACCACCAACGAAAGGTACCGGGAATTCTGATGCATCCCTACCACCACGCACTCTCGTCCGCCAAGAAGCACGGCGGCACCTGGCAGCACTTCATCGACATCCACAAGTGGTTCGACGAGACCAAGTCCCTGTTCGGCGACGCTCGGCACCGTGCCCTGCGGCACCACACCGCCGGCATCTTCTGGTGCGAGGAGAAGTTCGGCACCACCATGCTGGTCATGGGCAAGGAGATCCCTGTCCGCGTCATCGCCGAGCAGCACGTGATGGAGGACATGGGGTTCCTGCCCACGCCGGACTGGTGGCTCTCGCAGATGGCGCTCACTCCGGCCATGAACCGCGTGCCCACCAAGCCGGGCAGCATCATGGATGAGACCAACGACCTGAAGAAGATCCTCGCACGAGAACTCTACAAAGGAGAAGGTTGATGCTTCCGATCCTCGCACCGCAACCAGCATGCACCCGATGCGACCTGCACTCTGGTGGGATCAAGAACCCCGGCATACCGTGGCGCCCGCTTTCAACGACGCCCAACGCAACCGCCGTCGTCCTCATCCTGGGCATGAACCCAGGCTTCCATGAGGACGTTGCCAACGCATGTTGGCAGGGTCGATCAGGCAAGGTCCTCGTCGAGTCCTACATCAAGGGCTCGCTCATCGACCAGCACGCCGACATCTGGCTCGGCAACATTGCCCGGTGCTACACCCCCTCGGGCAAGGCTCCCACCAGCCGCCAGTACAGGGCATGCTGGATGGAGCACGGCACCAAGGACTTCCTCACCATCATGAGGAACTA
>CAZKFI010000183.1:0-1791 GCA_964551975.1 uncultured Bifidobacteriaceae bacterium | reverse complement strand
AGTCGCGCCTTCAATGAATCGGGCGCGTAGTAAAACCCGGCATGCAGCACCCCGCTATTGCGCCCCGAGGCGTGCGCAGCGAGTTTCGTTTCCTTGTCTAGGACGATGACACGGGCTCTTGGTTCACGTTCAAGCCACACATCCGCCAAGGAGAGGCCGACGATCCCGCCACCAATCACTACGAGATCAGCACGCGTCCCCACGGAAGCACCTTATGCGGCACTGAAGCGCCGAGCTGGGCCAGCGTCACTGCAGGGCCTAGCCTTGCCGGGTGGCATCACCGCAGGTGAGCGTCGTTTCCGTGACGCGCAATGACCTGGCCGGCATCCAGCGCACCCGCGCCTCGGTACTGGCTCAGCAAGGTGTGACCATCCAGCACATCGTCGTGGACGGTGCCAGTACCGACGGAACCGTTGCCTGGCTCCAGTCGCAAGCCTGGAAGAAGCCGTCGGGCTTCATCTCCGAGCCTGACGACGGCATCTACGACGCCATGAACCGTGGTGCGGCGTTGGCCAGCGGTGAACTCGTCGTCTTCCTTAACGGTGGTGACGTCTTTCCACGTAGCTGGTCGGCACGCGAGGTCGTTGAGCACTGGAGCGCCTACGGGTGGCTTTGGGCCTATGGCATCACGGTGCTCACCAAAGGTGACGGAAGTGTCTCCCGCATCCACCAGTTCGCCCCCTTCTCGCGAGTGCGACTGGGACTGGGTCTATCCGCGGTACCTCATCAAGCAACCTGGATGCAGACCACATTCTTTCGGCAGATTGGCGGCTACCGAGTCGCCGCATCGCTGAGCGCCGACATGGACCTGTGCTGGGCCGCCTGCCAAGTAGCACCACCGGTTCTCATCGGGGAGGTGCTCAGCGTTGCCGAGGAGGGCGGGGTGAGCGCGCAACAGGGGCCGGGCTACTACGCCCGAGCCATGCGCGCCAATGTGAAGCATCACGGGGCTTCGGTCACCGGCAATCGCGCGCTCGATGCGATCGCGGCATGGGGCATGGTGGTCTGGACGTCAATCGTGCAGATCATTCCCACCTGGTGGGCGAAGCGTCACGCCAACTAGCGCTATTAACTAGCGCTTGGTCATTCCTTCCATCATCGAAAGTACCCGCAGCATGACCTCGTCTGCACCGCCAGCGATCGCGGTCAGTCGACTGTCCCGCGCGTAGCGCGCCGGCCACGCCTCCTCCGCGTAACCCATTCCGCCGTGGTACTGCACACACAGGTCACCCACCATGCGGGTGATCCGCCCGGCCTTCAACTTGGCAATGGTGGCCTCCCGCGTGACGTTTTCCCCTCGCACCACTTTTTCCGCGGTGTGGTGCAGGAAGCCTTGGAGTAACTCGACCTCGGCAACCGCCTCGGCGAGGGTGTACTGCAGGTACTGGTTGGCCATGAGTGGCTTACCGAAGGCTTCCCGCATCTGTAGGTACTCGATGGTGCGCTCCAAGGCACGTCGCGCCCCGGCAGCGGCCATGTAGCTGATGTAGAGGCGCTCATCCTGGAACTGAGCCATCTGCATCTGGAAGCCCTGACCGACTTCCCCGATCGTGTGGCTCACCGGGACTCGCACCTCATCGAGCACTAACTCAGCAGTGTCCGAGCAGTAGTTGCCCATCTTCTCGATGGTGCGTCCGACCGAAAACCCCCGAACCGTGGTCGGCACCAGGATCAAACTCATGCCCTGATGGCCGCCCTCGTCTGAGGTTCGCGCCAGCAGGCAGATCCAATCAGCCTGCGCGCCATTCGTGATCCACATCTTGCGACCGTTGATCACCCAATCGCCACCAT
>CAZKFI010000182.1:0-1820 GCA_964551975.1 uncultured Bifidobacteriaceae bacterium | reverse complement strand
TGGGTACTCCCTACACATTGAAGATGATCTCCTGTCGTGGCACGGTGGTCTGGCCAAGCACAGGGGGTTCGACCAGTTGCATCGACCACTTTCGCTGTCGCTTCGTGATCTCAGATCTGCAGAGTTGGCACCAGGAATCAATCCTGGACCTGCTCCAACGTGTTGGCCGTGTCTATCGATGGATGCACGTGGAGAAACTTGAGTCGATGGATGGCGAACCGGGGTTCACCAAGGCGCAAGGAGAGAACTGAGCGCATCGCAAGACCATCCCTACCGTGGTCAGGCAGCTGTGTTGGCGACCCAGCACGCAAAGTTGCCGCTTATTGCACCTGCCCTCGCCCGCGAGGTCGGGTTGTACCTCACGGAAGTGCGGGTGGACACGGATGTCTTGGGAACGTTCGCCGGAGAGGTGCCCCGATCACTGCCTATGGGTGAGGCGGCCGTGGCGAAAGCGCGTCTGGGCATGCGGCAGTCCGGTTGCAGGATCGGCCTTGCCTCGGAAGGAACGATCGGACCTGACCCGGTAACCGGCTTGCTCCAGTGCGATACCGAGATGGTTGTGCTCGTTGACGATGATGCTGATCTGGTCCTGATGGAGATCGTTCGCGACTTTGACATCACAGTCGCATCGCAGGCCTTTGCCTGCGGCGACTCACTCCAGGCCTTCCTTGTGCGGGCCGACTTCCCACGGCATCGGGTCATCGTTCGTCCCGAGGCGGTCGCGGGCCATGAGCTAACCCCTGACGTCCTGGTCAAGGGCGTTTGCGATGAGCGGGTGTTGCAGGCAGCGATTCAACGGTGTGCCCAGGCGTCACCGGTGGGCATGGCGAGGGTGGAGTCGGACCTTAGAGCACACTGCTCACCCAGTCGCCAAAGGGTCATCGAGCGTGCGGCTGAGGCGTTAGCCCTGCGCATAGCCCGGTGCTGCGAAGCTTGTGGCACCCCGGGCTGGGGGAAGGTAGGAACCTTGCGGGGTCTTCCCTGTGGTGCATGCGGTGCATGGGTACCACTTTCGCAGCGAGGCGTCGTGTTGGGCTGTGCTCGATGCGACCTGCGCGTTGAGGTGCCAGGGGAGCGCGATCGTGAAGATCCAGGCCGATGTCCGGTCTGCAACCCCTAAAGCGCGTCTCGACAGGGCCAGGTTCGCTAGGGTCCGCTGCGGAGGTCAGGATGGTGAGCACCAGTAGGAAAGCGTGGACCTTTCTCACCAACCACGCTCATGTACTCATCTGCCTGCACCGTAACCCTCAGCTGCGTATTCGCGACATCGCGGTGGAGGTCGGTATCACTGAGAGGGCCGTTCAAGCCATCCTGGTTGACTTGGAAGAAAGTGGCTACGTTTCAAAGGTCAAAGTCGGTCGTCGAAATGAGTATCACATCGACTCTGAACTCGCCTTCCGGCATCCGTCCGAGGCCATGCGCAGTATCGGTGAACTCCTGCGTATTTTTCCTGCGGATCGACCGACGCCGCAGCGGCGAGCAGCGGGGGGCTAATCGCCTGCGGACTATTGCTTAGTCGCTTGTAGACCTCGGCCGTGTACCCGGTGGTCCGTGTGATGACGACACGCACCGTGCCGAGCGATACTGGCGTGAGCCTCATGCCCAACGTCACGGCACTAATCAGGCCAACGGTGCGACTGACAAGGGATCGGCTCAAGTCACAGGTCATGCCATTGACGATGCTGCTACAAGCACAAACTTCGGGCATTGAGATGACCGAAGGGACCATCAATGCTCCGACTCTCGCTAGCAAGGCTGTCGGCATGGTCCCGATCACCGCGTAGGAGTGCCTGGCTGAGTGCTGATACGTGGCTATGGTG
>CAZKFI010000181.1:0-1831 GCA_964551975.1 uncultured Bifidobacteriaceae bacterium | reverse complement strand
TCCTGCTAAAGGAGTCGCCAAGGGGGGATACCTCAAGCTTGAGCGGCGCGTGGGTGACTTTGCGACGGCGTCCGTGGCGGTCACACTGGACTTCGTCGATGGCCGCATCCATCGAGCTGGTTGCGCTCTCGCCGGGGTGGGAGGCCGGACGATTGACGCCAACGAGGCCATCTCGGTTCTGCAGGGCAAGACCCTGACTGCCGAGAGCATCGAGGAGGCTGCCGAAGCAGTGGCGGAGGTTGCCGAACCCCGCACTGACCATCGAGGCTCCGCCGACTATAAGCGCCACATCGTCAAGACTTTCGTCACCCGGATCCTCGCAGGGATCGCCAATACCGAGCAGAAAGCAGCGTGACCATGACAAGTCTGTACGACGAAGTGCAGGTGACACCGAGCAACGTCCCCACCCGCCGTGTCACGATCATGGTGAACGGCGAGAAGCGCACGGTAGATGTCGAGCCCCGCCTCCTGCTGGTCCATTTGATCCGACAGGGGCTGAAGTTGACGGGTACGCACTCTGGCTGCGATACGACCAGCTGTGGTGCCTGCACGGTGCTTGGAGATGGACGGCCAGTGAAGAGTTGCACCATGCTCGCTGTCCAGGCTGATGGACGGGCGGTGGAAACCGTTGAAGGCATGGCCACAGCAAGTGAATTGCATCCGGTACAGGAGGGCTTCAAGCAGGAGCATGGCCTCCAGTGCGGCTTCTGCACGCCGGGCATGATGCTGACGGCCAAGGCTCTCTTGGAGCAGAACCCCAACCCAACAGAGGACGACGTGCGTTGGGCACTTTCCGGCAACCTCTGTCGCTGTACCGGTTACCAGAACATCGTCAAGGCAGTCCTTTGGGCCGCCGACAAGATGCGCGCGCAGCAGAACTAGGAGACGTCATGGCACTGGACGAACTCAAGATCGGTGGAATGGGCGCTAGCCGCCGCCGGGTAGAAGACAACCGCTTCATTCGCGGTAAGGGGCGCTACGTCGATGACGTGGTGCTGCCCGGGATGCTGCATATGGAGATCCTCCGGAGCACCGTTGCCCATGCTCGCATCAAGTCCATCGACACCTCCGCCGCATGGGAGGTGCCGGGGGTGCGGCTGGTGCTCACTGGCGAGACGATGGCTGCACGCAATCTGGCTTGGATGCCCACGCTCTCATACGACACGCAGGCCGTTTTGGCGACCGACAAGATCCGTTTCCAGGGTCAGGAGATCGCCGCAGTGGTCGCGGACGATCCGTACATCGCCAAGGATGCCTGCAGCCGCATCGTGGTCGAGTACGAACAGCTGCCGGTGATCGTCAATCCGGTGCAGGCCCAGGCCCCCGAGGCGCCGCTGATTCGTGACGACAAGGAAAACCAGGCATCGAACAAGATCTTCGACTGGGAAATTGGCGACAAAGCGGCGACCGAGAAGGCGTTTGCTGAGGCCGATGTCATTTCGAAGATTGACCTGCACTATCCGAGGTCGCATCCGTCCCCGATTGAGACTTGTGGATCGATCGCCGACTATGACCGTGCGACGGGCAAGTTGACGGTGTACATGACCACGCAGGCCCCGCACATCATTCGAGCTGCGGTCGCGATGGTCGCCGAGCTTCCCGAACACATGATTCGCATCGTGTCTCCGGACCTCGGGGGTGGTTTCGGCAACAAGGTGCCGGTCTACCCGGGTTACGTGGTATCGATTTTGGCTTCGATCCTCACTGAGCGTCCGGTGAAGTGGATCGAGGACAAGACCGGCAACCTGATCTCGACGGGATTTGGTCGCGACGTCTATCTTCAGGGTGAACTTGCTCTTCGTAAGGACGGCAAGATTCTCGGGATGCGCAT
>CAZKFI010000180.1:0-1847 GCA_964551975.1 uncultured Bifidobacteriaceae bacterium | reverse complement strand
GAATGCTCAGCCGACGCAGCCAGCTGTACCTACCGGCCATGTGGGTGTTCTGGTGGCAACTCTCCACGCCCTGGCAGCGTTGCACCATGCTCCCCCGATTTCTGGGCCGAGCCATTCGTCAAGTAGCGCGTCGACGCTACGCCGTTTCCTCGAGGGCGCCCGCATAGAGCTGCGTGTACTGGCTTGCCACGACGTGAGGAGCCCAAAGCCGCAATGCACGCTCACGGGCGGCCACACCCATTGCCGATCGATCTGCTGAGTCCGCTTGCAAGATCTGGGTGATGCCGTTGGCCAAGGCCGACGGATCAAACGGTGCAACAAGGCGACCAGTAACGCCATCCGCTACGACGTCAAGCAGGCCCGTTGCGGCGAAACCAACCACCGGAATTCCTACCGCCTGTGCTTCGGCAGCCGTTTGCGAGAAACTCTCCATGCGCGAGGGCACGACGAAGAGGTCTGCTGCCGCATAGACCGCGGCCAGTTCACTCGAACTGCTGAGTCGACCAACCGCGTGAATCGGCATGCCAAGCGACGTTGAGTCGTCCCCGCCGAAAACCACCGCTTGCACTCCGGGCACCGTGCGCACGAGCTCCGCGAGTGCCTTGGTCAGCAAATCCCAACCCTTGTTGGGATCCGACTGCGCACCAAGAGCTCCGAAGGCAATGATCGGCGCCATCGGATCCAGGCCTAGCGTCCTGCGTGCTTCAAGGCGATCCCGCGGCGTGAACTCATCGACCGGAATCGCATTGGGAATGACCGTCACCGGCAGGTGTCCCATCAGCAGCGAGGCACGCGAGTTCTCAGCCATCCAGCGACTTGGGGTGGCCAGGGTGAACCGCCGTGACCAGACGCGTCGTTTGGCCCGATAGCCGAATGCATCCAGATCGAAACGAGAATCACCGTGGACGCGCGTTGCCTTGGAGTACCCATCGCGGTAGCGAGTGTCCGTACCATTCGCCGGGTGGTGCTCGGCCCCGCAGAACGGCCAGGAATCGTGCATCGTCCAGATAACCGGGCGAGGTAGATCCTGGATCTCCTTCAAGGAGAGTAGGTCGGCGCCAACCCAGTGCAGGTGAACCACATCAGGTTGCTGAGCCAGAATTCCCGGGATCGACCCCGACGGCACAAGATTCAACGAGCGATGAACACCGTTGTGACTCAACTGCGTCCACAGGGCCATGTTGGTCAGATGGCCGCGAAGCCAGCGACGTCCAACACCCCCTTGGGTGGCCAGGATCTGCACCGTCGGGTCAGCAGTGATCGAATTTCGCACCATCATGGTGGAGGGCATCCCCTGCCCTAGCAGTGCGCGGTGCAGTCGGTATGCGGCGATATCTGCACCGCCCAGGCCGTCGGAGGCGCTGACCAGTACCGGCCGGATGGTGCGCGCCATGGGCCCACTGTACGAACAACATGACCAGATACCGACCATGCGCCTCTACGATCACGTGGTGGAGCAAGCGGTGCTGGTGACGCCGATCTGGCAACCACAGTTGGATACCCAGGCGGCTGGTTTCCTGCGCATCACACACACAACGAATACGCAGATGCCGACGATCTTCCTGGCACCGAGCACCCTGGACCTGGGTTTCTACCGGGAGCATTTTCCGCACACCGATGTGCTGACGTTTGACTCACGAAACTTCACTTCAGTCGCTGCCTACAGCGCGTGGATGACCACTCCAGAGGTCTACGAAGCCTTGTCAGGACCGACCTGGATGGTGCTGTGCCAAACCGATGCAGTGATCGTTCGTTCGTTGACTGACTTGGACCTCACCTTTAGCCGCAGTAGCTCACCCATTGACTATGTCGGCTCAGTGTGGAGTCCACCGGTTCGAGTCCTTGCG
>CAZKFI010000179.1:0-1871 GCA_964551975.1 uncultured Bifidobacteriaceae bacterium | reverse complement strand
AAAGATTAGTGAACGTTGAAAGCCGCAGTGTTCAGCGCAGCGTGACCTGCCTGGTTGTCAGCCCGGCCCTTGCTCTGCGCTGCGCATCGCTCAGCGGCGAATCATCAGTCAACGCCTGCTGCAGGCGCGCTCCGAACTGCGCTGCCGGCTCCTCACAGGCACCCGCCCCAAAACCCAGGGGCAGATCCCAAACGGGTGCCACCACGCCGAGTGCGCGGAACATGCCCACCAAACGGGTGCCCTCACCGAGGGAGGACTCCTCAGCCGCATGCAATCGGGCTAGGGCGTTGAGCAACGCTTCCTCGGGTTCGGGCATCACCCAGCGCAGATGCTCCTTCTCGCCTATCTGTGTCCAATACGCAGCAGTCACCCCCGCCAAGCGCTGCGTGGGGTGGGCAAAGGCGTTGGCCCGTTCCAGCGATGCCCGAACGTCTTGAGTCTGCTCGGCTGCCTGCAGCCAAAACTCAAAGTCCTGGTGCGCCGTGATGGTTAGTGGCTCCTCGGTCACAACCAGGTCCTGCAATCGCGGTGCATCGGAGGCATCTCGGGCAGGCGGCACGGGCTGGCCCGGTTCGGATTCCAGTGCCCGGGCCAGGGCCGATCCCAGATCTCGACTCACGTCACCGGTACCGGTGGTCACCTGCAGGCCAAGCAGAACATTGCCGTCAGCACGCACCACCGCCGGCCAGGCCAGCGGCAGCACCGTTGCCAGCGTCACCGACCGCGTGCTCGGTGATCGCAGGGTCAGTGGCGCAGTGGCGGAGGGGACGAGTTCGCGTAATGCCACGAGGTCGCATTCGGAGGCAAAGCCGGCAAATGCTCGGCGGTCCGCGACCTCGGCCGGTGCCGTCCGACCATGGCATGCCTTGTAGCGCTTGCCGGAACCACATGGACACGGCTCGCGCAGGCCAACAACCGGGATGTCCGCAGGATCTACTACGTCGCTTACTGCACCAACATTCCTGCCACCGCGTTTTCCCATGCGATGAATCTAGGCGATAGCGGACGATCCCATGGCCTGCTCGTAGGCGGCAACGACGGAGGCGGGGATGCGGCCTCGTTGTGGGCAGGCCACGCCGTTGGAACCGGCCCAGGCACGAATTGTTGTCGCAGAGGACGGAAGCACCTGCGCACGTCGTACCGGGCGCCCAGAACTGGCCGTGCCTGACTTGGATCGCACTACCCGGGCTGCCTCGAGGTAGGGGCGCAGCAAGTCCTCCAGTTCCTTGAACGATGCATCGGTGAGATCGATCTCGTACTCCACACCATCGATGCGCAGACCACGAGTCTGGGCCCCCGGTTCACCCGTGAGATCGTCGACAACCACTACCTGCTGAGCCACGAGTCCTCCGCCGAAAGAGTACGAAACCTGAACTCACCAGTACTGCACGACCGGCGGCTTCCCCCGTTGGGCCAAGACTATTCGGCGTTCAAGCCAATGGCGAGGCGAGTGGCACCGGGACGATTGCTGATCACTGCCTCAGCCCCCAGGTCCACGCACCAGCGAGCATCCGCCGGGTCATCAACCGTCCAAACCTGCATGGCCGCACCGCGCTGCTGAATGCGTTGGGCGTACTCGGTTGTTCTGCGCAATGTCTGGAGTGAGACACCCACCACATCGGTGCCATCCGGTGTTTGGCCCTCGCGCAGTCCCGGAAACAATCGTTCGACGAGAAACACACGCGGCAATTCCGGGAACATCCGAGTAAATCGGCGCACAGCCAGCCAACTGAACGACATCACTTGAACTCGGTCAGGCCGACTGAGCAAATCGAACTCGGCAAGCAGATCCCGCAGCGCCTTCTCGACATACCCGCCGTAGCGCGTCGGATGCTTGGTCTCAATGGCGAACCCAACCCGGTCGCTACTTT
>CAZKFI010000178.1:0-1876 GCA_964551975.1 uncultured Bifidobacteriaceae bacterium | reverse complement strand
GTCCAGAGTCCCATTAGAGGCGTGCCTTGATGCGTCGAACCAGGTCGTCAACGATACGTACGTCGTCGGAACCATCTGCCATGGTTACCACCACACTGGGAGCCACGGCGTTATCGATGCCGTATCGAATCGCGTTCGCCGGACCACGTCCATAGTCCTGCACCAGAACCCTGGTCTGAGCTACTGGGAGTTCCATGGCCTCCACTACCGCGATGGTGCTGTCTGTGTCACTATCCACCACGACGAGGACCTCGTGCGGCATACGGACTGAGTCATGAATGCGGCGCAAAGAATCGACAATGTTTTCCGATTCGTTGAACGCGGGGATAACGATGCTGACGCGTGGGTTCATAACCACGTCTTCATACTCGCGTACCCTCGCCAAGGAGATCCCACATGTCGAGCACTGGCTTCGTCCTGATCAGCGGGTGAGCCGCGAGATCGCGGTAAACCCGGTGGGGTGCTGCAATGATCAACGCGTCCGCACGCTCCAGAACATCTTCCACGGGCAGCAGCGTCGCATCGGTAGTGACGTAGGGATCAGTGGCTAGGACGTCCTTGGCGCGGAAGCGCAGGATACGGCGCAACTTGTAAGCGAGGCTTGATCGCACGTCATCAGATTCACCCTTGAAGGCCATGCCAAGAATCCCCACGGTGGCGTTTGGCAGATCGACACGCTCAGCCAGTCGATCCACAAGGTAGAGGGGGATGCCTTCGTTGACCAGCATCGCCGAGTGCCCCAGGACGAACGTGTTGTTCGCGAAGGCAGCCAACTGCATGGTGTCCTTAAACAGGCATGGACCGGCCGCCAGACCTGGTCCTGGCATGTCTGCAGCCCGCGGGTAATCATGCGTGATGGCATGCCGAATGCGGGCGTTGTTGGCCATTACCCAGAATTGGTTCGCAGCCGCGACCTTGACGTAGCGCCAGCTGTTCGTGAATCGTTTGGCCAGTTCTGCTTCCTCGGGCAGCACTGGGATTGTCTCGACGCCGAGCCGCGCAAACAGCGCTGCGGCACGTTCAGTGGCCTGTTCGCTACGCGCGCCAATTATTTGGGGTAGGGAATACAACTCTTCGATCGCCTTGCCTTCGGCAATGCGCTCCGGGCAGAACGTAGCCTCGACATCGAGTCCGGATCGCCGGATGAACTCTTCAATACGTGCAGTGACACCTGGGAAGACGGTGCTACGCAGTACTAACAACTGTCCGTCACGCATATGCGGTAGGCAGTCGAGGAGAGCCGCGACCACGGCGTTTGGATCCGGATTGAGGTGCTCGTCAACAGGGGTTCCGATGACGATGACGACGATGTCGGCTTCAAGGATGCTTGCCGGGTCCACGGTTGCGGTGAATCGACCAGCGTGCTGCGCCGACTTCAGGAGTTCTTCCGCGCCATCCTCACGGAACGGAAGAACGCCTCCGTTCACCTGGTCTACCGCATGAGCATCCAGATCAAAAGCCCACACACGCAAGCCTGCGTCAGCGAGGCAGATACCTAGCGGGAGGCCCACATGGCCGCAGCCGCCGACAATGACGACCGCCGAGTCCTGCGCTCCATCGTCGGCCATCACGTTGCGATCCTAGGTCAGGGGACGATGCGCAGCAGTTGCGGTGTAACGGGTTCGAGCGTCACTTCCGGTGGGAATAGCGGCGTGAGATCAGCGTTGGCTGGATTGCAAAGATAGACGTAGTCCAGGTCCTTACCTAGCCAGGAGTAAGGAATGAGCCGGGTGTGCGTGAATGGCGCAGCTTCGGTCTGCAGCATGAGACCTCTGCGTTCGGCGAAGTAGAGAACCTCGGAACTCCAGCCGCAGCCCACGACGAGGATTCCATCCTGCGGGCTGGTGTTGCTGGCGATCTCTACCGACTGGCTGTA
>CAZKFI010000177.1:807-1893 GCA_964551975.1 uncultured Bifidobacteriaceae bacterium | reverse complement strand
CGGCACGCAGCGGCAGCAGTGGGCGGTCGGCCTGTGTTGCTGGTCTCGCCGCTGATGGTGATTCCGCAGACGATGGCAGAGGCGAGCCGGTTTTATCCCGACCTACCGATTGCCAAGATCGACGCGGCCAACTTGCAAGACTGGTTGCAGAATGGCAGCGGGCTGGGCATCACGAATTACGAGGCACTGACGCAGGAACTCGACCCGGCCTGGCTGGCGGGAATTGTGGTCGATGAATCGTCGATGCTCAAGAGTCACTACGGGCGATGGGGCACGCGGATTATTGAACTCGCGGGGCAGTGTGAATGGCGGTTGGCATTGACTGGCACCCCGGCACCGAATGACCGAATCGAGTACGCGAACCACGCGGTCTTCTGTGGTGCGTGCAAGACGGTTAATGAGTTCCTCGCCAGGTACTTTGTAAATCGCGGGCAGACCGACAACCGCTGGGAGATGCGACCGTGGGCGATGGGGAACTTCTACCGTGACCTGTCGCACTGGTGCATCTTTCTTTCGGACCCAGCGGTCTACGGCTGGAAGGACAACGCCGAGGAGATCCCGCCGATCAACGTCCACATCCACAGCGTACCGCTGACGGCGAAGCAGCAGGTCGCAGTTCGCAAGATGACTGGCAAGCTGTTCGTCGGCTCCATCGGCGGCATTGGGGAACGCGGCAAGCTCGGGCAGATCGCCAAGGGCAATAGCAACGGGGAACGCATCGAGACCAATAAGCCGCAGTTCATCCGCGATCTGGTGGACTCGTGGCCCGATGAATCGACGCTGATCTGGTGCCTCTACAACGACGAACAGGACCAGGTGGCGGCAATGTTTCCCGAGGCGGCCAACATCGACGGATCGACGCCACTGCCGGAGCGGCTGCGGATGCTCGATGACTTTAAGGCCGGTCGGGTCAAGGTGCTCATCTCGAAGCCCAAGATTCTTGGATTCGGGCTCAATCTTCAGGTGGCGACCCGGCAAGTCTTCAGCGGTCTTCAGGACAGCTATGAGTCGTACTGGCAGGCAGTGAAGCGGTCGAACCGGGTGGGGAGTGTGCGGCCTCTCAATGTTCACATTCCGGTGACGGAG
>CAZKFI010000177.1:0-754 GCA_964551975.1 uncultured Bifidobacteriaceae bacterium | reverse complement strand
CATGGTGCAGGCCGACACGGAAGAGCAGCAGCGGATTTTCTTGGAGAACTCACGGTGAACGACATTCTGAACGGCAAGCAATGGGACGTGGTGCAGGGTGATTGCATCGAGGTGATGCACCAGATGCCTCCGGCGTCGGTAGACTTCTCAGTCTTCTCGCCTCCATTCCCGAGTCTCTACGCCTACACCGATTCGGCCAGCGACATCGGCAATGTGGACGTGATGGGCGACGAGGCCAAGTTGCATCGGGGATTCTTTTACTCGGCGTTGGCGAAGATCCTGAAGCCGGGGCGAGCGTGCGTGGTGCATGTGATGCAGATTCCACGGATGAAGCGAACAGGTGAAGAGGGCTTGTGCGACTTCAGGGGCATCAACATTCGCCTCGCAGAACGTGCGGGGCTGACCTACGAATACGACTGGGCTGTGCGGAAGAATCCGCAGGCCCAAGCGATTCGCACCAAGTCGCGGGAGTTGCAGTTCGCCGGGCTGGAATCAGATCGGGCGAAACAGCGTGGCAGCTTGGCCGACTACCTCATCAAGTTTCGTCGCCCAGGAGAGAACGCGGTGAAGATCGATACCAAGGGCCAAGTCAGCCGAAACGACTGGATCAAGTGGGCGGAATGCACTTGGGACGACATCGAAGAGACTGACACGCTGAACGTGGCGAGGGGGCGAGACGAGAAGGACATCAAGCACATCTGCCCGTTGCAGTTGGAGGTGATCCGGCGTTGCATCCTGCTCTACAGCAACCCGG
>CAZKFI010000176.1:0-1920 GCA_964551975.1 uncultured Bifidobacteriaceae bacterium | reverse complement strand
TACGCGCAGATCATGGTGTTCACCCAGTACGGGGACACCATGAACTTCCTGCGCGACGCACTGGCGGAGTCCGGCTGGAAGGTGATGACCTATGCTGGGGAAGGCGGGAGCATCCGCGAGATCGACGGAACGTGGCGCATCGTCAGCCGTGACGAGGCGAAGCGAATGTTCCGAGCTGGCGCTGCCGAGCTGCTCATCTGCACCGATGCCGCCGCCGAGGGCCTGAACTTCCAGTTCTGCGGTGCGATGGTGAACTACGACATGCCCTGGAATCCGATGCGGGTCGAGCAGCGGATCGGCCGTATTGACCGCCTCGGGCAGAAGTTCGACCAGATTCAGATCTTGAACCTGCACTACGCGGACACCGTGGAGACGGACGTGTACCAGGCTCTTCGCGATCGCATTGGTCTATTCGAAGGTGTGGTCGGCAAGTTGCAGCCGATCCTTGCCGCGCTGCCTGGGAAGATCCGCGGAGCCGTTCTCACCGGGCAATCGAGCTCGAAGAGGGAGCGAGACCAGCTGAAGGACCAGATTGGGAGCGAGATCGATCGTGCGAAGGAGGCCCGGTTTGACCTCGATGAGGACACCAACATCGACTTTGATGCACCTCCGACGCCTCGCAGTCCTCTCACACTCGACGATCTGCACACTGTACTAGCAGATCCGAGTCTCTATCCAGAGGATGTCATAGCTTCTCCGCTGAGTAGCCACGAACGACGTTATCAAATGCCCGGTCTTTCGGGTCAACTTCGCGTGACAACCGATCGTAGGTACTACGAGGAGCATCCAGATAGCGTCGAGCTTTGGTCACCAGGCGGAGCTGTGTTTCCTGAGCCTCTCGTTTATGCAGAGCAGCCGAAGGCACGATTCCTGCGCGAAGTGCTAGCCCACTGGGATCTCACGCGGTGACACTCCGATTCCAGTGGTTACACAAAGCCAGCTGTCGGAGGGTGCGAGCCCCCAAAAAAGCAAATCACATCACTTCGTAGCTGGCCAAGTACACTCAAGCCAGATTCTCGCCTCAACGACCGTTTCGGGTTGGAAAGTGATGTGGCTGATCTATGGCATGTAGGTGATATCTCTTCTGATTGCCACTGATGTCCTAGCTCAGTTCAATCAATCCAGCTCGGACAAGGAAGGCAAAGGTTTCGTCGAGCCGTGGAATTGGTGGGACAAACACGACCGTACCATCTCGGCCCCGTGTCAACAGCACTCGGTAAGCATTCCGGCGTAGCTGCATAGGATCTTTCACCTGTGCGGCTTTCTGGTACCCGCGAGCATTGCGATTCGACCAGGCATCCCCAACGCGCTCAAAATCCGTGCCCCACGCCAGTAGCAATGCGTTCAGCTCAAGACCTTGAGCACCGAACTCTGTCACGCACTGGTTGAGCAGCTTGCAGCTGCGCCCATCTGGCTGCGTCTCATCATCGCCGTACCAGGGTCCAATGCGAACCTGCTTCGTGGCCTGGAAGTCATTGTACACGCCGAAGCGCGGGAGGTCGCGATCGCGTGACGAGGCCACAATCCCGTATCGCGCGTCCCGATTTCCGGTATACCGGTCATGCAGGTAAGACTTTGCCTGCTGCAGATCCCGTGTAATGCGCAGGTGATAGCCCTGCGCTTCGAGCTGACGAGCGATCACTGGCAAGTCAGGGTGTGATCCATCCGCAATGAGCAGATCGACAAACCGGTGCAGGTCGGTTGCCAGGTGGAACCGCAGCTCCGAGGTAAGGTTGAGCGCCTCATCGGTCTCAAGTGGGACGATCGCATCCGCAAAGAGTGACGCTAGGTGCGGCGCGCAGTGGATGGTCCATTCGTGTCGGCGGTCGGACTGCTCGACCGCATGACGCCACTGGATCAGACCGGCCTCCTCGCCGATGTGAATCTCTTGGCCAGTTCCGATGAGGCCGACGATCACGC
>CAZKFI010000175.1:307-1952 GCA_964551975.1 uncultured Bifidobacteriaceae bacterium | reverse complement strand
GACCATGAGGAACCCGAAGCCAACGGATGCGCTCTGGCCAGAGGATGTCAGCGCCTGCGTGAAAACCGGCAAAACCTGCCGGTTTGAAATCCGTGGTGGCATCGGGGCATGAAAATGGCCGCCTGGGATGATCCCGGGCGGCCTTGCGATCCGGTTGTCTTGGTGGTCTACGGTGTTTCGGTGTGCTCCCGGCTCCGGTAGCTCCGGCCTTCGATCACGATCGTCTCCACGTGGTGCAGCAGCCGGTCCAGCAGCGCGGAGGTCATCGTCGCGTCGTTGTTGAAGATCTGTACCCACTCCTTGTACGCACGGTTCGTCGTCAGCACCGTCGAGGCCTTCTCGTATCGCTGCGCCAGCACCTGGTACAGGAGGTCGGCTCCTGCCTTGTCGATCGGCAGGTAGCCGATCTCATCCAGGATCAACAGGTCGATCCCGGCGTACTTCTTCATCGTCTTGCGCAAGCGATGGCCCTTCTGCGCCACCAGCAGTTCGTTGATCACCTGGATCGCCGGGACATACAGCACGGAGTGCCCCGCCTGGCAGGCTTCCAGTCCCAGCGCCACCGCCAGGTGCGTCTTGCCCAGTCCGACCGATCCCATGAACACCACGTTGTTGTGATCTTCCATGAACTTCAGGTTGAAGAGCTGGCGCACCGCCATCTGGTTGATCTTCCGTGGCCATGTCCACTGGTACTGCTCCAGCGTGCGACGAAACGGGAAGCGGGCCTTGCGCAAACGGAGTTCCAGTGCGCGCTGCTGCCTCTGGCTTACCTCGCCCTCCACGAGACGGTTGAGGTAGTCCCCGTGGGACCACTGTTCCCGTGCTGCCTGCTGGGCGAGGTTGCGATGCTCCTTCTGGACATACTCCAGGCGGAGGTACTCCAGGTGGTCGTGGATCAGGTCCTTCTTCATGGCTGGTGGTAGATGGAGAGGTCGGGGGCCGGGACTTCGAGTTCCAGCAGGTCGCTGGACCGGGTGAGGTGGAGTGCGCCGCGTTCCTCACAGACCCGCTGTCGTTGGGTGGCGAGGTTGGCGATGTAGTCCGCTCCGAACGCTTCCAGTTCGAGGAGGTCTTCGAGCAGGCGTGAGATGAGATCCACCCCGTGCGACTCGCTCAGCGCCACGATGCGCTGGACCTGGGTGAGGGCGTCGGGACGTCGCTGCTGCAATTCCTCCCAGTAGCGCTGTGCGGCCGGACCGAGGGTGAGGAAGCGGACCAACTGTCGTTGGCGATGGGCACGCATCCGCTGGTGCAGCAACGGCTCGATGTGTCCCCGGATTTCGAAGTCCCGACGCCGTTCGTAGGAACGCGGGTGATCCGCGACGACCTGGTCGCCATTGAGGATCACGATCCGGTCGGTGGAGGCCTTGAGCGTGAGCAGTTGCCGCGCGTTGGTGGCCGGAACGGAATAGGTGTTGGAATCAAAGCGCACGCGACAGGTCCTGTCGGATCGCAGTGGGTGGATGGTGGCCGTGTCGTAGGCGTTGAGGTGGAGGGGGCGGAGATTTTCCTCTGCAAAGAGGGCATCGGGTGTCTTGCCGGTATCCCCATGCACGCGGACGTTGGCCACGGTGTTCATCCACAGGCGCGCCTCGGCGTTGATGGCGTCGAGCTTTTTGAAATCGAAGACCGCCGGCGACTTGCC
>CAZKFI010000175.1:0-297 GCA_964551975.1 uncultured Bifidobacteriaceae bacterium | reverse complement strand
ACGGCGCGTTCGACGCGGCCCTTTTCGTGGGGTGAAAGCGGGTTGCAGGCCCGCAGGCTGCACCCGTAGTGGCGGGCGAAATCGAGGTAACGGGGATTGAAGGCGGGTTCCTCGCCGCGGCGGTGATGGAGGACAGCGACCTTGCAGTTGTCGACGATCAACTCGTTGGGCACCCCCTGGAAGAAGACGAAGGCGTTGTGATGCGCCGTCAGGAAGTGTTCCTGCGATTCACGAAGGGTGAATTCCACGTACATCCGGCGGCTGTGGCACAGGACCATGACGAAGAAGGAGAGGCGG
>CAZKFI010000174.1:0-1956 GCA_964551975.1 uncultured Bifidobacteriaceae bacterium | reverse complement strand
ACGAGGACGAGCGCGCCGAGCTGGTGGCGGATGCGGTGCAGATGTTTGTGGAGCGCATCTAAATGATGGACACGCGGTTTTGACATGTGCTTAAATTTTGGCGCGGAGGTGTCTCTGCAATTTGGGCCCGCGGCAGCGATGTCGGCGGGCTTTTTCGTTTCTGGCGAGCAGTTGCCAGTCTGGGCGCAACGCCCACCGGCCCGCGGCGCCACCGGCAAATGAGCCGCAGCCCATCGACGCGGAACGAGCCCCGCGAGTCTCCCCGCGGACAGCGGCGGGCGATGGGCACTCTTGGACAAGCCGAAAGGCATCCATGATTGAAAAACTTTCAAACAATCAAAGCCGTGGCGGTGCTCGCCCTGGTGCCGGCCGCAAGAAGGGCCTGCCCAACAAGAAGACCGCCGAGGCGCAAGCCATGGCCCAGGCCACCGGCATCACGCCGCTGGAGTACCTGCTGAGCGTCATGCGCGAGCCTGCCAACGAGCCGAGAGACCGGCTGTCGGCGGCGGTGGCGGCTGCGCCTTACGTGCACGCCAAGCTGTCGTCCATGAACGTGACGGGCGACATCAACCACTCGCACCGCGGCTTTGTCGAGCTGCCGCTGAAGCGTGAACGCTGAGCGGCTGTGGTCGCCCACGGCCAAGCAGGCTGACTTCCTGAGCTGTCCCGACGACGAGGTGCTGTTCGGCGGGGCGGCCGGTGGGGGCAAGTCCGACGCGCTCATCATGGACGCGCTGGGCTACCCGCAGCGGGGGTTCGATAACCCGAAGTACCGGGCGCTGCTGCTGCGCAAGACCTTCCCGCAGTTGCGCGAGATCGTGGACCGCACGCGCGCGCTGTACCCGCGCATCATTGAGGGCGCTGAGTACAAGGAAGCCGCCCGGGAGTGGCAGTTTCCCTCGGGCGCCAAGATCATCTTCGGCTACTGCGAGCGCGATGCGGACGTGCTGCAGTACCAGGGCCAAGAGTTCCAGTGGATCGGCATTGACGAGCTGGGGCACTTCGCCACCAGTTACGTCTACGAGTACCTGACCAGCCGCCTGCGCAGCCCCGACAAGAGCCTGCGCTGCTACATGCGCGCCAGTTGCAACCCGGGTCCGAAGTGGATCATGCAGCGCTTTGGCATCACCAAGGGCGGCCAGGCCTCGCGCGTGGAGATCGAGGTCGAGGGCACGAAGTTCATCCGCAGCTTTGTGCCGAGCTTCCTGAGCGACAACGTGCACCTGGCCGGCACGGGCTACCGCGAGCGGCTGCTGCAGTTGCCCGAGGTCGAGCGCCAGATGCTGCTGGAGGGCCGCTGGGACGTCTATGACGTGCCGAGCGCGGTCTACAAGGACGAGATGCGGGCCTTGCGCGATGACCGGCGTATTCGCCCGGTGCCGCATGACCCGGAGCTCAAGGTCCACACGGTGTGGGACTTGGGGTTTGCGGACTTCATGTCGGTGATCTTTGTACAGCGCGGCTCGGATGGAGCGCTGCGGGTGATCGACTACTTGCAGGACAACCGCAAGCCGCTGGACTACTACGTGCGGGCCTTGAGGGACAAGCCGTACAACTACGGCACGGACTTCATTCCGCACGACGGCGCGTCCAAGCATTTCTTGACGGGCAAGAGCACGCAGGAGGTGATGGCCAGCATGGGCCGCCAGGTGGTGGTGCTGCCGCGCATGGATGTGGATGAGGGCATCAAGCTCACGCGCATGGTGTTCCCGCGGGTCTACATCGACGAGGCACGGGCTGACAAGCTCATCGACTGCCTGCAGAACTACAAGTACGGCATCAACGCCACCACGGGGGCCTACACCCAACCCGTTCACGACGACGCCTCGCACGGGGCGGACGCCTTTCGATACCTGGCCATGTGCGAGGGTCAGATGACCAACGACACATGGGGCGGGACGATCAACTACCCACGCCTGAGCGTGGCCTAAAGCAACACCATGGCACGCATGTCTG
>CAZKFI010000173.1:1728-2012 GCA_964551975.1 uncultured Bifidobacteriaceae bacterium | reverse complement strand
ATCTAAGCCGCAATCACCTGCTTGTGGATACGGTATTGACGAGCTTCACCGATGGGGTGTGTGTCATCCGGACCGACCTGTCATTGGCCTACCTGAATGTCGCGCTTCTTCGCCTCCATGGCTATCCGGACAACGCTGAGCGTGTCGTATCGCTGCGTGATCTCCGGGAGCAATTCGACCTCTTTACGGCGACGGGGCAACTGGTGCCCGATTGCGACTGGCCGGGCGAGCGAGCTGCGCGAGGCGAATCAGGCGTCGAAGTGGAATACGTGTGCGTGCGACGG
>CAZKFI010000173.1:0-1718 GCA_964551975.1 uncultured Bifidobacteriaceae bacterium | reverse complement strand
ATGCCAGCATGAGTTTTTCGCCGTTGGTCGACGCCGACGGCGCGAACTTTGGCTGCATCCTGATTACTCGCGACATCAGTGAGCGCCTCGCCCGCGAACGGCAGCATCAGGACCAGCGGCGCGAACTCGAGAAACTCGTGCAGGAGCGCACCGCCGCGCTCGCTGCGGCAACGCGTGCGGCGGAATCCGCCAACCAGGCCAAGACGGTATTTCTGGCCAACTGCAGCCATGAAATTCGCACGCCGCTGCACACCATCGCCACGATCGCGGAATTGCTGAAGGATACCGATGCAGACTCTGTTGAACCTGGCCTCGTTGAAAAGCTGCAGACTGCCACCACGCATCTGGCCGGTCTGATTGATTCCGTGCTTGATCTCAGCCGGATTGAGGCGGGCCGCCTGGAACTCGATGAGAGACCTTTCAGCCTTCGCGAGGTACTCAACAACGTTGAGCTGATCACTCGCGATCAGGCCACGAAACGCGGACTTGGGATTGCTTTTCATTGCGATGTAGACGCCACGCTCGACCTGATAGGTGATCCGCAGCGGCTGAGGCAGGCGCTCCTCAACTATGTGGCCAATGCGATCAGATTTACCTACCACGGACAGATCGAGGTTCGAGTCTCCTGCGAGCGTCAGGCCGGCCATCGGCTGTTCCTGCGGTTTGAAGTGGCTGACACCGGTACGGGCATTAATCGGGCAACACTCAACCGATTGTTCCGTCCGTTTGAGCAGGGTGCCCAGGCTCAGCCGGGCGTGACCCAGGGGAGTGGTCTGGGTCTTGTCATCACGCAACGGCTCGCGCGCCTGATGCAGGGTGACCTGGGTGTCTCCAGTCATCCTGGCTCTGGCAGCCGATTCTGGTTCACCGCCTGGGTCCGCTGCAGGATAACCGGTCAACCCACCCTCGTTCCTGTGTCAAACGCCCCATGCTCCGGGGACTGGTCTCAAAACAACCAGCCTCTGAACAAGAACCAGCGCATTCTGCTGGTCGATGATGATGACCTGAGCCGGGAACTTCTCGCGCGGCTGATCACCTCGAGAGGCGGCACCGTTGACACCGCGGCCGATGGTGCGCAAGCGATTCAGCAAGCTCGCCTCACTCCCTACCACCTCATCCTGATGGATATGCACATGCCAGGCATCGACGGCCCGGCAGCGGCGGCCGTGATCATCGCGGAACAATCAAACAAAGAGCATCTTCCAATCATCGCACTCACCGCGAACGCCTTCGAGGAGGACCGCCAGCGCTGCCTGGACGCGGGCATGTGCGACTTCATCAGTAAGCCGGTGACGCCCGCCCTCCTTTTCTCCCGGCTCAACCGGTGGCTAGGCGCCTCGAGTTCGTGCGCCTGGCCTGAGCACCCCCATCAGCGAGGAATCGCGGCATAGCGCCTAAAATCCCGGCTCAGGGCCGTCCTTTCGGAGCGGTCCGCTTTGAAGGAGACCGCCGACATGAACCGATCTTTTCGTTCCGCGATGCTCGCGGCCGTCATCACCCTCACCACCCTAGCGATCCCGTCGGGCGAGGCCAGCGCCCAGTCCTGGCCCAGCCGTCCCCTCCGCCTGGTCGTCACCTTCCCGCCGGGTGGGGCACCTGACATCCTCGCCCGCCTGTTCAGCGAGAAGGCGCAACTCGGTCAGTCGGTGGTCGTCGACAACCGACCCGGCGCAGGCGGCAACATCGGTGCCGAGTTTGTCGCCAAGGCGGCACCCGAC
>CAZKFI010000172.1:1473-2025 GCA_964551975.1 uncultured Bifidobacteriaceae bacterium | reverse complement strand
AATGCCTCGCGCATCAAGGGCAGCCACTGCGCGATCAAGTCCGGGATGATGGCGGCGGAGGCAGCCTTTGACGCGGTGGTGGCAGATCGTCGTTCGGACGAACTCACTGCTTACCCCGAGGCCTACCGGCAATCGTGGCTGTTCGACGAACTCTACCGAGCCCGCAACTTCAAGCCGTGGATGGCCAAGGGCCTTTACTTGGGCACTCTGATGGTCGGCATCGACCAGGTCGTGTTCGGCGGCAAGGCGCCCTGGACGCTGCACCACGACCATTCAGACCACGAAACGCTGAAGAAGAAGACCGAAGTCGAGCCCATCAAGTATCCCAAGCCTGACGGCGTGCTCACCTTCGACCGCCTGTCCTCGGTGTTCATCTCCAACACCAACCACGAGGAAGACCAGCCCATCCACCTGACGCTGAAGGACGCGTCGGTCCCGGTGAAGGTCAACCTCGCGCGCTATGCCGGCCCGGAGTCGCGCTACTGCCCGGCGGGGGTGTACGAGTACGTGAAGGCCAACGATGGCGCGGACCGGTTGCAGATCAACGCTCAG
>CAZKFI010000172.1:0-1463 GCA_964551975.1 uncultured Bifidobacteriaceae bacterium | reverse complement strand
AATCACGAGGAGGACCAGCCGGTCCACCTGCAGCTCAAGGATCCGACCGTTCCGATCGCGGTCAACCTGCCCGAATGGGCGGAGCCGGCACAGCGCTATTGTCCGGCGCAGGTGTACGAGGTGGTCGACGACGGCGACGGCAAGAAGCGGTTCCAGATCAACGCGCAGAACTGCGTGCACTGCAAGACGTGCGACATCAAGGACCCGACCCAGAACATCGTATGGGTCACGCCTGAAGGCGGCGGCGGGCCGAACTACCCGAACATGTGAGCAAGGAGGCCGGTATGGCAGCGGACGCGAGCGCAGCACCGAAGAAGTACGCGAGCATGGCGGAGTTCTACCCCTTCTATCTCTCCGAGCACGCCAACCGCACCTCGCGCCGGCTGCATTTCGTCGGCACCTCGCTCGGCCTCGCATGGCTGGTCGGCGCGGTGGCCACCCTGAACCCGTGGTGCCTGCTCGCAGGCCTCGTCACAGGCTACGCGTTCGCGTGGGTCGGCCATTTCTGGTTCGAAAAGAACCGTCCCGCCACCTTCCAGTACCCTTTCTACAGCTTCGCCGGCGACTGGGTGATGTGGTCCGAGATCCTGCGCGGCAAGATCAAGTTCTGATCAAGGCTGCTACACCAGCATCCGGCAGTACGCCTGCGCTTCGTCATGGCCGGGGCGTCCTTGGCTCAAGCCGCTACACGGTGCGCATCTGCATCCAGACGATGAAGCGCATTAGGAACTCCGGCATCAAGGTATAGATGTAGATTGCGACCAGTGCATTGAGGACGCCCACCACCAGGTAGAGCTGCGGCAGCGTGAGGCCGGCATGCAACAGCGCCGCTGCCATCACCGAAGCCACCACCATGAACAGCGCATTGAGGATGTTATTCGCCGCGATGATCCGTGCGCGATGCGAAGGCTCGCAGCGACTCTGGATCAGCGCATAGAGCGGCACGCTGTAGAACCCGCCGAACATGGCCAGCAGGAAAAGGTCTGCCATGATCCGCCAGTGTGAGTGGTCGGCCATGAACGCCCCCAACCCCTCCATGCCGCCCGAAGGCGCCAGCCCGCTGCTCGCGAACCACAGGTCGACGGCAAAGACAGTCATGCCGATCGACCCGAACGGCACCAGCCCGATCTCCACCTTGTGTCCGGACATGCGCTCACAGAGCAGCGACCCGGTGCCGATCCCGATCGAAAAGATCGCGAGAAGCAGTGTCACCACGTTCTGGTCGCCCCCGAGCGTCTCCTTGGCGAAACCCGTAAAGCTGGTGAGGAAGATCGAGCCGAAGAACCACAGCCATGAGATCCCCAATAGTGAAAGAAAAACGCTGCGGTTCGTGCGCGCGTGTCCCAGGTTCGCGAGGGTTTCCGTGACCGGGTTCCAGTTGACCTTCAGGCCAGGCTCGGCGGCGAGCGAAACCGGCACAAACCCCGCCGCCACCCGGCCGACCACAGCCAGCACAATCGACA
>CAZKFI010000171.1:0-2038 GCA_964551975.1 uncultured Bifidobacteriaceae bacterium | reverse complement strand
TGCTCACAGTCGTCGCTCTCGCAATCTCCGGCTACTGGGGGCTGAGTCGAGCTCAGGCCGACGCGGCGACTCCGTCAGTGGACTACCAGTTCAACGGCACCCTCACCGACAGCGCATCTGGCAGCTCGCTGACGGTCACGCCCACCTGCCCGAATCCAGTGCTGAACGTGCCGGATAACCAGTGCATCGCGACATCCGCCTTCGGTTCTGACGGCGGCGGTCCCTACTGGACTTGGACTGCCGGGTCTCCGACGCGTCGTGGTGGTGGCTTCACGGTCGTCACGAACTCCCCGCTCACCAAGACGTACACCATCGCGCTGAAGTTCAGTTTTGCGTCGATGCCATCGGGGTGGGCGAAGATCATCGACTACAACAACAAAGCCACAGACGACGGGTTTTATTTCAAGAATGGCAGGTTGCAGTTTTATCCGGAGTCACCAGCCGGCGCGACATACACGGCAAACCAAGTGCTCGACCTGGTGATAACCCGTGATGATGCAACGACGACGAAGCCGTTCACGGTCTACGCGCGCACCCCTGGCGGGGCGTTGCAGACGGTGTACCAAATCAATGACACCAGTGACCTGGCTGTACCTGCCACGATCAACGCCGGGGCGAACAGCGTGTTGGGCTTCTTCTTCGATGACAATGACACATCCGCCGAAGCCACCACCGGTGGCAAGGTCTACCGCCTGCGAACCTGGAACGGCGTCGCGCTGACGCCCAGCCAAGTTGACGCAGCCACCTCGACGACCCCGAGCGTTGCAACGACCACACTGGCTAACGCCACTGTGGGTAGTGCGTACTCCGCAACGTTGTCAGCAACAGGCGGGTTACCGCCGTATGCGAACTGGCAGGTGACCACGGGTTCACTTCCTGCGGGGTTAGCGCTGGCACCGTCCACGGGCGTGATCAGTGGTACCCCAACGGCGGTTGGTACGTCGAATTTCTCCGTCACCGTGGCGGATGGCACTGGCACGGTGACGGCTCCCGTCGCTTTGTCGCTGACCGTGGTGAATCCGCCCGCACCTGCGCCAGCCCCGACGGGTATTCCGTATGACTGGGAGTCGGCCAATAGTCCGGATAATCCGGCGTTTCCGCGCAATGGAACCTCTCCTTCACCGAGTCCTTCGGTGTCGGTGACACCTGGTGTGAGCCCTTCACCGTCGCCTGCCACTGATGATCAGCGTCTAGGTGAGGTGCGCACGAGTGAGGTGGCGACGTTGCCACCTGGTCGTGCGGTGATGTACGTCAATGGTCAGCCGGTGGCGGTGTCGGTGACGCGTTTGGCCGGGGGTGGTGGTGTTGGCGTGTCTGGTTCGGGGACGTCGATCATCCTCGCTGGTCGTGGCACCGATGGGCAGCCACTGGGTTTGAATCCTGATGGGGTGTTGCTGTTGCAATCGGTGCAGGGTCCTGCGACGGCGGGTCTTCGCGCGGCTGCCATGGGCACGGGAACGCAACCCGTGGTTGAGATGCGCGGCGATGGCTATGAGCCGAATAAGCCGGTGAAGTTGTATTTGCTGTCATATGGCTACATGGGGCAGGTGTTGGCGGATTCCAATGGTGATTTCTTCGGGCATGTGACGATGCCTGCGGGTATCTCGTCGGGGCCGCAGACGTTGCAGGCCAATGGCTATAACCCGATGCGTGAGGTGCGTTCGCTGTCGCTGGGTGTGCAGGTGACGGGGCAGGCGTCGTCGCAGGTGGCGATGAAGCAAGCTTCGGGGGTGGTGTTGTTTGCGCCGGGTTCGACGAAGGTGACGAAGAAGTCACAGGCTCAGGTCAAGGCCGTGTTGGCGAAGGCGGGCAAGGGCTCGGTGGTCAGGGTGTCGGTGGTGGGCTACGGCCCGAAGGTTGGTAACACGATGCTGGCCGCCAAGCGAGCCCAAGCCGTCGCCGATTACCTGAAGTCCATTGGGCTCACGGCGACCATCACCACTGACGGCTCCGGGGCGGCCAAGGCCACCAGCCGAAAGGCCAGGCAGGTGGTCGTCACCATCTCGCATACGTAGGTCGACGGCCTGGCTGTTCTGAA
>CAZKFI010000170.1:0-2050 GCA_964551975.1 uncultured Bifidobacteriaceae bacterium | reverse complement strand
GGGTGCGCGCGTAGCCTTGGGCGGTGCGCGCACATCCAGCAGGCCCTCGGCACGCAGATCAATTAGTAGGCGCAGGTCTGGTTGCGCCGGCCGGTGACCTCAACGCGCTCTCTGCGGTATGGCCACAGGGGTCGGTGCGCAATGCCGATGGGGCCCTGGTGGTCGGTGGTTGCGATGTCCGGGAGTTAGCGGGGCAGTACGGCACCCCGTTGATGCTGCTCGATGAAGCCGAGGTTCGTCAGCGGGCGAGAGCCTTTCGGCAGGCCTGGGTCGAGGTTGGTGCCGGGCACGTCTACTACGCAGCCAAGGCCTTCATCGCCACACGGGTGGCGCGCTGGGTCAGTGAAGAGGGCCTCGGCGTTGATGTCGCCACCGGTGGGGAACTTGAGGTAGCGCTACGAGCTGGGGTGCCCGGCTCAAGGTTGCTGATGCACGGCAATAACAAGTCGATGGCTGAGATTGAGCGGGCTATCGCGGCTGGAGTGCGGGTCATCGTGCTGGACAGCCTGGATGAAGTGGTGCGGGTCGCGGATGCCGCCCGCCAAGCCGGCGTGGTGCAGCAGGTATTGGTGCGCGCCACTGTCGGGGTCGAGGCGCACACCCACGAGTTCATCGCCACAGCTCACGAGGATCAAAAGTTCGGACTCTCCGCGGCTGGTGGTGCCGTGGATGAAGCTGTGCGGCGCATCGTCAAGTTGCCGTCACTGGAGTTCATCGGACTGCACTCGCATATTGGTTCGCAGATCTTCGACACGGCCGGCTTCGAGTTGGCCGCGGCACGCATCGTTGCCCTGGCCTGCCGGCTGCGCGACGAGCAGGGTGTTGCCGTCAGCGAGTTGAACCTCGGTGGCGGCATGGGCATCGCCTACCTCGCCGATGACGACCCGCCGCAGATCGCAGCCATGGCCCAGCAGATCGGGCGTGTGGTCGCCGAGCAGTGCCAGGCGGCTGGTCTGGATCTGCCGACGTTGGCCTGCGAGCCTGGTCGGGCCATCGTCGGGCCGGCCGGGGTCACCATCTATGAAGTCGGCACCGTCAAGCCGGTGGAGTTGGACCACGGCCAGGTGCGGTCCTACGTCTCGGTGGACGGCGGCATGAGCGACAACATCCGCACAGCGCTCTATGGGGCGGACTACACCGTGGTCCTGGCTTCGCGAGAGTCCAGCGCCGAGCCGATGCTCACCCGTGTGGTGGGCAAGCACTGCGAAAGCGGGGATGTGGTGGTGCGGGATGCGTGGCTGCCCTCCGACCTGACGCCCACGGACCTGCTGGCCGTAGCGGCGACGGGCGCCTACTGCCGCTCCATGGCGTCCAACTACAACCTGGTGCCCCGGCCTCCTGTGGTTGCTGTGGCGGATGGGGCCAGCCAGGTGGTGCTCCGCCGGGAGACCATGGATGACCTCCTCGCTCTCGATACGGGTGCTCAGGTCTAGACCGACGCCGTTGTCTGCTGGGACTCTGGAAGGCTGTGCTCGTGAGCGCGCACCGTGAGATCACCGTGGCCCTGCTGGGGGCGGGCACCGTCGGCGCCCAGGTCGCCCGACTGCTCAGCACCAGTGCCACCGACCTGCAGGCGCGGGTGGGGGCGCCGCTGCGGCTGACCGCGGTGGCGGTGCGGGATCGAAGCCTGGTACGCGAGGGCGTCGACCCGGCGTTGGTCACCGATGACGCGATGGCGGTGGCCACCAGCGGGGCAGACATCGTCGTGGAGGTGATGGGTGGCATCGAGCCGGCACGCACCCTGATCCTGGCAGCGATGGAACGCGGTTCCTCGGTGGTTACCGCGAATAAGGCACTGCTCGCCGCTGATGGTGCGACGCTGTATGAAGCGGCACAGCGGCACGGAGTCGACCTGTATTTCGAGGCATCTGTTGCCGGAGCGATCCCGCTACTTCGTCCGATCCGCGAATCGATGGTCGGCGATCGCATCCTGCGCGTGCTCGGCATCGTCAATGGCACCACCAACCTCATGCTCACCAGGATGGATGAGCAGGGTGTCGACTACGCCACGGTGCTCGCCGAAGCGCAGCGCCTGGGTTTTGCCGAGGCC
>CAZKFI010000169.1:1862-2089 GCA_964551975.1 uncultured Bifidobacteriaceae bacterium | reverse complement strand
TTACCAACGCGATCCCGTTCAGACCACCAAGACCGCAGTTCACGGTTCCATCAACATGCTGGGTCTGGCCAAGCGCACTGGGGCCAAGATCCTGCTTGCCTCGACGAGCGAGATCTACGGTGACCCCACGGTCCACCCACAGCCTGAGGACTACTGGGGCAACGTCAACCCCATAGGACCGCGCTCCTGCTACGACGAAGGTAAGCGCTGTGCTGAGACGCTGTTCT
>CAZKFI010000169.1:1110-1852 GCA_964551975.1 uncultured Bifidobacteriaceae bacterium | reverse complement strand
TTCGACTATCGCCGTCAGCATGGACTACGGACCAAGGTGGTTCGAATCTTCAATACCTACGGTCCGCGCATGCACCCCGAGGACGGCCGAGTCGTATCGAACTTCATCGTGAGTGCACTGCGCGGTGAGGCATTGACGATTTACGGGGACGGCAGCCAGACCCGGTCCTTCTGCTACGTCGACGATCTTGTCGACGGACTGATGGCCATGATGGCGACCGACGACACCGTGACCGGGCCGATCAACCTCGGCAACCCGGGCGAGTTCACAGTCGGAGAGCTCGCCGAGAAGGTGCGCGCGTTGATCGGCGGTCCGTCCGGGGTGGACTTCCTAGCCCTTCCCCAGGACGACCCCGTACGCCGCCGACCCGACATCACGCGTGCCAAGCTGACCTTGGGCTGGGAGCCGCGGGTCACCTTGGACATGGGGCTGCCGCGAACCGTTGAGTACTTCCGATCCGCCCTGTCCGCTTGACCCTCGGGGGACCACAATGAGGTCAGGTAGCCGACGCCTGCTCATCGCCGCAGTACATCGCGGAGAGTTGGCCACTGCGCCTGCTGCGGACACCATCACCCTCATTCGCGCGGTGGCGCGCGAGCAGGGGTGGCAGGTTGACGTCGAGGAGTTCGTCGACCAACCCCCGCTCACCACGGGCATCCCACGCCGGGCGCTGGTTGCGGCCCGACGACGCCAGCGCATGCTTGAGCGGACCTGGCGAGTGCATCTTCGCCAGGAGTCCGTT
>CAZKFI010000169.1:0-1100 GCA_964551975.1 uncultured Bifidobacteriaceae bacterium | reverse complement strand
GCTTCGTGGTGACATGAGGGCATGCCAAGGACACACGACGACGACGACGACGACGACGACGACGACTGGGCTTTTCTCCGCCCTCTGGCCAGTCAGGTGAGTCTGTCAGGTGAGTGCACCTTCGCCAGGAGTCCGTTTGGTCGCGCCTGGCTGCTGCCAGCGGGCAGGCCTGGGATGTCCTGCGCATCCGCTGCCAACCTGGGTACCGCGCGCACTTGGAACGCACTCTGCAGGTGCAAGAGTTCATCACGGCGAAGCATCGCGCGGCCATGGCGTCGTTCCTGAAGGCCGAGGGCGAGTGGCTGCTGATCTTGGAAAGCGACGCGGCGGTCCTGTCCACCTCCCGAACGGACCTGACTGCGGAGTTTGGCTGGCTTCCGGCGCAGGGTCAGTGGTTCATCGACCTTGCTGGTGGCATGCTCGAGGTTGCCGTGCGGCAGCGCACCGCAGGCGCCGTTCCAGGCACTCCCCTGCAGATACTCGACCCCCCGTCGACGAACACGGCCTGCGCCTACCTGGTGTCGCGGCCGATGGCCGAGGCGTTCCTGGCCACGTGCCAGGCGGACCCCGACGCTGGGCGGTTCGCAATCGACTGGGTGTGGAACGGTGTCTTTGTGACAGCCGGGAGCAGGCCGCAGGAGCCGATGCACTGCCTAAGGGCAGATCCGCCCACGTTCGCGCACGGTTCCTTCACCGGTCGTACGAGGAGTTGGCAAGACAGTCGCGATTCAGCCTGACGTGGGGTCGGCAAGTTCCACGATCCGGACCTCGGTGTTGCTGAACACGTCCTGCGCAAGTCCAGCGAAGTCCTGGTCCCGGCCCAGCGAGTTCTCCATCCACAGCCACCGGACGCCACGCTCGGTCAGGGCCCGCTGGGTGCGGGGAGTCGGTGTCGCGATGAACTGCTGGACCAGTTGCATACGCTGATACAGATCCGACAGTGAACTGGCGGGGGCATAGCCCAGGACGTAGGGAATACCGGCCACCAGGAGGCGGTTGCCGGTGATCGCCGGAAGGAATGGTTGCTGGATCGGGTTGTCTGTGGCCATGAGGTCCTCCGTCGGGAGGTGCGTGGCCGCCCACTGCGCGGCCATCTGTTT
>CAZKFI010000168.1:0-2096 GCA_964551975.1 uncultured Bifidobacteriaceae bacterium | reverse complement strand
CAGACGCAGCGGCGCCTGGTCAGTCACCGGTGCGCCCGCAGGAGGCGTTGCCCTGTGCGCATCCTGAGAGGGCGGCGATAACCCACGCAACCGCCGCGGGTCCCATGACGATCGATTGTGTGCCCGGCCGTGCGTGGTCTTCCGGGCCGTCTGAATTTAATGGAGGTGTGGCGCCAACCTGGCTGAGGCTCAACGGGAAAATGATCCTCGAGGACTCATCCATTTCGACAGAGCTCGTCAAGCGCAAGGGCGGATTCGAATATTGGCTCGTTTATGCCGGCGAAAATGGCAACGCGTGCAACTCATGGTTCTTGCTGGCCATTGGGGCAACGGGTCACCGCCTCTACGATGATCTTCACCAGTGCGCGGCCTGGGACGAGGTCGAGCCGCATCTGACTTTTGCCGGTTTGTTGGTGCGTGACGACTCGCCGGCAGTGCACCCCCAGTGCGAGCCGTACATCAAGTCAGTGCCGCCGCGCATCAAGGTGCGCAGTGTTGAGTTGTCGCCGAAACTCTACAAATACGCCATCGACGAACGCGAGGAATGGCTCAAGCGTGTGCCGACAAGGTTCCACCCGAGCAACTGGATGCCCTTTGTCTGCATCATCAATGACTATGACGGCGCTGTTGTCGCGTTCCCTGCCCCCGATGGCAGGGCTGGATTCGGGCTGTACCTCGAGCAGGCCGCCCTCGAGAAGTTGGGCGGCATGAGGACGGAGGTAAAGCCATGAGCGTCACAGCAAGCGCTGCCTTCCTCGCGCTGGCGCTTGGTATGTCCGCGGGCTTGGCCACCGCAAGAATGGCCAACTGCTCCGCCGAAAGCCGTTACTTTGACCAATGCAATGGCCAACGCCAGTATGCGAAGGGCATCTCCTACAGCGGTGGCTTCGTCATGGATCGTCCCGAGGGGAGCGGAACCATGGTGTGGCCCGATGGAGTGTCATTCACCGGTGTGTTCGCTGCAGGTCGGCCAACGGCAACCGGGATCTACCGCGACCGCACCGGTTCTCCCGTTGCGGGACTGGACAGGCGGGCTGTCGAGCTGATCCGATCCGGGCGACTTGAGTTCGCATCGGGCAACAGTTACGAAGGTGAGCATCGAAACAGAAAGCCCCATGGACGCGGGACTTATTTCTACCGAGACGGAACCAGCTTTCACGGAACTTTTGTGGATGGTGTGAGGACCGGTCCGGGTACCGAGTACGACCGAACGGGCGGCATCAGGCGCTCGGGTGAATGGAGCCTGGATGAGTTGGTCAGGCCCGACGCGGGCCCGCCGCAAGCCGCTGCAGCAACCCGCCCGGTCCCGTCTCAACCAGCCCCTCAGTCAATCGTCGAGCGCCGCGTCGCGTTGGTCATCGGCAATGCCGCCTACCGGAACAGCCCGCTTCTCAATCCGGCAAACGATGCAACCGATATGGCCAGTGCCTTGCGTGCCCTGGGGTTTGAGGTCACGTTGGTGACCAACGTGTCCATTCTGCAGATGAGAGAGGTCACCCGACAATTCGCAGACAAGGTCAAACTCAGCGATGTGGCCTTGATCTACTACGCGGGACATGGCGTGGAGGTCAAGGGAAGAAATTACCTGCTGCCTATCGACGTGTCCGTTGTTCACGAGTACGAGCTCGAAGATCAGGCGTTTGATGCGGGTCGATGGCTCGACATGCTGGAACACAGCCAGCATTCCCGCGGCAAGCGCGTCAACATCCTGATTCTTGACGCTTGCCGGGACAACGCATTTTCCAGGGGATGGCGGTCATCGAGCCGCGGTCTCGCCAGGATGGACGCCCCAGCCGGCAGTTTCATCGCGTTTTCCACGGCACCGGGCAAGGTGGCCGCAGATGGGGAACGTCAACGCAACAGCCCTTTCACGCGGCACCTGATCAGGGCGATTCAGACCCCGAACCTGCCGATCGAGCTCGTCTTCAAGGAGGTCCGCAAGTCGGTCATCGCCGATACCCGCAACGCGCAGGTCCCTTGGGACAACTCCAGCCTCGTTGGTGATTTTTCCTTCAGGCCAACCCGCTGACGGCCGGTGCCGGCTTGGTCGGGGTGAGAGGATTCGAACCTCCGGCCTCTACGTCCCGAACGTAGCG
>CAZKFI010000167.1:0-2099 GCA_964551975.1 uncultured Bifidobacteriaceae bacterium | reverse complement strand
CGATCCAAGACGTCCTCGACCGACTGGACAAGATCGAGCGGCAGATGGAGGCCAACCAGCGGGAGAATCGCGAACGCTTCGGCCAGTTGGAGAGTGCCATTCGGGATGTCGGCCTGCAGGCCGAGCTTGCACGTTTCAATCAGATCGACAATAACGGCGACCAGGCCATGCGCGCCTGGCTGGCACTGTCACGCTGCTTTGACGCCCAGGCAGCGGGCCGCCAGGTATGCAATGACTACACCGGCAGGTCTCGACCCACCCTTGATGCGGTGCGTGACACCAGGCAGTACTTCCTGGAGACCGTAAATCGCTGGCGTGCCCTGAACCTCCCGACCCTCGTCGGTGATTTCACCGGGAACGCACGCGGCCGCAAGGGACTGGCGGGTGCAACCTGGGACTACTTCCGGACCGAACAACTGAACAACGTCGATGCTCAAGGCGAGGCGCGGCGATCGCAACGCACATCTGTCGTCACACACGCCCTGTCCACGCAGATGAACCAGACCCTGACCTACTACGCATCACTGATCGAACGCTACGCCTTCCTGAGCGCGATGGCCGAAGGCGTGCGTGATGCATCCGAGTTGAGCTGCGGCTCCACCGCCGCAAACGTCTGTCGCGAGAACCGCGTGGCTCAGTGGGACTTCGAGATTGCCCAGTACGTCAGCAGCGCCTCCGAGTGGACGGTCCAGGGCACGCTGAATAGGTACCGCATGCCCGATGTGCCAAGCGGAGCCATCGCCGTCGCCACAGGCGCGATGCGCTTCATCGCCTCCGCAGGGGCTGAAGGCCAGGAGGCGATGACACACGGGGGGCTGGGTTCCCTTGCCGCGACGCTTAACCGCTACAGCTCAGCTTCAGCCTTCGCCGACGCCTACCCCGGCTCCTTCCCGAAAGACCGGTGGTACCTGTCGTCCGCACCGGTGGCGCGAACCCAGTACATCGTGTACTCGTGTTGGACTTGGGGCACCTGTCCGTGGCAGTTCACCACCGGTCAGGCTGCGATCACCATGACGGTCTACGACACTCTCTCCTCTGAGCAGTGCCTGGTTCGCATGCGCCCCGTCGACGAGGCGCCGGCCTGGAACACTACGTTCGAGGAATGGATGCGGGTCAAGCCGATGAACGCTGCGGCCACGGCGATCTCGCAGCGAACCCGGCCAGATGACGACGGATGGAACATCAGCTTCGACAAACTGTGGCGCAAGCTCGGCCGCAGAGCAGCCGTGCAGGTCGACTACGCCGTTAGCAGCGTGCGCAGCCGCACCAGCCCGTATACCGAATATTTCGGTTGGGGCGGCTGGCTGCAATGCTCGCAAGGAGTCGGGAGCACGCGCACCAAGCTGACAACCAACGAATTCCCCCTCTTCGCGACGTAGCACGTGCCCCGGCAACAGCAACGCACGCTGGGGCGAACCGAGACCCCAGCCTCAGCCCTGCATGACGCGTCACCGGGCCAAGGTTCCCCCGGTGACGTTCAGCCGACGGTGAGTTCGGGTGGTGCCGGGCGGCTCCAGCGTTCACAAGGCGTGGGCAGCACACGCTCTCGGACCAAGGCGGCCGACATCAGGGTGCTTGAGTTGCCTCCCAGCGAGCCCCAAGTGCTTTGGACAGATCTCGCAGAGCGGGTATCGTCCCGTCGGCAAAGCCAGGAGGGTTACTCCCAGGCGCACCCAGTCGCCACACAGCGGTGACGATGATGGCGTTATCCCACAAGGAGAACATCATCAAACGACTGGCCGAATCGCCAAATCGCGGCGTACCGGAGTAGCGCACACCTGTCTGTACGTAGACCCACGAATTGCGCCCATTCCTACATAAATTTGAATTCTGCGGCTTCGCAAAGACGCACACTAATCCCGACGATATCTGCGTGGTGATTGTGCCCCCATCCTGTTCCACGACCTGCTTGGTGGAGCAATCGCCGTATACCTTCTTGATCAGTGCGAACGCCTGACGGGCAGACCCGGGCCCCGGGAAGGCGTAGACCAGTTGACTGACAGCAGCATCCCGATTCGCCCCAGTGGGCACCGTTGCGATCGTGAAACTCGAAGGGCCGGGAACGTTGACATCCCAATCGTTACCCACTCCATGGCACA
>CAZKFI010000166.1:0-2118 GCA_964551975.1 uncultured Bifidobacteriaceae bacterium | reverse complement strand
TAAACGGGCTGGCCGCGATGTCGAGCTCGATCACCTCCTCCAGCGTCAGACCAGCATACTCTTGCCGCTCGCGGAACTGGACAGGGATTACCGCTGCCGGCGGTGGCAGGCGGTCCCTGAACCGATCTCCGAGGCTGCACTTGCACGCCGCAGCTGCCGTGATGCCCTTGATGCCGCCCTCGGCGTCGCGAACGATCATCTGCTGACCGGTGACCGGGTGCCGATACACGCCGTTGCTCTTGTTTCGCACCGCCCGCACCACCAGGGGGTGCCAGACGGTAATCGCCCCAGAGCCTCTACAGAGCCCGCAGAAGCGATGGACGACCTCGGAGTCGGATTTTTGATTCCGTCTCGTTAGGCGCAAAGCTAGGCCCCTTAAACGGCATGCCTTGGGCGTCTCGCTCGGAAACTTGCACTCGACGTCACCTCGAACGATCGCATCCGTGGCCTCCATTGCCTCGGCGAGGGTCAGGTCAGCCATCGCCTGGTGCCAGGCCTTCATGACCTCGACCTGCTCCTCCCTGCCGATCGCTCCGAACCAATGCTGCAGCTGCGGCAAAAGGGTCTTGTGCCGCGTGAACCAGTGATCCCATTCGTCAACGTCCATCGTTTGCTCCTAGGGCCTCCCTGAGGGTCGGAATTTTTGCTTTCGCCGGTGCCTGTGCGGCTGGCGATCCGCGGGCGTTCCGCCGTTCGCGCTCGTCGGCGCGAGACATCCACGACGCCAGGAACTTCACCAGACCGGTGCCGTTTCGCGGGCGTTTCGTGGCATTCGCGGCCAGCCAATCCGCGGCCTTGGCCAGTTCGTGGTCGACGTCCAGGCGGTCGCGGTACGTGTCGGACCACCGGTCGACGTGCCGCTGCTCGATCGAAACTTCCTTGCCACCAGCAATCGCATACCGCCGTGACGCGACGACCGAAGGCTCCAGATTTCTGGAGACGTCGGAGACTCCGTAAGGAGTCATATTGGTTAGGTTAGGTTTGGTTAGGTTAGGTGTCCCTTCAGCAGAGGCCTCTGTAGAGGCTTCTTGTGAGGCTTCTGCAGAGCCCTCTGTAGATGCTTCTGCTGAGGCTTCTGAGAAGGACAAGTCGCGTTTTTTTACTAGCATCCTTACCCAGTTTGGTGCGTGCTGTCCCCAGTCGTGCACCACCAGGCGGTGCCTGGAGCAGCGATCCAGCCAGCCGGTGTCGACCAATGCGTCCACCAACTGGTCGTAGTCGCCCTCCCAGTCCACGAGGATCGCGATCTCCTCGTTGCTGAACTTGCCGATGTCGCCCTGCGGCGCTTGAGTGGCGGTCCCGTGCCAGAGCAGCTCAAGCAGGCCGACGAGACCGCGCTTGGTCTCGCCGAGCCTGCGCTGCAGGCGCTGGAACTTCAGCAGCTGTGGCGTGCTGTGTTTCATAGATCGTTGATCCACTCAGGCCGAGGTCCCTGCCCTGTGCCGTCGCACTGCGGGCAGTCGACCGTACCAATGGGTTCGGGTGCCTTGCCGTCGACGTACGCGTGCCACTGCACGCCACCAGTACCCTCGCAGACCTTGCACCTGGTCGTCTTCACGACGGGCCTGTCCGGGTAGGCCTGAGCCCAGATCGCCAGCAGGTCTTCGCGCTTCGGGTGATAGCCGTGCCGCAGGTCGTCTTCCAGGCGTGCCCAGGCACCGACCGGTTCCGGCGGCAGGGCCAGCCATGTCATCTCGTCAGGGTTCATTCGCTCACCTCCTGTGGTCGTTGCAGTGCGGCGTCGAGAATGCGCTCGTAGAGCAGACGCGTCTGGATCTTGTGAACCTCAAACAGCTCCTGCAGGTCGGGGTCAAGCCTGCTGGCGTCTACTGCCCGCAGGTGGTTGAGCGCGATCCTGATGTTGTGCTCGATGTGGTCTAGGCTCTGCATCACCGGTCCTCCTCTTCCAGGAGCTGCTGCTCGATGGCCGCCCGCTCTTCCTCGTCGGGCTCGTAGGCGTCTCCGTGCTCGTCCTTCGGGGCCTCGAGGGCCGGCGGAATGATCGTGCTGAGCCTGCCAGCGGCACGGCGCGGCTGAACCACAGGCTTCGCCTCCGTGCTCATGTCGTCGAGCTCGTCCTTGCTACCGGTGACCGACTGCCAGTAACCCGGCCGGTCG
>CAZKFI010000165.1:1888-2155 GCA_964551975.1 uncultured Bifidobacteriaceae bacterium | reverse complement strand
CGCCAGCATCGCCAGCAGCACAGCCACCAGCACAAGCGCCAAGCTGCCCTCGCCGTTCCGCGCGGCCGCATCATCGATCCCCTTGATGACCGCCGCCACAAGGTTTCGCCCTGCCGTCAGCGTCAGCGCAATGTAGGCAACCGTTAGAACGATCGTCTGAGTCGCGGCGCGTGATGTGGCCTGAGTGACGCCCACGACGACCGCGAGCAGACACCACGCGGCGGCGTCGTTGATGGCTGCGCAGGTGAGGGCGACAATGCCCAGGGG
>CAZKFI010000165.1:0-1878 GCA_964551975.1 uncultured Bifidobacteriaceae bacterium | reverse complement strand
TCACTGGAAAGGCCGTGACTGATACCGAAACACCCAGGAACAGCGCGAAGGGCGTGAACCCGACGCCGCTCGGAGCCAGCTCGCCATACAGCGGCCCGGCCAAGATCAGTCCCAAGCCAAACGGTACCGCGATACTGCTGATCGCAATGGCCGCGGTGGTCGCGGCACGCGAGCTGAGCTGTTTCAGGTCAAACTCAAGCCCGATCAGGAACATATACAGGATGACACCGAGTTGGGACATCACACCGAGAAACGGTGCGGCCGAGGTGGGCAACAACACCGCGGCCACGTCTGGTGCAACACGGCCCAGCAGTGATGGGCCCAGCATGATGCCCGCCACCACTTCCCCAATCACGGCCGGTTGATCAAATCGCTCGAACAGCCCACCAACCAGGCGAGCGGCGACCACGATGACCGAGAGGGTCACTAAGATATCGAGCAACACGTTCGTGCCTTGGTTCTGGAGTTGACTGCCTCTGGAGTGGACGGGCTCACCCGCTTCCGTCTCCAGGATATCGGCACCCGAATGCTCCTACGGTGTCCGAACAGGCATGGTGACTTGCGCAGGCTGGATGGTCGCAGGAATGAAGCGCCGATCTACGAGATCTGTGACGTCCAGCGGTCGATCGAGAATCCCAGTATTGAACGCCATGTCGGCGATCTGCTGAATCTCTGAATCGTCTGGAGTCAACATGCGATAGCTGACGCGGTCAGGCGGCTGCATGAGCACATAGCGAATCAAATCTTCATCCTGCCGAAAGTACGGGGCGACCAGGGCGGCTGCGTCTACCCGGTGGGTCTCGGCCCACTCACCACTTTCGGCGATGCCACGCACCAGGTCCTGGACCACGTTAGGTCTCTCGGCGATCAATCGCTCGGTGACTACCAGGACACACGAAATGAATCGAGGCCAGATATCCTTGGCGTGGTACAGGACGCGACCGGTGCCGTCAAGCTCAGCGCGGGCGGCATGCGGCTCGCCGACAAAATAGGCGTCGATGGCTTTGCTGGCCAGTGCCCCAGGCATGTCGGGGGGGGGCAGCTCCACAAACCGGAGGTCATCGGCGGTCATTCCCTGATCCTGCATGAGTTTGCGGATGACCAGAAATTGGTTGCTGTACTTGCTCGGAATCGCAAACACCCGGCCCGTTAGGTCCCGAAGACTCGTCGCTGGCACATCGGACCGGACAATCACCGTGGAGCCGTCGCGATGGCCGAGGTAGACAATCTTTACCCCTACGCCCTGTTCTTTGAGCTTCATCGCGAGTGGGGCGATCATGAAGGTTGCGTCAAGACGACCACTCTTGATGGTCTCCACGACGGTGGGAAAATCCGTAAACCGTTGGGCGTCAAACTGCGT
This sequence comes from uncultured Bifidobacteriaceae bacterium, assembly GCA_964551975.1. Lineage (GTDB taxonomy): Bacteria > Actinomycetota > Actinomycetes > S36-B12 > S36-B12 > REEB426. The sequence continues at coordinate 518 of CAZKFI010000165.1, read as the reverse complement.
CAAGCGGCTCGTCTCGGAGGCATAGGCGGTCACCGGGCACGTCAAGTGGCAGGTGACTGGAAGGAAGCCCACGGCCAGCGCCTCCCGCCCATCGGTCACGCCCGAAGGCGTTGCGCGCCACGGCTTCTCGCGAACGACACCAAGCACGGCGACCGCAATCACGGCACCCAGAGCCCATCGAAGGGCCGGCGATTTTACCACTATGTATGCTCCCTGCTGCTGGCGAGGGCCACTGGCGCCTCATCCTGTTCAAGTCCCAGTTCCGCGAGAATGCGATGCACGGCGCTCACTACCACCGGATGGGTCAGATCACGCGGACGAGCCAGGTCCAGGATCACCTGTTCACGAATGTACGCCGGCCGCTCTGAAAGCACCAGCACGCGATCGGCAAGTTGTGCCGCTTCCTCGATGTCGTGGGTCACAAGCACCACCGTGCGCGGCTGCTCGCGCAACAGCCGCGCAAGCTCGGCGCGCATCTTGAGTCGGCTGATGTAGTCGAGCGCCGAGAAGGGCTCGTC
>CAZKFI010000164.1:0-2187 GCA_964551975.1 uncultured Bifidobacteriaceae bacterium | reverse complement strand
TAGGAGCACTGTGAGCAGCCGGCGGGCCCACGTGCCAGTCATGTCGGCGTCCGTCACCGGAAGCGTCCGAACCTGCTGCGCCACCCCGCTGCCGATGAGGTCACGGGCAGGTGCAAGGTCACCGGAACCGACTCGGACGCGTCGTTCACGGCGGTGTGGGCAATACGGGCGAGCCGCCGATACAGGTGATAGTCCGTCAGGACGCGATCACGGCTGTCCCGAATCGCCGTGCTGACACGCGGGTAGGGGTCTTCCTGCAGGATCGTCTCGATGCGGGCGATGGAACCATGCAGGTCCTTGATGTCGATCGTGGTCAGCGACGCTGGATCGAAGAATTCGGCAACATCGGGTGCTCCCCAGTAGATCGGGTACGCCAGAGCCAAGAACGCATCCATCAACTTCTCGGTGATCACGTGAGGTGAGGCCTGGTTCTCCAGCACGATCGTGTAGCGGTAGGGCGCCCGGCCGTCCCACTTCTCGGCGACGCTGTTCACGCCGTTGCCGTACCAGTCCAGCCGGTCGCCGAAATGCTCCTTCAGGCGTTCCACGAAGCGCAGTCGTAGTCGGTGCGTGGCGGTGAGGGTTTGGGTCGAGCAGAACACCGACAGGCTGCGCGGCTTGTCTAGGTTCTGCAGTGCCTGCAGGAACGACAGGTCGCGTTCATGTGGTGCGGTGACCGAGGGCCCGTGATTGGCGTTCACCATCCACGGTAGGAACGGCAGGTCATAGGTGACCGAGTCCAGGTAGACGTCGTGACAGGTGAATACCCGGGCGAACTGCCGTAGGTAGTCGAGCCTGGCTGGGGAGTCCATGAAGTAGCCGGTGGGGAAAGCCGTCTCCGCCGTGAGGAAGAACACCCCAGACGCAGGGACCCGACAGTGCAGGTCGTCTGCGTCGGGCTGCTCCATGACGAACCACACGTCTGCGCTGTCGACGTCTGCGTTCACGAAGAACTGACAACCGTCGATGATGTTCTCGTCGTTGCCGACGAACTGGCTGATGTTGAGGTTCCGTCCGGATCCGCCACTAGAGAGTTTGACGCGGATCACGGGCCCATCCTTGCCGAGCCTGTCGTCGCGGCACTGACGGCCTCGGTTAGCACCGGTGCCAGGGCCAGGCTCTTGCCGACGCTGATGTGTCGGGCATCGCGGTAGTCCCAGGTGGTTCCGCGGTTCGTGGCGCACGTGCCGGCAGAGCACAGTTCCGGCCACAGGTCCAGCAACGGAATGCCGCGTTCGGCAGCGACGTCACGCAGCATCGTGAGCGCATTCGACCAGTCCTGCCGTACCTGCTCCTCGGGACGGGAGGTACCGCAGCCGCTGGCGTCGACCCAGGCCGCAACCAGGGTGCAGTTCCACGGCGTCCAGTCCGGGAACTGCGGGATGGCCTGGACGAGCAGCACCTGGTGCCCCTGGGCCTGCACGCGCGCCAGCGTGCGATCCAAAGCTGGCCCGAAGGCCGCGACCGATTCGGCGGTCACGTATCCCGGAGCGATGGCGACCACCACCGTTCCAGTGGGAGCGGTGGCGAGGTAGTCGATGTTGCCCTGGACAAACGCTTGACAACTCTCGGTGGTCGCCGTATCGTGAAAATGGTCGTCGAGGACGAACGGGCAGGAACCGCTCTCCGCGGTACGCATCGGTCGGCGCAGGATCGTCGCTGCCTCGAGGAGTCCGTCACTGAGCATGCCTGCCTGTGAATCGCCGAGGAGGTAGATCGGCGCACCTGGCGACTGCGCGTTCCACAGGCACTCCCCCTCGGCGCGCAGACCCATGGGCACCTCAGTGGAGCATCCGGCGTTGGTGCTGACCGGCAGCGGCACGACCTGGTCGGCCATCGCACGCACCGAGGAACCGCCCCAGAGGGCGTCAGCTCCACGCAGCAGCACCAGGCAGGCGATTACCGGCAGCGCTAGGCAGGTGAGGATCAGCAGGATGATCCGCCGGCCTGCGAACGCAGACTGCGAGTCGGCGTACCGCAAGGGGTTCTCCACGTATCGGTAGGCCAACCAGGCTGGCAGCAGGGAGCCGAGGCCGGTGACCGCGAGGACCCACGGTTGCGTCGGGGCGAGGCTGTGGGCGAAGACGATCAGCGGCCAGTGCCACAGATACCAGCTGTAGGAAACCGAGCCGATCCACACCATCACCGACAGGCTCAGTGCGCGCCCGGTCGGACTCGTCGGCCAGG
>CAZKFI010000163.1:0-2219 GCA_964551975.1 uncultured Bifidobacteriaceae bacterium | reverse complement strand
ACGTGCCGGCAGCGAACCCCCGAGTCGGGCTCGCGTAGCCAGCATGTACTGCACAGCCTCGTCCTCGGTCCCCGGGTGGTAGTACGGCGGAAGATACGGGTCCAACTCGCTGTCCGGAATCGGAATGTGCATGCGATCGCGGAACAGCCGCAGATCCTCGATCGTCAGCTTCTTCATCTGGTGCGTGGAGTTGCGAGCCTCGAAGTGCGGGCCGAGCGTCCAACCCTTGATGGTCTTGGCCAGGATCACGGTCGGCTGGCCCTTCACCTGGCAGGCGGCGTGGTAGGCCGCATACATCTTGCGGTAGTCATGACCGCCACGCTGTAGTGACCAGATCTCTTCATCGGTCCAGTTCTCCACCAGTCGTGCGGTGCGGGGGTCACGGCCGAAGAAGTGCTCGCGGATGAATGCCCCGTCCTCGGACTTGTACGTCTGGAAGTCACCATCCGGGGTGGCATTCATCAGGTTGACCAGGGCACCGTCACGATCCGCGGCAAGGAGCTCATCCCATTTACGACCCCAGATCACCTTGATGACGTTCCAGCCGGCACCGCGATACAGGGACTCGAGTTCCTGGATGATCTTGCCGTTGCCGCGCACCGGCCCATCGAGTCGCTGCAGGTTGCAGTTCACGACGAACACGAGGTTGTCCAGTTCCTCACGAGCCGCGATACCCAGCGCGCCCGATGCCTCGACCTCGTCGGTCTCGCCGTCACCGAGAAATGCCCACACCCGCTGGTCCGACGTATCGGCGATACCGCGATGGCTCAGGTAGCGGTTGAACCGCGCCTGGTAGATGGCGTTCAACGGTCCGAGCCCCATGGACACGGTGGGGAACTGCCAGAACCACGGCATGAGCCGAGGATGGGGGTACGAAGGCAGCCCACCTCCGGGATGGGAGACCTCCTGACGGAAGCCGTCCATCTGGGCTTCGGTCAGACGCCCTTCGAGAAAGGCCCTGGCATACATCCCGGGCGAGGCATGCCCCTGGAAGAAGATCTGGTCTCCGCCACCGGGGTGATCGGGACCGCGGAAGAAGTGGTTGAACCCCACCTCGTAGAGCGTTGCTGACGATGCGTAGGTCGAAATGTGTCCGCCGACGCCAATGCCGGGGCGTTGGGCGCGGTGCACCATGATCGCTGCGTTCCATCGGATGATTTCTCGAATCCGGCGCTCCACGGCTTCATCGCCAGGAAACCAGGGCTCCCGCTCAGGCGAAATCGTGTTGATGTAGTCGGTGCTGCGCAGGCTCGGGACCCCGACATTGCGCTCAGCGGCCCGCCTTAGCAGGGAGAGCATGAGGAACCGCGCTCGGTAATTCCCGGAGTGGTCGACGAGGGCATCGAAGGAATCCACCCACTCGGCGGTCTCCTCGGGGTCGATGTCGACGTACTGGGTGGGCAGGCCTGAGGAGGGCAGCGGATCACGGCTACCAGTCACGGGCAGTCCTTCAGTTGGGCGGCCCGGGTCGCCGGTGCCGCGGGGATGCTGCAGGGGTGCCCCCATCTTCGCGTACCCCCCGTGGCATGTCCCTAGCAGGCGTCCGAGGGGCCCACTTAGTGAAGATCCGGAGCCAATTCCGGCAGGGCGCTTGCCAAGTGGCCCTCAGTCCGGTGGACTACCCGTCATGAGGGTGGCGGAGTGACCACTATGGGAGACCAGACGACCCAGCGCGTGAGCCGACTCGGACTCGAACTGGGCCAGACAGTGCAGGAGATCGGGTTCGACAGCGACGTCGACCAGGATTTCCGATCAGGCATCGAGGCCGTGATTGGAGGCGACCTCGTCGACGAGGATTTTGAAGATGTCGTCGACGTTGTGCTGATGTGGTGGCGGGACGAGGACGGTGATCTCGTCGATGCCTTAGTCGACGCGATCGCGCCGCTGACCGATCATGGCGTGGTCTGGCTCATGACGCCGAAACCGGGTCGTGACGGCCATATCGATGCTGAGGACATTGCCGACGCGGCACCCACGGCAGGCCTGCAACCGACGAGCACTATCAGTGCCGGACCGCACTGGCAGGGAACTCGGCTGGTGGCACCGCGAGCCAAGCGCTGACGCAGTCTGGGGGTATCGCCGACTATGTGCACTCTGCGGACTCCGTGGACTCTGTGGACTCTGCGGACTCTCTAGATTCTGCGGACTCGACGCTCGACAACCCTGGGGCACCCAATAGAGTTCGGCGATACGTAGCTGCGGGAGAGGAATAGCGATGC
>CAZKFI010000162.1:658-2228 GCA_964551975.1 uncultured Bifidobacteriaceae bacterium | reverse complement strand
GTGGTTGGCCAATTTGGGGCTCGTGAGTGCCGCTAGGGCGACGAGGTTGGCACTTGACCCGCTGTTGACGAAGACTGCGGACCGGGTGCCGACATAGCGGGCCAGGGAGCGCTCGAACTCGGCTGTGAAGCGCCCAGCGGTCAGCCAACCGTCGAGGGAGGCATCGACGAGGGCAACCAACTCGGGCGCCCCGAGCACCTTCCCGGAGACCGGGACTGGCGACTCACCGGGCACAAACGGAACTGCAGCCAGGGCTCGCTCACCGAAGGCGGCGACTCGGGCGAGTAGGTCGGCCCGCTCTTGAGCCAACTCGAAGTCGTCTGCACGGGGAGGCGAGGAGGCCGACACCGTCGCCCCTTTCCGGCCGAAGGCCCTGCGATAGACCCGTTGATTTCAGCAGAATGATGCGGGATTGCGTGACGTGCTTGCTGCTGAAGCCTATCGGTGGTGGCAGGATGGCGGCACCATGAAGGCGATCCTGCTGGCCGGTGGTCTCGGTACGCGACTGCGTGAGGAGACCGAGTTCCGCCCGAAGCCGATGGTCGAAATCGGCGGCCGGCCGGTTCTCTGGCACATCATGAAGCATCTGGCGCATAGCGGGATCGATGAGTTCATCATCGCCACCGGCTACAAGAGCGACACGATCAAGGACTACTTCCTCAACTATGAGGCGCGCAACAACGACTTCACTATTGAACTGGGAAAGCGCGGGTCGCTCACCTTCCATGACGACCATGACGAGGCTCACTGGCGCGTCACGGTGGCGTTCACCGGTGAAGCGACCATGACTGGTGGTCGCGTGCATCGTGCGGCGCGCTACCTGGATCCCGGTGAGACCTTCTTTGTGACCTACGGTGATGGCCTTGCGGACGTCGACATCGCCGCTCTCACCAGCGCGCACCGCAAAGCGGGCACCCTCGCCACTGTCACTACCGTGCAACCGCTGAGCAGGTTCGGGGTCATGGATGTCGATGACGACGGGCGCGTCGTGCAGTTCAGTGAAAAGCCCAAACTCGAAGGCTGGATCAATGTCGGGTTCTTCCTTTTTGAGCCGGCAGCACTGAACTACCTGGACGAGAACTGCGTGCTCGAGGAGGAGCCCCTGGCTCGACTCGCGGCAGATCGCCAACTGTCGGCCTACCGCCACCGGGGTTTCTGGCAGCCGATGGACACCTACCGGGAGTCCAAGATGCTCAATGACCTCTGGGAATCAGGCCAGGCACCCTGGAAGGTCTGGTCCTAGCGCCCGCAGGCGCGGGTACAGTTCTGCCATGTCTGATATCCCGCAGCGTGACCGGGAACTCTTCGAGAATCTCTTTGTTCTCGAACTTGCCAATAATCACTGGGGCCGTGTCGATCGGGGCCTGAAAATCATCCGGGATTACGGCACGGTCGTCCGGTACAACAACGTCAAAGCGGCCATCAAACTGCAGTTCCGTGATGTCGACCGCTTCATTCACCCAGAGTTCGTCGGCAACGAAGACCTGCGCTACATCTCCAAGATCGAGGCAACCAAACTCTCCAAGGATGACTTCGCCACCATGGTGCGTGAGGTCGTGAACGTGGGCTG
>CAZKFI010000162.1:0-639 GCA_964551975.1 uncultured Bifidobacteriaceae bacterium | reverse complement strand
CGATGGCCACACCCTTCGATGAGGCATCGGTGGATCTGTGCGTGGCTTTCGACATGCCCATCATCAAGGTGGCAAGTTCGGATGTGAACGACTGGCCGCTGCTGGAGAAAATCGCGTCCACTAGGCGTCCGGTGATCGTTTCTTCGGGCGGGGCGTCGGAGAAGAACCTCGATGACGTGGTCACCTTCTTCGAGAACCGGGACATCCCCATGGCGCTGAACCACTGCGTCTCGCTCTACCCCTCTGAGGACCACGAACTCGAGCTCAATCAGATCGACTACCTGCGCGGGCGCTACCCAGGTCACGTCATTGGGTTCTCCACGCATGAGCAGTACGACTGGCAGGCCTCGATGTTCATCTCCTACGGCAAGGGCGCACGCAGTTGGGAACGGCATATCGACATCGATGCCGACGGCATACCGGTCTCGCCCTACTGCACCCTGCCGCATCAGGCGGATGCGTGGTTCAAGGCCTTTCACAAGGCTAAGGAAATGTGCGGTGGAAGCTCCACCGCTCGACGCGTGCTCCCTAAGCGTGAAATCGAGTACCTTGATGCACTCGTGCGTGGTGTGTATGCACGCAGGTCCCTAGAGCCCGGTTACGTCTTCTCCAAGGACTCCTTCGAGGACGAGGACGGCT
>CAZKFI010000161.1:0-2239 GCA_964551975.1 uncultured Bifidobacteriaceae bacterium | reverse complement strand
CCGACGATGCTGAGTAGCAGTTCGCCTGACTCAGTGGGGTGCGCGCCTTCGGGTGTGCACCCCACCTAGCTTTGAGTTGGCAACCCACGAGTTGCGACTGATCCGGAGCCGGAGGATGTCGCAGTCTGGCGTCAACTTGGCTACGAGACTAACCGTTTGCATCGCTGGTATCGGTCGGGCAGGCTCATTCATGTGACTCGTCAGTGTCAAAGTTGCGGAATGCCGTTACGCACAACAAAGGCTGGCGATTGTCGAGGTACTGAAATCGATGGCACGCCCAGTGAGCAGTGGTGTGCGCTCTGCTACCAAAACGGGGCGTTCGTGGATCCGTCCTGCACGCTGCACCAGATGCAGCAGATCGTTGATACTGCCCTGCGTGAGCAGGGGAGCGGGAGAGTCTTTCGCTGGCTTGCACTGCGACAAATTCCGCGACTAGATCGTTGGCGTAGTTAGCCCTGGGTGAAGCAGTCGCTGCCCGCACCGGTGACCTACACTCCGGCCAATGTACGAGATCGCGCTGAGCGTCGCGGCATGTGTGCGTTCGGGCACCCGGGTGGATGTTGCCTGGCTCGTCGCGGACGAGCCGAGTGAGGAAGGCCTGGCTTTCACGCCGGGTGGAGGTCGCGTCGGTGAGGTGGCCACAGGAGCGTTCGATGGATTCCTGTCCGATGCAGCCGCACGTCAACTGCCGGGCGGGCGGCTGATCCAGCATTCGGTGACCGATGTGGAAGCAGCACTGAGCGGCATTGCGGCCGGTACCTCAGTCCGCTTCGTTATGGCGCCTGGGACGCTTTTTCCTCCCGACCTCTGGCAGAGATTGATGGCACGCGAACCTGTGGTGCTGGAAGTGCTGGTCGATGGCGATGAAATCGTTTCACTTGCCTACCCGAGTACTGGTGCCCCAAGACCTGCGGACGATCAGAGCCGACTCCTTGCTCACTTCCGGCCTGTCCCACGTTTGGTGGTTGCCGGGCAGGGGCCCATTGCAGAAGCACTGGCCAACCAAGGCGCCCTGTTGGGGTGGAAGGTGCAGATTGCCGCCCGCCCCGAGGTTGTGGCCGGATTTGCTGCGACCTTGGCGTCGACTGATGCCGTGGTAGTCATGGGGCACGATGTGGAATCCTCAGGCGGATGCCTGATGGCCGCCCTGCAGAGTGAGGCTGGCTACGTCGGTGCGGTCGGGTCCCGAGCCATGCAGCAGGCCCGGGCCGACTGGCTGGCTTATCGGGACATCACTGATCTTGAGCGGGTTCACGGACCTGCAGGCCTCGACATTGGCGCTGGGAGTCCGGCGGAGGTCGCCGTGGCCATTGCTGCCGAGATCATCGCTGTGCAAGCCGGCCGAGCCTGATTCTGACATTTCCGGTTGCAGGGGCCGGTTAAGGCGCTACCTTGTCCCAACCTGCTTGGCGAGAGGGGTTGGCATGGGAGTTGAGTCCACGGGCCAGGAGCGCGGCAATCCGCGCCTGTACGCCTTGGTAGAGAACTCACCGAAGACGGGCAAGAGCCCGACGGTGTGGGCCTGGCCGCAGTTCATCGACTTCTTGAAAGTCGCCGGGCAACCCGTGCAGGGACCGTGGCCGCCGCACCAGGAGCCGCGACCAGACCCCGACGCCGAATCGTTGCCGGTGGCCGTGCGGGACAAGAAGTCCTAGCCCGAACTAGCGCCTGATCTCCCAGAGTTCGAGAGGAAGCCATGTACCCAGCACGTTTCGACTACGACGCCCCAACGTCGCTCGAAGAAGCCATTGCCATTCTGGATAAGAGTGGTGGCGAAGCTAAAGTCCTGGCAGGTGGCCAGAGCCTGATCCCAATGTTGAAACTTCGGTTCGCATCGCCGGAACGGGTTGTCGACATCAATAACATCCCAAACCTGGGCTACCACCGGTTGGATCCGGATGGCACCCTGCGCATCGGGGCCCTGTGCCGGCACGAGGATCTCGAGCACTCAACGATCCTGGAGCAGAGTCATCCGACCCTCGCCGCTGCTGCTTCGGTGGTTGCCGACCCCATCGTGCGTACCCGTGGCACGTTCGTTGGTTCCGTGTGTCACGCGGACCCGCAGGGAGACTGGGCGGCCACCATGATTGCTTTGGGGGGACGCATCGTTGCGCAGGGACCGAATGGGCGTCGCGAGATCGACATGCGCGATTTCGTGTTGGGGCCGTTCACGACGGCCTTGGCGTTCAACGAGATCGCTGTAGAGGCGGTAATCCCTCCGGCTAAAGGGGTCGCCAAG
>CAZKFI010000160.1:0-2240 GCA_964551975.1 uncultured Bifidobacteriaceae bacterium | reverse complement strand
TCACCGCCATCGCCTCCGGGAGCTGCGTCCTCCAGAGCACCCGCCCAGGCTCGGCGACGGTGCAGCCGGTCAACCTCGCGATCTCAATCACGGTTCCTGGCAACACCCCGACGCTCACCGCCTCCCTCGGCGCGCGCCTGAAGATCGGTCGACGGGTGACGCCCACGATCAGCACGTCGAGCGATGGCACCGTGACGCTGACGAGTCGCACCCCGAAGGTCTGCGTCGTTGGGGCGAGTGGGAAGGTGCGCGCGGTTGCGACGGGAACCTGCAAGATCCGTGCGGGGGTCACCGCAACGGCACAGTTCGCTGCCCGTCAGATCACGGTGAGCGTCCGCGCGACGCGCTAGGAGTTAGTTACAGTCTGGCCCGTCTCCGTAGCCGATGATGAGCGAACTGAGCCACCCAGGAATCGCAACGCCCGCCGATGCGAGGTGTTGGGGCTCAAGCCAACTCGGAGCACAGATGCCCGGATAAAGCTGAGCGGCTTCCTCAAGAGAAATGCCTGGGGTGTTTTGCTCGATCCAAGCGTATAGAGTCTGCATTAGCTGCGCAACATAGAGAGGTGTGACGCGAGCAACTTCTGCTGCTGGGGGAACTGGACAAGATCCCGATGCGGCGCAGCCGACAATATGTTCGTCATTGCAGTCGAGACCTGGACGTTGAGGTACGAGCCACTCGTTCGCCACTTGACTCGCTACGTCCGCTTCTGTCACAAGATAACAACCCCCCGAGTCGCGATCGTCGGAAACAACTTCGTCGGAAACAACTTCGTCCGGTTGGGACAAGTCGGAAACAACTTCGTCGGGAGCAACTTCGTCCGGTTGGGACAAGAGGAGAACTTGCGCCTCTTCTATTGAGAGCACCCGCCCTTGCGGATCATTAGTGGAATCTTGGTCAAAACACGGCTTCACGGCGATTAAATCGCCAGTCTCAATGATTGTGAAAAAGTCTTCGATTGGCGCCCCGACCAGCTCCGCACCGTCTGGCAGCGTCATGAGGATTGATACCTCGTCGTCTGTTCCTGCATACACGGCAGAACAGAAGTCAGAGGCACCTTCTGGTGCAATCGGCGCACCGTTCTCCCAGATAAACCCTGAGGCGCGTGCTGCAGTGAAGTTGCCAGCTCGTGCACCGGTCACCGATGGGGCGAACAGGAACGAGGTCCCCGCCACGCCGATGATGATTCCCACCAAAACCCAGAGCGAACGTCTCATGCGCTGAATATAATACGCCGAGGGAACGTGAGGATAGGAGAGGCTCTACGGCATTTCCACAAGCGTGCCCGGACCGACCGGATCGCCCGATTCGCGCTTGATGAGTAGGGCTCCCGGCGGAAGCTGGCTCGTCCCTGCAACGAGCTGCAACCAGCTCTGGCCCCCAGCAGATTGCGGATCAAGGACGACCACGTTCTGCACCACGCCGTTCACGATGATTGCGTAATCGCCAGCGCCGCCAAGAGGAGCACCGATGCGCTCAGCGCTGGGCCGCCACGGCGTCGGGGGTGGCGGCGGAGGCGTCAGGACATCGTCCGCTGCACCACTACCACCCGCTGCTGGCGCTGCACCGTCCATCCCCTCATCACCTTCGACGGGCAGGTCAGGGTCGGTGAACGTGCCGTCCGCACTGCGCAGCCAGTTAGGTGCAACCTCGATCGTGTCGTCCAGCACGGCGGTGGTGATCCCCAGCGGCAGTGCAAGCGCGTTCGTGCCCTCCACGACGGCGACCACGCGATCCTCCTGCAGGAGCACGATGCGCTCCCTGACGCCGCTCGGGATCAGCGGCTGGTCGGTTGCCGCGAGGATCTCCGTCCCTGGGCCGATCGGCTCACCGGGTCGCCGTTCGATGATCGTGATCTCGGGGAGGATGGGCGTCCCGCTACCAAGAAGCGGCTGACCGTTCCAGACGATCACGTTGAGTGTCTCCGTTCCCCTGAGGAGTGCGTAGTTACGAATCTCGCGGCCACAGTTGCTTGCAATGCAGCCGCTTGCCGCGAGCGGCTCAGCACGCGATGCAGGGTCGGTGAGTACGTATCTGTTTGATCCAGCACGCGCGCCAAGCACGGCGGGGTCGTGGGCGTCGAGCGTGATCGTTCGAAGATCGTCGGCAGCGCTGACCGTGCCGACCACCACACCCACGATGACGCCATTGATGACGAGCGCATGGCGCTGGTCGCTTTCAACGATGCTGGTGCGCACGGTGCGCATGGCACGTCGCGCAACCGCGGCGATGCGCGCAGG
>CAZKFI010000159.1:398-2272 GCA_964551975.1 uncultured Bifidobacteriaceae bacterium | reverse complement strand
TTTGTAAATGAGTGGGTGCACCGGCACAAGGCATTCCAACGGAAGAATAAGCTGAGGGCTGAACTCCATTGCACGCATGATTTGTACGAATTTAGGGCTGATGTAGTTGTGTTTCAGGGCACTCTAGAGCTTTGCCGAGTTACAGCTGTCAGGACGGAGCCAGATCGGATGATATTTAGCTGGATGCTTGGTGAAATGAGTTGGGTTTCCGATACGTGTGTTGAGTTGCAGGGGGGGCGCGGCTCAGCGCCAAAACGGATCGAACTATCTAGTTATCTTGATGTCTTGTCCTGATATCTCACCCGGGCACGTGGACCTTTGCTTATGACGCCGAGAACTGAACCGCCCCGGTTTTCCCGGAGGCTCCACTTCTTTAGAAGGATGGAGCCATGGAGACCAAGAAGATTCGACCGACATATTCCTCAGAAATGCGCGAGCGGGCTGTACGGATGGTTTTCGAGCAGGCCCGAGAACATGCTTCACAGTGGGCCGCCATTGTGTCGATTGCAGCCAAGATCGGTTGCACGGCGCAGACGCTGCGCAACTGGGTGGTGCAGGCAGAACGTGACCAGGGCCTTCGCAACGGGGTGAGCACCGAGGAGCGCGACCGCATCAAGGCTCTTGAGCGGGAGGTGAAAGAGCTTCGTCAGGCCAATGACATCCTGCGCAAGGCGTCGGCCTATTTCGCAATGGCGGAGCTCGACCGCCGATCCCGGTCCTGATTGACTTCATCGACGCAAACCGCGCCGATCACGGGGTCGAGCCAATTTGCAAGGTCCTGCAGATTGCCCCTTCCACCTATTACGAACACAGGGCACGCCGCCTCGATCCCGGCAGAGCGCCGCCACGCGTGCGCCGGGATACTGCCTTGTGCTCCCAAATTCGTCGCATCCACGAGGAGAACTATCGCGTCTATGGCGCGCGCAAGGTATGGCGCCAGCTATCGCGGGAAGGCATCGGGATTGCCCGCTGTACCGTGGAAAGGCTGATGGGCCGGATGGGCCTGCAAGGCGCTATTCGGGGTCGGCCGCACCGGACAACATGGAGTGACAGGTCTGCCCCGTGCCCACTTGATCTCGTCAACAGGCAGTTCGAGGCCCCCACGCCAAACAGTTTGTGGGTCGCGGATTTCACCTACGTGGCGACCTGGACAGGCTTCGTCTACGTCGCTTTCGTGATCGACACGTTTGCGCGACGCATTGTTGGCTGGCGCGTCAGCAAGAGTGCGCACGCGGGCTTCGTCCTCGATGCACTCGAGCAGGCCCTGCAGCAACGAAGGCCATCAGGAAAGCTCGTTCACCACAGCGATCGAGGCAGCCAGTATGTATCGATCAAGTACACCGAGCGGCTTGTTGAAGCCGGTATCGAACCCTCCGTCGGCAGCGCCGGCGACAGCTATGACAATGCCCTTGCAGAAAGCATCAACGGTCTCTTCAAGACTGAGGTGATCTGGCGTCGCGGGCCCTGGCGCTCAGCGGAAGCTGTGGAGCTCGCAACCCTCGAATGGGTCGACTGGTTCAACAACCGCAGACTTCTCAGCCCGATTGGCAACATCCCTCCAGCCGAAGCCGAGGAAAAATACTATGCAACCCTGAAAGGTCACGCTATGGCTGCATGACTCAAAACCGGATGCCTCCGGGAAAACCGGGGCGGTTCAACTCAAGGATCGGAAAACTCTACCCAAAATTGATCCAGTTTTCAGGCCTCGGATTAAGCCGCTCGAGCGGGTTGTTGGTGCGCAAGTGAGGCCATCTTCCATCAACATATCCGGCAATTTCATCCAGCTGTCTTATACATGGCGACTCCGCAGGATGGCGAAAGCGCGTTCGTCATGATCAGCCTGCTGAGGGTTCGAGTCGAGCAGGTCGCCAACG
>CAZKFI010000159.1:0-388 GCA_964551975.1 uncultured Bifidobacteriaceae bacterium | reverse complement strand
GATGCGCTTTTCCTCGTGGGCCTGATCACGCCGGCGCGCCTTGTAGTGATAGGAAGATGTGTCCAACTCCAAAACCCGGCATCATCGCCGGATTGACACTTTCCATTCTGCACACATGGCATCGACCAGCTTGCGCTTGCGATCAGGCCTCAAAGTTTTCGGCGTATGACATCCTGCAACATTTCCCTGTCGAGAGACAGGTCAGCCACAAGCTTCTTGAGCTTGCCATTCTCGTCTTCCAGTTGCTTCAGTCGCCGCATCTCGGTCGGCAGCAAACCGTCATACTTCTTCTTCCAGTTGAAATAGGTTGCCTGGCTGATGCCGGCCCGACGGCAAATCTCTTCGACCGGAATACCGTCCGCTCCCTGCTTCAAAATGAACGCCTTCT
>CAZKFI010000158.1:0-2292 GCA_964551975.1 uncultured Bifidobacteriaceae bacterium | reverse complement strand
CGCGCACGCCCGCACTATTTAAGGTAAACGTTGAATCTTGTACGTCCAAGTTTCCGTAGGCATAGATTGCGCCGCCAAGGCCGTTGAGCAGCGTGGCTGCGGTGTTGTCAGAAAAGGTGGAATCGATCAACCGAAGAGACCCACTGCCACCACTGGAACCGCCGACAGCGATCGCCCCACCCTTTTGGGCGTTGTTTCCCGTGAAGCTAGATTCCTCCACGACTGCGATCGGGCCACCGCGCTTTACGTAGACAGCTCCACCCCAGGTGTTGAAGGCCTCATTATCTGAAAATGTACTTGATGTAATCGTGATTGAAGCTGCTGCTACCACCGCTAATGCCCCACCCGCACCTGCAGAGTTCGATTGCATGTTTGAGCCTGAAACCGTTAACGAGCCAGTGCTCCGAACATAGACCGCTCCGCCAACGCCATTCACGACTGAGTTTTCAATGAACGTGGAATCCAGCACCGTCGTTCTTCCGGTGCTGTAAAGGACACCCCCTGAGTAGGCAGTTTGGTTATCAGTAAAGGTGGAACCCTCCACCTCCAAGAATCCGGGGCCGGTCGTCCGCACGATACCTGAGTCCCGCTTCCAGGCCTGAGTCGAGTTGGACGAGATCGTGCTGTCAATGATTCGGATACCACCTTGACTGGCGTTGAAAATGAGACTTGCATCTTGGGCAAGATTTGTAAAATTACGAAAGTTGACGTGGTCAAACACAAGTATTGATTGATCGACGGAAACTACAGTTGCGGCATCGACAGAAAAGACCGGCGTCCCATATGTTTGTCCGGAGCTATCAAACCCGTTGATCGTTACTCCCGCACCGCCGTCAACTGTTGTGGGATGAAGAACCGGCGGCAGGTGAGCAATGGTGGGTGCGTCGAGGATGAAGCAGGATCTGGTGAGTTCTCCTGGGCTTGCGAGGTGAGGCCACTTGGCCGGGAGGAGTTGCACGTCGTAGATCTCCGTGATGGCTGCAGAGAAACGCAGGAAGCCAACTGTTTGGCCGCTGCGGGTGTCGATAATCCACACGCCACAGTTGCGCTCGGTGGCGCTATCGGTGATAGGTAGATCGGTGAAGACTGATTCGCGTACTTGACTAAGACCGATGAGCGCGTAGGGGCCGGCGAAGGTCAGGCCTCGGGTAAAGCCGGGGAGACGACAGATCTCGCGAACGCTGCCATTGGCTTCCAAAACGCACAAATTCCCCAAGCCCGATTGCAGGAACCACAGTTGGTTGTCGTGCCAGCGCGGGGAATGCGGCATGCACAGGCCGCGCGCGACGATCTGATTGCTGGGCAGATGGACAATCACGCCTCCGGTACCCCGTTGCTCGCGCCAGCCTTGCGGCTCGTCGGAGGTCGCTAAGGCAGTGACGTAGGTGGGTTCACCTTGGACCATCGCCAGGCCGTTCAGGTGGCAGCGATCTTCAGCGGCAAGCGCACTGATCCAAGGTGGGCGCCATTGGCAGTTGAAGCTTTCGTAGGGCTGCAGTGTGCTCAAGCAGGAGAACTTGGAGTTCACGAACCACAACTGCCCGTCCGCACCCCAGGCAACATCATGGATCGCGACATCGCCGGTAACGATGGACGCCTTGGGTATGTAGACGGCATCGGGTGCTGGATCGAGGTTCACCAGGGTGTCAGCCTCATGACGGGCGAGCACAGTGACCGCGTCCGCAGTGCCGATTGCGAGGCGATAGTCGCTCACGGCGACCCCCATTGGTCGCTCCATGGGAGTGAGGTAGGTGTCGAGTGAGATGCCGTCGGCGGTTCGGGCAATGATGACCTGGCCGGTCTTATACGTCGTGATGAGCAAACTTGCTGACAGTTGCTGGAGCAAGCTCGGCAGAGTCGCGGTGGATTCAGAGTGGAAGGGGGTGCCTACACTGCTTTGGCGCACTTCAGCGGGTCCCCGCGGACTTATGGGGAGAGGCGCACGGTAGTCAACGTTGG
This sequence comes from uncultured Bifidobacteriaceae bacterium, assembly GCA_964551975.1. Lineage (GTDB taxonomy): Bacteria > Actinomycetota > Actinomycetes > S36-B12 > S36-B12 > REEB426. The sequence continues at coordinate 333 of CAZKFI010000158.1, read as the reverse complement.
CTCGCGTGTGTGCGAGGTCGAGATACTCCTCGTAGAGGCCACCGGTGTTGGCAAGTCCGGTACAGACCTCGTCGATGTCGTAAGGGCAACGATGAGGGTCGAGAGCCTTGGCAACCTTCACGCGAACCGGTTGGCCGAGAAGCTGCGTCAGGCGTCTCTCGGCTCCGCGCGGGTCACTGACAAGATCCTCGAACGTCACCACGAGCACGTCATCCACGGAGTTGAAGTCGGCGAGAGCGAGGTGTAGCCACTGCGTCGCGCAGACCTGTGCAAGTGGCTTGCCGGCAAGATCCTGCCAACCGTCAACAAGGGCAAAGGCCCAGGGCTCCCCCC
>CAZKFI010000157.1:747-2332 GCA_964551975.1 uncultured Bifidobacteriaceae bacterium | reverse complement strand
GCAAGAGTTCCTCAATAGGTGCCCGGGCACGGTGCGTTCGATCATCCAGGCGAACAACAGCGCCATCAAGTACATCGCGAAGAACATCCCCGGCTCGCGAGATCTTGTTCAAAAGGGCATCACGCAGTGGACCGGGCGTCCCCTGCCGGATGCGGTCATTCAGAGGGCGTGGGGCAACCTGCGATTTACCTGGGACCCGCTGCCTAAAACGCTGCGCAAGAGCGCTGATGACGCAGTGGACGCGGGTCTGTTGACACTCGGCCAGAACAAGTTGGCTGGGATTTACGACCTACGCCTGCTGAATCAGACGCTCAAGGCGGCGAAGGCAAGGACTGTGACCGCAGACGGTCTCGGTCGCGAGTAGCTCACTCGGTGGGTGCCGGAAGGTCCGGCACCCACCGAACTATGGGAGGACATGTGGAAGCGGTACGTGAGGCGCAGGCAGCCGGGAATATGTCGGAAGCCGTCACGCTCAGGAAAGTGTGCAAGCAGTTCTCAGCAAATGGCCCGATCATCCTCGAAGATATCGACCTCACGGTTCGGCGCGGGGAATTCGTCTCGCTCGTCGGGGCGTCGGGCTGCGGTAAGTCGACCCTGTTGAACATCATCAGTGGGCTCGACAAGCAGACTTCGGGATCCGTCGAAACTGATGGTCGGCCCACTCTCATGTTCCAAGAAGCGGCTCTCATGCCGTGGCTGACGGCGGGCAAGAACGTCGAGCTTGCCCTAACCTTCGCGGGCGTCCCGCGTGCTCAACGCAGGCCGCGAGCCGAGGAACTTCTGGCGCTTGTGCACTTGGAACGCAGTTACGACCAGCGGCCCCATCAACTCTCCGGTGGCATGAAGCAGCGTGTGGCGATAGCACGGGCGTTGGCGCAGGAGCGCTCAGTCTTGCTCATGGACGAGCCCTTCGCGGCCCTTGACGCCATCACTCGCGACCTGCTGCACGAGGAGTTGTCCCGCATCTGGAGAGAGACTGGGATTGCGATCCTCTTCGTCACCCACAACGTCCGTGAGGCGGTTCGGCTCAGCGAGCGGGTCCTGCTCATGTCTTCGCGCCCGGGCCGCATCATCCGCGAGTGGAATATCGGACAGCACGAGCCTTGGCGGCTGGACTCCCCGGACGTCGCAAATATCGCTAGCGAGATTACCGATCAGCTTCGGAAGGAGATCGTCCGCCATGCCACCTGAGAGCAGTGTCGACACGACTACCGCGTCGGAACTCAGCCGCCTTGAGGCGGGACTGGACAACCTCGAGACCAAACCTCGTCAGCAGGCGAACATCAAGGGGACCGCAGCTCGTCTCGCCTCACCTCTCCTTGCGATCGCTGTGATTATCGTCATCTGGCAGATCGTCGCGTGGCTTCAACTCCAACCAACCTACGTGCTCCCCGCACCACTTCAGGTGTTCGATGCGCTGCGCATCCAGCAGGAGCAAGACCTGCTGTGGCAGTCGGCCTTCAACAGCATCCGACGCGCGGTGCAAGGCTTCCTCATCGCGATTGTGATCGCCACACCGATCGGACTCGCTCTCGGCTTCTATCCGAAGTTGCGCGCCGTTTTCGGCCCGATCCTCACAGGCCTT
>CAZKFI010000157.1:0-737 GCA_964551975.1 uncultured Bifidobacteriaceae bacterium | reverse complement strand
GCCTTCAGCAGCTGCCGTCTGTCGCCTGGGTTCCTGCCGCGATCATCTGGTTCGGCCTCTCCGACGCCACGATCTACACCGTCGTGCTCTTGGGGGCGGTCCCTTCCATCGCTAACGGGCTCCTTGCGGGAATGGATCAGATCCCGCCGATCTACCTCCGTGCTGGTCAGGTGATGGGTGCGAAGGGTCTGGGCAAGACCGTGCGCATCGTGCTACCCGCTGCCTGGCCCGGCTACCTCGCAGGCCTTGAGCAGGGCTGGGCATTCGCCTGGCGCTCACTCATGGCCGCAGAGTTGATCGCCGTGTCACCGGCGCTCGGGCCAGGCTTGGGCCAGATGCTTGATGTGGGTCGCAGCCTTGGTGACATGGCACTGATCCTCGGTGCGATCGCGATGATTATGGCCGTGGGCATCTTGATAGAGCGCTTGGTGTTCTATCCGCTTAGGACACGCACCCTGAGAAACAGGGGTTTGCTGCTGTAGGAATTGTTGACATGCTCACTCACCACCGTGGGCGAGAGCCCTCGCCCACGGTGGTGGGAACTAGTGATCTTTGAGGCATCGGATAACTCCGTCAAAACTGATCGATTCGTAGGCCGGTGAGCGCCTTCGAGTCACAGCGCGAGGTCAGAGCCCGTGGTAGCAAGGCGAAGGTCCAGGTGGACGAGCCCGCACCACGGGTCTTGACCGAGGAGTTCGCGGCTCTGTCAGGCGAAGTGACCCCAATTTCGGCATAGC
>CAZKFI010000156.1:0-2341 GCA_964551975.1 uncultured Bifidobacteriaceae bacterium | reverse complement strand
AGACCGCGGTGAGGGCAGCCTGCACAAACTCCGCAGCCGGATCAGCCGTGGCCAATCGGCTCCACGCAGCTTGAGCAACTGTGCGGCGGCGCTCAGCGACTAATTCGGCTGAATGTTGGGCATAATTCGCAACCCGATCTGCCATCGCCTGCAGCCCCCCGACTCGCACGAGTTCCCCCAGAACTTCGGGCACCGACAGTTCTGTGCCGTGGTTAGCGTACGCGATCGTTGGCGTTCCAACGGAAGCCGCTTCAATGGGAGTCAGTCCGTAGCCCTCACGTACTGAGGTGCTGATATTCAGATCACATTCGCCAAGAACCTCCCAGGGGTGGTCGTGCCAGCCGATCTCCTCAACCGCCGCACCAGCCCTGTGCGAACTTCGCCGGTCGCCGGCGATCGCAGCACCGATCATCACGCCCTTGGCAGGAACTGCAAACCGTGCGTTGAGGGTGTCCACCAATGCGCCGAAGTCCTCGGGCCGCTTGTCTCGGTCATATCGACCGACCCAACCGAGACGGATGTATCCCCGCTCCTGCCAAGGACGAAGGTCAAAGCTCGTCGGCATTTGAGCGGGAACATTGGGCCAAGCCGCCCCCAGTGCTGCTCGAATGACATGCGTCTGCGGGTGCAAGTGAGCGGCACGTAGGCCAAGAAATTCATTGGCCACGACGAAAGCATCCCACAAACACCACTTCATGGGGTCTGCGAACGTCCAAGCCGATCTAACGGCACGCGAAGAACTCTCATCCAGCGACCCTCGTGCAACATAAACAAGTTTGACACCGCAATACTTCAATCGAAGCAGCAGCCGACGACTTGAAATGGCTGTCGCAGGGGTATGTACAAAGAGAACGTCCGGCGCCAGAGCAAGGATTTCGTCAAAGGCCTTGCCGAATCCGATCCACCCTCTCCAGATTCCGAGACCTCTTCCAACACCCGCGTATATGACTGACGCATCAGCACTTTCCGGGGCAGGTCGGGCATCTCCTGCCGTGATTAGGAACGAATCGAGTCCGAGTTCACGCATGCGCGGGACCAGAGGCACCACGAAGCGCTCGAGAGTGACGGAAGCGGCCGCGATGTGCCCGCAACGCATCATCTCGGGATCCGCTCCTTTTGAACAATGCGGAGGCTAAAGAGGGCTACAAGGACAAATCCAGTCACTTGAATTCGCTCACGCGCCAGCAAGCCGAAATTGCCGTACGAGGAGAAGGCAACGGCGAATAGCAGGATGTAAACCAATGCGGCCGCCAACATGGGCGACCACTCGATGCGCGCACGTCGCGAAGCCAGCAGAACTACATTCCATCCAAAAAGCCCCACCATCAATAGTGATTCACCCAGGACGGCCATCTGAGGGATCGTCTTCACCTCCCATGGCCACGGGCGTAAGAGTGTTGTTCCCAGAGCATCTGGAAGGTCACCCAGAGATCGCACGGGATGCGCCTCGAAAGCCGAGCCCCCTCCTTGCTCGGCGGCATATCCTGCGCGACGATAGAAGAGTTCGAGCAAGCCCTCCCCCGGCTCCGGCGCAAGGAGTCGAATGGCCAGAGGCACACACGTGAGCATGAGCAATGCAATGCCCATGACCGCCAGGATTCGTACCTTTGTCGATACCTTGCTCAAATGCGGTGGAATGAGCAGAGTCCCTGCCGCAAGCGCCATGAGCAAGATTGCAGTCACGTGCGTCCGCACTAGCCCAGTGATGAGCACTCCTGCAATGGCATAGAGCGCAGCAGGTAGAGGCTTCCCTTTTGCATGGAGCTGAGCAAATGCCATAACCAAACAGCCGATACCCAGCATCATGAATGCTTCCTTGCCAATCCCTGCGCTCCAGAACAACATCGAAGGCATGAGAAGCACAAGAATGCTGTAAAGGCCCTTGCGTGAGGGTATGAAATCCTTCGTGGCAAGCCAGAAGAGCAGGAGCCCTATGCCTCCCAGAGCCGCCCAAAGAAAGGTCGCGACGAGACGATCGGGCCCGGCGAGCCAGTAGAAGACGCCGACCGAGTACCGCATGACGCCAGTCCCAGGCTGGGCCACGGCAAATGAGCCGATGAGATCCTGTGAGAATGCACGCCCACTTGCGTCATAGAAGTCCGCGTCCGTTCCACCTGAGAACAGTCTTCTTGAAGCTGCGCCGACGGCATGAAACACCAAGGGCATCACGATGAAACGCACAGGAAAGAAGACCCATAGGACTCTTCGTTCAAACTGGTTGCAGTCGCGGTACCACCCCCGTGGCATGAGCAGCCACCAAGCAGCCGCAGCCAGCGCAAGTGCAACGAGCGCTGCTCGAACACCCTCAATCATGCTTGATTCCTGCGCCGGATCAACGTAA
>CAZKFI010000155.1:0-2366 GCA_964551975.1 uncultured Bifidobacteriaceae bacterium | reverse complement strand
TGGCGTATGCATCCTGCGGTCTGCGGCTTCATCTCGGAGGCGGTGTACGAGGGGCGTCTGCTGCCGGCGCCCACCAACAAGGCACGCACCCTGGTGCTTAATGACCAGGCCCACCCGCTGCTGCGTCCGGCGGGCATCGTGCATGCGCCGGTTGAACATGAAGGCTGCAGGCAGTCCAGCGAGGTCGAGGCCCACCTGATCCTGGAGCTGTACCGCAGTGCCCTGACCCAGCACTACACCGACACCGATGGCTCTGTGCACCCCATGGAACCGGCCAACATCCTGGTCGTGGCCCCCTACAACGCGCAGGTCAACCTCCTGCGCCGCATCCTGCCAGCTGGCGCCCAGGTAGGGACGGTCGACAAGTTCCAGGGCCAGGAGGCGCAACTGGTGCTGGTGTCGATGACGACCTCCAGTGGGCAGGACCTGCCTCGCAACATCGAGTTTCTGTACAGCAAGAACCGCCTGAACGTGGCGATCTCCCGCGCCAAGTGCCTGACCATTGTGGTGGCCAATCCGAAGCTGTTCTCGGTGGGGTGCAGTACACCGCAGGAGGTGGTGCTGGTGAATCTGTTGTGCTGGGCGGGGTCTGTGGGGCAGCGCGAACGAGCGAATTGACAGGGTCAACCTAATTGGTAAAATAACCAACTAGGTTTATTCATGGAAAAGCGAACGCCCCATTGCAAGCTCACGCGAGTGAAGGCCTTGGTGGGGGAGGACAAGGTCCGCGCCACCGCGTCGGCCTTCGCCGGCGCCCGTTCCCTGGGGATTGACGACCTGGACGGCATCTGTGCTGTCGTGATGGCCTTGGAGCCCCGTCATTTCTACAAGTCGATGACCACTCATGCGGACCATCGGATTTGGCAGGATGTCTATCACGCCTCGACACCTGCAGGGGATGATGTGTATGTCAAGCTGACCGTGATGGAAGATGTGCTGATCGTTTCATTCAAGGAGTTATGAAATGAAATGTCCCTGCTGCGGCGCTGCGAAACTGCTTCGACAGACCCGCGACATCCCCTACAGCTACAAGGGTGAGACAACCACCATCCCTTCTGTCACAGGCGACTTCTGCCCGGCCTGCGATGAAGTGCTGCTTGACCGCGAGCAGGGTGACCGTTACAGCGATTGGGTCGGCGCCTTCCAGCGTCAGGTCAACGCCGCCTATGTGGATCCCGCTTTCATTGCCAAGGTGCGCAAGAAGCTGGACCTGGACCAACGGCAGGCCGCAGAGATCTTTGGCGGCGGCATCAACGCGTTTTCGCGCTATGAAAACGGCAAGACAAAGCCGCCGCTGTCTCTGGTCAAGCTCCTCAAGGTGCTGGACCGGCATCCTGAATTGCTGTCAGAGGTTCGATCCGCATGAACGCGTGAAGCGCGTGAACGGCGTCCGGGGGCCGGCCTAGCCTGCGACAGCATACGGCCCTTTGATGAGCAGTCAGTCCGGCTTGACGGACCGCACCAGTTCGAAGTCCGGACCTGTGATTTGCTCGAAAGCGATATCGAACGCCGACACATCTACGATCCGCTCGTGAAGCGGGGTTGCTGTGGTAACCAGTTCCCTGGTCGTTGGGTGAATACCCAGAGGCACTAACCTTGGCAGCAAGCTGCGAACCGCGACAGCGTTCCACGTATAAATCAATCGGAATCACGAGCAGGCTCTGCCGAAGGCGCCCGAGGGCGTCACCTGATCGCTTCGGAGGCTCTTGAATTACAAGGGTTTCCACCAAACTGGAAACTGCCTCTCAGCAGGGAACGCGCATTCACTTGCTTCGGTAATGCAGTCCATGTCGGCGTCGTTCATGACATCACGCTGAATTGGCTTTTACATCCCGCCAGTAGCCCCTCAGAGGAGTTCAGGCCAAACGGTTAGATATAGAACTCACAGGCGATTAATTGCCCTTTGAAAGCTGGGAGATATGTTGCCATTACTAAGAAATTATGGCTCCAAATTGCTTGGCCAGATCAAGCCCTCCGGTCATTTAGATTACTAGCACATGGAGGTGGGCAGCGACAGATGCCTTCGCAAAAGGCACGCCGCTGAACCAAATTACTAACTCCTTGGCCCAGTAACGCCGGTTGCGCCCCGCGGCAGTCCAATCCCGGTAAGGTTTAAACCCAGAACGTCGAAGCGCTTCCCCGGCATAGCGTGCGCAAGCTCGGGATCGGTAATGCCCCTGCAGACCCGCGAGAGCAATCACCTCACCGATCGTGTACGGGCGCATTGCTTGGGATGGTGACAAGCCCTGAACCCAGGCAGCGATCTGACGTGTGTACTCGTCGATGATGCTCTCCGCCGGGTAGTAGGCGTTCCGCCGAGCGTTGGCACTGGCCTGGTCAACCAGCTGACGCACGGCATCACGGAG
>CAZKFI010000154.1:1578-2369 GCA_964551975.1 uncultured Bifidobacteriaceae bacterium | reverse complement strand
CGGGTGATCCTGGAAAGGCAGGTCGAGCAATGCAGCTGCTTGTTCGGCATCAAGCAGGGCAAGTTCATCGTCCCAGGGAATGACGAACTGCCCCTCGAGGATGTCGTTGGGCCAATGCCGGGCCAGACCTTGCAACACGCGCTGGATACCGGTGCCGTACGGATCCCGCACGAACTGCTCAATGTCGATCGCCAGGACGCTCATGACGCTCCCTGCTGCAGGAGGTCCAACAATCGCCGCGCATAGACCTCTGGGCGCTTGCCCAGCAGATACTCCTGCCGCATGGCTTCACGTGTCGCTTCATCCCACGGGTTGCTGAGTCGGGCCTGCACCGCCTCAGCGACCAGCAGGGGACTGACCTCATCGGGGAGGCGGTCGACGTAGGCGGGAGTGTCGACGTCCTGACACAGGCCAAGACTCGCCAGCGACGGTGTACCGAAGGCCGCCAGATCCGACAGTGGTCCACTCACTCCCAGCAATGGGCTCACCCGTAGCTGTACGCCGAGGTCCACGGCCATCAGGTAGTCACGAAAGCGCGCTTCGTCGGCGAAGCCGACGATTTCAAGCCCGGCAACCCCAGCCTGCTCGGCCTGCACACGTAACTGCTCACACTGCTCGGGCAGACCACCACCGACGAGGTGGACGATGGTTGGGATACCCCACCGGTTCAACCAAGCAGCTGACTCCACGACAACGTCGGAGAGCTTGGTGCGGGTGTCGATGGAGCCGAACGACCCAAGGTGCACGTAATCTGCGTCAAACCCAAGTCGCGCACGCGCCTTTAGTCGCAT
>CAZKFI010000154.1:0-1568 GCA_964551975.1 uncultured Bifidobacteriaceae bacterium | reverse complement strand
TAACCGTAGCCGTGTCTGGCACCCGCTGATTTGCGAAGGGCAACAAGTGCGGCTCCACGCCGGTCTCCGCTGCGATGCGGTTCGCCGACGTGACCGAGTGCAGCACGAGGGGCTGAGCCTGATTGGCAACCTCCCAGAAGGCGGCGTTCTGCAGCAGTCGCATGTCTTCGATTTGATACACCAAATCCGGCTCGATTCGCCGGGGACGATCGGTACGCGCATCGCGCAGCATGACCTCCCGCAGTCCACCCTCGCTGCGTAGCGACAGGTAGAGCTCGTTCATACGCGTGTCATGGGCGATGACCATGGACGGGATACGCCCTAGAAGTTCCAGATGCGGTAGGTGGAAGTGGCTGTTGCCGACCACGGTGACAAAGTGGTCGTGCCGATCGGCTCGGCCCGCGAGCACATCGTCTACCGGCCTGCTGGAAAGGCCATTAACTTCGGCATCAGCCGTGGTGTAGACCGTGATATCAACCTCGTCGGTGAGTTCCGCGAGCGCAGTGATCGTCGTGGCGGAGAAGTCCGCAACCCCGGTGCGCTGGGGTGTCCATGGAGTTGCCACCCCGATGCTGATCCTGCCGGCGCTCAGGTAGCCCGGTGTCAACTCTTGCGCTGCGCCCATGGCGGCGGCTTCTACCTCGGCGCCCTGCACCCATTCCGTGATGACGGCTTCGAGGTCGCGATGCGCATGACGCTGCAGGCGACGCCACTGCTGCCGATGGTTGCTGCTGCGCTGCTTACTCGTGCGTCGAATGGTTCGGGCGAGTGCGCGCAGATCCCCAGGCGATGCCATGGCCTTGGCTCGACCGATGAGTTCGCGGTGGGCGGCGATGTTGGAGGCGACCACGGGTGTGCCATGGGCCAGGGCCTCGATTACCGGCAGTGAAAGGCCCTCGTCGAACGACGCGACCACGACCACAGGTGCTTGGGCGAGGAGTTGATGCATGGTTTCGTCGTCAATTCGACCAAGGGTGCGGGCCTCGTCCGGACGCATTCCGGCGGCGATGGACCAGTGATGGACGCGCTGCTGCTGCCCGGCCATGCCGATGACGACGACGTCGCGGGTTTCGTCGGTACCTGCCGTTGCGGCACCGACTGCTGCCAAAGCGCCATAAGTGTTCTTGCGTGGCTCGTCCCCGGTCATGATGACGATGGGGCCGTCGGCGCTGGCGCGCGCCGCTGGAGCAGTCGTCGGCATGATGCCGACCGGCCAGGCCACGCTGCTGCGCGCTGGTGTGCGCCCGAGGAATCGGTGCAGTTCACCCTGCGTGTCATGCGAGATCGAGATGAACGCGTCGTACTGGCGCAGCGCGTCGAGTGCAGCCGCGTACTCCAGGCGGGTTGCCGCATGGCGCAGATAGATCGTCGGGTAGTGCATCGGGATGAAGTCGTAGACGATCGCGATGCTTAAAGCCGGACCAGCCAGGACGTCGAGGAGTGGCTCGGCTGACGCTGTCATTGGCGATGGCTGAACCAGCACGGCGTAGTTTGTGGCCCGCCCCGGATGTCTGACCTGTCGGCATTGGCCGGCCAGTTCGACTGGGAGGCGGTCCCGTGCCGGGTCG
>CAZKFI010000153.1:0-2371 GCA_964551975.1 uncultured Bifidobacteriaceae bacterium | reverse complement strand
TCGGCCACACGGCTTGCGCCGCGCGCGTCGGTCACCTGGAGGGATCGTTCGGACATATGCTTAACCAGACCCGGTGCACCGGCGAGGGCACGTAGCACGGTCGCAAGTTCGTTGCTAGACGGGACGTGATCAATGCCCCAAAGGAATCCGGCCCGAGCGCCCTCGAGGATCACCTCGCGCTGGTTATTAACCACGCAGATCGCCACGGTGGGCAGTCCGCAGGCGCAGCGTTCCCAGGTACTCGACCCACCGGCGCCTATCGCCAGGTCGGCAGACAACAGGTGGGGCGTCATGTCGCCCACTTGAATGTGCAGTGTAGCAAGGCTGCGAGCGTCGCACCAGGCTGGAAGGCCGGTCAGGTCAGGATGCGATGCCCCAGCAATTACGGTCACTTGAACGCCGGGCGACAGGCCAAGTTCGATAGCTTTGAGGGCGATTGCAGTGTGGTTGCCAGCGTCCATTCCTCCCAAAAACACCAAGACGTGCCGCAGGACGCCATCGCGGACGCGGGCACTGGCTCTGGCATGTGTGAACTCTCTCCGAAGCAAAGCGAAGGAGGGGCCGAGCAGGCGCTGCACACTGGCAGGACAACCGGTCGCGTAGCGGGCTTGCGGGTCCGCGTAGTAGTTCTGGTCGAGCATCCAGCGCGAGGTGTGCGACCGTCCAAGGTCATCCAACGCCAGCACTGGGGCATGCGCCATCACTTCGGCCTCCCAGGCCCAGCCGAGCTGGTAGTGATCGACCACACAGGCGACCATCGACTGCTCGCCATCCAGCGTGGCGCGTGCGTCGCCCAACTCGTCGCCTCGCACCGCCTCAGGTAGGCGCCGCACCTCATGCCCTTGCGCATGTAGAGCGCGCTCTAGATGCACCGGCAGGTCGAGTGAAACGAAGCACGCCTGAGCGCTGCGCTCCTGCAGAACATTCGCAAGGCTCATGCAGCGCATGACATGCCCGACACCGATGGCCTTGTCGGCATCAGCTCGGAAGAGGAACCTCAAACTAAACCCTTGGCGGACAGCGCCGAATAGACCAACTCCGCCCGCTCCCAGTCATTTGGCGTATCGATGTCAACCACGCGCCATTCCGGGATCGCCAAAGTGGTACCGTTCAAATGAATGTTCAAGCCATCCAGCCAAGCCTGCTTACGACCCCAGTAGAACTGACCGACGTCGAAATACCCTGGCTCTAGATCCTGAGTTCGGGTGGCCGCATGCTCCGGCTGGAAGGGGCGCACGGTGCCGTCCGGCAGGCGTCTCAGTGCGCGCTGGATAGGCGAGGGGAAACTAGTTACTGGGAAAACGTAGTTTGCCCCAGTTGACACCAACTGCTCATGCGCGGTTCGCAGGTCGTCAGTGGAGATAAAGGGGACTCCCGGGTAGATGCAGCAGACGTCCTGAACGTTCCAGCCAAGCTCATCACAGGTGCGAATGGCATGGGCGATCACGGGCACGGTAGGCGTATTGTCATCGGCCAACTCTGGCGGACGGATGAACGGTAGCTCGGCGCGATAGGCTTTGGCGACCTCTGCAATCTCGACGTCATCCGTGGACACGATCACACGGTCAAAGGCTTTTGACGACAGTGCCGCCACAATGGCGTAAGCGACCATAGGCTTGCCATAGAAAGACTTAATGTTCTTGTGGGGGATCCGCTTGCTGCCTCCGCGGGCAGGGATGACTGCGATCTTCACAGCATGAACTCCTTGACCTTCTCGATGACGTAGTCTTGATCGGAATCAGTCAGCCCAGCGTACAGCGGGAGACTGATCGCATGGGCGTAGTAGGCCTCCGTTTCGGGGAAGTCACCAGGCCGAAACCCCATTCGCTGATAGAACGGTTGGAGGTGAATTGGAATGTAATGAACGTTTGCAAAGATGCCTGCGCGACGCAGCGCGTCAAAGAGCTGACGACGGTCCATCCGGGCACCTTCTGCCACTTGAATCACATAGAGATGGAAGGCCGAGTTACTATCGGGGTGCTGCCAGGGACGCACAATGGGCATACCCTTGAAACCGTTCTCGTATCGAGCCACCCCTTCTTGCCGCCGAGCAATGAAGCGGTCCAACTCGTTCATTTGGGAAACACCCAACGCGGCCTGCAACTCCGTCATTCGGTAGTTATAACCAAGGCTTTGTTGCTCGTAATACCAACTCCCTTGATCGGCGCGCTTGAGCCTACCGGCCTCGCGGGTAATGCCGTGGCTGCGCAGGTCGACAAGACGCTGGGCGATCCCGGCATCGCGGGTGGTAAGCAGGCCACCTTCGGCGGTCGTAATGATTTTCACCGCATGGAAGCTAAATATGGTGATGTCGCTGTGCTTGCACCCTCCCACATGGTTCCCCTTCCAGAGGCTTCCGATGGCGTGGGAG
>CAZKFI010000152.1:0-2403 GCA_964551975.1 uncultured Bifidobacteriaceae bacterium | reverse complement strand
CACTCACTCGGGCGGACACTCAGCCACTCTCGTCCCCGGCATTTGGTTCGGGCAGCGACCCGAGACCCGATCCGAAGCACGGTGGGGAGGGGGTGGTCCCCAGGCGGCTTTCGGGCACCGCCCAACCCGTGAACAGGGGAGGGCGGTGTGGTCATGGGGGCAATCTGCGTCAGGACACGGTGCTCGGCGTGACCCGGGACATCATAGCCTCGTACTCGGCTTCAGAGATGGTGCCCAACGCCCGGAGTGCCTCGATCGCATCTGCACCGGTGACGCTTGGCGTGGCGCCTGGGGGCGGATCAAGGTAGACCACCTCGGGAGCACCACCTTCGTCATCAGTGGAGCCAAAGAGTGATGCCATCAGGGCACGCCCGATCACGCTGGTGAGGATCCCGAAGAGGGCAAGGCCGCAAAGCATGGTAATGCCGGCGATCACGCGTCCTGCGATCGTTTGCGGGAACATGTCGCCATAGCCGACGGTGCACAGGGTGACTATTCCCCACCACATGGAAACGGGTATGTTCACGAACATTGTCGTGGACTTCTCATCAAGGGGATCGAACTCGACGTTCCAGATGAGGGTTGAGGAGATCACGAGAACGGTGAACAAGGCGATCAGATAGATCTGCAAGTCGGTCCAGAAGGACGACCCGGAGCCACTCATTGTCTTCTGCATGTTGCTCGCGGCATTCTTGGCAAGTTTCAGGGTCCGCAGCATCCTGAGCACCCGCAACATCCGGAGGACCTTGAACAGCAGGCCTCCGGTCAGCGAGAGGGGAACGCCGAGGAAACCGAGGACGTACACGGCGAGGGTGACGTACGTCGGGATCACGGCAAGCAGGTCGATCATTCCCCAAAGGCTGAACACGTAGCCGAGTTTGCGGGGGGCAATCCGGTAGTTCGCGATGAACTCGAAGGTGAAGAAGAAGACGATGAGGGTTTCCAGGACCTCGAAGTAGGAGTGGTACTCATCGTGAATCCAGTCGACAGAGTCGAGGACGACCAGGACGACCGACAGGAAGATGAAGCCGGTAAGGGCTCGATGCACCGGTTCGTAAAGGCGCGAACCGTGATCGACGAATGAGGCGTACACCAGTCGGTCGAACCACGATGAATTTGGGCCGATGACCAGCCCTGACGCCTCCAACTCGGACGCCTCGGAGGTGGACGCAACGATGCTGTCGGCGACGTGTGCGGCTGAATGGGTGATGTCACCGAGGCTGACCTGGCCTTCCAGGAAGGGCCGTTCGAGCAGTCCGACATCCGAGGACCGACGGGCAACAGGTTGCATGGTTTCGCCACCCGGGACATAGTCGGGGCCCCCGATGTATTCGGCGACGTTGAAGCCGACTGGCATGCGGGTGCCGATGACGAACACCTTTGTGCGAGGCGCTTCGTCATCGCCCCCCTTGCCGAACAGGGACGTCATGAGTGCCCGTCCGACCACGCTGGTAAGCAGCGAGAACAGCGCAAGCCCGGCTAGCATGGTCAGACCGGCGACGATCCGGCCTCCCATGGTGACGGGAAACATGTCGCCATATCCGGTAGTGGTGAGGGTGACGATTGACCACCAGTACGCCTTGGGCACACTGGTGAAGGTGTAGACAGGGTTGCTCCACCCCTTGCCGGCGCGTTCGGCGTAGATCTGGGCCATGGGATCGGCAAACCACTCAGGTGTCTCGTTCCCATCCTTGCCGGCATCCGCGAGAGCGGTGACGGCCTCTCCGGTGAGTTCGGGTACGCCGGCCGAGACCCCTTCGAACTGGTACATGAGCGAGGAGCTGATCGTCATCACGGTGAAAAGGCAGATCCCATAGATCTGGATGTCCATGAGGAAGCTGCTCTTCTTCTCGGTCGCTTGGGCGGCCGAGAGAGCTGCCTGCTCGGCGGCCAACTTGAGCAGCTTGAGCATCCGCATCACTCGAAGGATCCGGAGTTGTCGCAGGAAGACCAGGCTTGCGACCCCACCAAGGGTCAGTTCGATGTAGGCCGGCAGGATTGCCAGCAGGTCAACGATCCCCCAGAGTGACAGGACGTACTTCCGCCGGTCTGTAGCGACCCACAGATTGAGGAGGTATTCGACCGTGAAGATGGCGAGGAGGGACAGGTCAATGGCGTGGAAGACGTCGGCGTAATCGTCAACGAGCGGATGAATGGTTTCCAGGGCCAAAACCACGATGCTGGTGAGGATCGCTGCCAAGACGACCTTCAGGGTGACCCCGTAGGCGTTCGAGGTGGGGTCGTGGATTGCCTCGGTGGCAATGGCCTTGAGGGTTCGTCGGTTTGGCGAACCTGATGGTGGGGGGACGGGCACTCCGTTTGGTGCCGTTGGGGTTGCGGTCGAGCGGCTCGCCATGGTCATCCTCTCTCTGGGGGGTGATCAGGGTGTCGCGGTCGGTCGGG
>CAZKFI010000151.1:0-2430 GCA_964551975.1 uncultured Bifidobacteriaceae bacterium | reverse complement strand
AAGGAGTTCACCGCAGCTATCTCCCCGAAATCTGAGGATCTGCATGGCTGGGAGGCCTCCCTGTATCGCGGTACGTGGTGGAGGGCACAGTATGCGGGGTTCCGGCAGTGCGTCATGCGAAAGGAGTCTGGCTTTAGGTACACCGCCAAGAACAAGTCTTCCAGTGCATCGGGCGCCTATCAGTTCCTTGACACGCAGTGGCGTCGTGGGCTCGTTTACATGATGTTGACGGAATCTCGCAAGACCAACGATGGCTTGACCGAACAGATCAAGCCGCTATTGGCACAGCCGATCACCAAGTGGGACAGGTACTTCCAAGACCGTGCCTTCTACACGGCTTATGCCCACGGCAAAGGCGCTGCCCACTGGGCGCAAACATGTCCCAGGTAAGCAGCGCCTCGCCACGTACACCGTGGAAATTTCGCACGAGAAGTTCCCAAAACTCGCGGTATGCACTCGCGATAGCGAGATGCACCTGAGTCTTGAATGGTTATTGGGGCCTGGCATCACGCGCGTAAGTAGGTAGTGGGGTAGTCGATGTTGGCATTCGTCAGGTCACTGCCCACTGGTCGCTCAACTCAGGAAAACACTTGTAAGCGTTGCGCCGACCACATGGGCTCCGGCATGTGCTCCCATCGCGGACTCCAAGCCGCGCGCAGCGAAAATCACCCCGAACACTGTTCCGGCCAAGAGGTTTCCAAAGAACGAAGCGACCACGATGATCATCGATGGTTCGGTCAGCATGAAAAGCGCGGGAAAGTGCAAGGCTGCGAAGATCACTGATGTGACAGCAATAGCCGTCACGACGATGGGCGTGTTCGGCCCTTGATCGGGACTGCGGCGTCTCAGTTTCATCGCGAGCCACACGATTACACCCATTAAGCCCCAGCGGATGACTACTTCCTCGGTCAGCCCGCCGTACAACACTCCGGTGAGCAAACTCAGCGAAGTTCCCGGCAGCAAGGTGACCGGCCCAATCGCGGAGGTGACCCAGCTGTAGACCGTGAGCACCAGGCCGACTGCGACGGCGCCTGCTAGTGCCGCCAGTACCGCGGATCCGATGGGCACGTTCTTTGTTCCGGATATGAATGGAGCATTGAGGTGGGTGGTGCGTGTGAGCCGATCTCCGAGGATTGCTGCCGTAATGACGAGGACCGTGGGCTGGATCAGCACGAGCAGCCGAAGTGGGGTCTCGGGTAGGCCAGATTGCTCGATCAGGTCCGGTGGGATCACATTCGACGCTAGTAGCGAAACTACCCCGATGATGCCCAAGCTGGCGATGAAGCCGACACGGTGCCACGAGGGGTTGGACGGATAGACCGCGAGCATGTATTCACCGTATCGACGTTTGCGAACGGAGCGTGCGATGGAATCGGTTCGGGCACATCGCTTGGTGAACCCAACTTCATCCTGCCGTTGGACGATGACCTACCACTAGGAAGAGCAGCCCCCCAGGACTGAAAACCCGGGGGGCTGCTCGTTTTCCATAAAACGAAGCGAATGAATGCGATGGAGGACTAAATGTCGTAGTACAACTCGAACTCGTGCGGATGTGGCCGTAGGCGGATCGGGTCGACTTCATTGACGCGCTTGTAATCGATCCATGTTTCGATCAAGTCTGCCGGGAAGACGCCGCCTGCCTGCAAGTAGTCGTTGTCTCGCTCGAGTGCATCGAGTACTGCCGGCAGGGACCCAGGAACCTGTGGAATGTTGGCGAGCTCATCCGGCGGCAACTCGTACAGGTCCTTGTCAACCGGAGCCATTGGCTCGATTTTGTTCTTAATGCCATCCAGACCGGCCATCAGCATCGCAGCGAAGGCGAGATACGGGTTGCTTGACGGATCAGGCACACGGAACTCAATGCGCTTGGCCTTGGGGGAGTTACCCGTGACGGGGATGCGGATGCAGGCCGAACGGTTTCGTGCCGAGTACACGAGATTGACCGGGGCCTCGTAGCCAGGCACCAGGCGATGGTAGGAGTTCACTGTTGGGTTGGTGAACGCCAGCAGGGATGGCGCATGCGCGAGCAGGCCACCGATGTACCAGCGCGCGGTATCTGAGAGACCTCCGTAGCCCAGCTCGTCATAGAAAAGCGGCTGGCCACCCTTCCAAAGCGACTGATGGCAATGCATACCGGAACCGTTGTCGCCAAACAGCGGCTTGGGCATGAAGGTAGCGGTCTTGCCGTGCTTCCAGGCCACGTTCTTGACGATGTATTTGAAGAGCATCACCTGGTCGGCTGCCCGCAGCAGGGTGTCGAATCGGTAGTTGATTTCACCTTGTCCGGCAGTGCCAACTTCGTGGTGCGAGCGCTCAACCTGAAGACCCACCTTGAGCAGGTGTGTCACCATGTCATCGCGGATATCGGCGAAGTGGTCCACTGGTGGTACGGGGAAGTAGCCGCCCTTGTAGCGCGTCTTGTAGCCCCGG
>CAZKFI010000150.1:0-2488 GCA_964551975.1 uncultured Bifidobacteriaceae bacterium | reverse complement strand
CGGCGGGACGGCCTGAGACATGAGAAAAAAGGCACCAGTGGTAATGGCTGCACCGGCACCAAGATAGACCAGAGGAGAGGCGCTTTTCATGAGGAGTTGAGCCTTTCAGGGAAGTGTGCGCACGGGATGGCGCGCCGTGGAGAGATTACCACAATATCTCCACAATACACGGGGTAGCGCATTCGACGCCGCAGGTACAGCGATCCGGCATGCCTTAGGCCGCCATCACTCCTGCCGAGCTCAGCTGGGCCTTGATTTGTGCGGGAGCCCGTCAGGGGATCCAGGACTCAGCGCCCATTCTTCAACACGAGGTCCAATCGGATCGTCTGCACTTCGCCTTGGGGCGTGGGATGCACAGGGATCATGCGCTCGAAGGGCTCGTAGAAATGATCTGTCCCGAAATACCACTCTGTGCTGCCAGGCCGAAGCCAGAGGCTGGCCTCGTCGAGGACGCCACGCTGCTCCGTTCGACCGAATTGGGTGAAACGCAGGTTGCCCATCTGCTCACGTTGTCCCCTATGCCCAATGGGTACAACGCGGACCGGTACCAGTTCGATGTCGAGTTGGATATCGACCTGCGCATCTGGCGTAGAGATCTCGAAGAACTCAGGTTGATAGTGCTTCTCCAGCAGATTGTACTGCGTTGCCAAACGCCAACGCCCGTAAGGAAGCCTCAAGGGCTTCGACGGAGTGATCTGCTTCAGCAGTGGGATGATGGCCTTCTCTCGATAGGCCCGCAGCTCAGGGCAATCGAGTAATCTCCCAGCCGCGTCACGGATCTTAAAAGTGACATTGGAGACATTGGGGGGAGCCGTATCGTCGGGCTCCACGGTGATCACCATCGGCTTCGGATCGGAATAAGCGGGTAACAACTGCAGATTGACAACCTGCTTCCCAGTGCGGGCCAGCCAAAGCTCCGCTGGGACGCTCGTTACGGTCGACTGAGCCGAGGGGAGCGCGTTCACATAGACCAAAGCCTCTGGGTACCGATCTGCCAGACGGCGATAAAGGCTCGACATGCTGCGGCGATTGTCGCCCGATGGAGGCAGCCACAGATCAGCATTCGTCGTCACCGAGCTTGTGTACATCTCGTCGCCGACGACCTTCACAACGCCGCACAACAGAGGCGAGAGCACAATTTCGTGAGTTGGTCCGGGGATCTCGATGCCTGGACGAGCTTTGCGATCCACGAGGCGCTCGTAGTATTCGCTGACAATCGCAAGCTTGTAGTAGCCGCGTCGCAGCTCGCCCAACTCGACCATTCCCGATTCATCGGACTGTGCGGCAAGCACCGCATCGATGGGATCAAAGCCGGCTTCCACTTCCGCGTCGAAACCGTCAACCGCAAACTGCGGAGGAACAGCTTTGCGAGAAATCATCACGACAACCCCTGGTACAGGGGCGCCCTCAAGATCCACACAACGAAACTGCTGTCGATGTTCGGGCGACACGACGAGTTGGACCACCTCGACATCAGCCTCGGGATTGGCGAGATAGGTGGGCAGGAACCCTCGTGCGCGAGCAGCGAGATACCCAATGGGTGCATCGGGCAGCGACTTCTGCGGCACGCGCAGTCTTCCCGTAGCGTCCGTCTTGCCTAGTGATTGACGGTCCGACTTGCGGACGGTGGTATCAATCCGCTCCGTGAAGAATACCTCGGCGCCTTCGATGGCTCGGCCATCTGGGTTCACGACCTTGACCGTGCGGTAGGCCGCTTTGGAAGCGGATTCGCGTGGGGCGCTATCGCCTGGTGCTGCGACCAAGTCCGCTGGCGAAGTTGCTGATTCCGATGGCGTTGTTATGGTCGGGCGATTCTGCGGTGCAGTACTTGCTGGGGAGGCAGGTTCGCGAAGGAACCACCAGATTAGCGCGCATGTGAGGAGGCCCGCGCTGACTAATAATCTCCAGTTAGTGGCGGTCATGATGCGATCTAGTGCCTGAGGTAGCCAAGTAACGCAAACCGTCTCGGACAGACTGCTGCAACTTACATCCCTAGTGGCACAAACACGGCGTCGTATGCTCCCAACGTACTGCGTACTTGACGCAGGACTCAGAACAGGCCTGATTGTAGCAGTAGTGATCCCAAACACCTCCGCTTAATGTGACCACCGTTGTGCAGGCTGTTGAGTCCGGCTCGGTGGGTGTGCCTGCTTGAGTGCACTTGCAGAAGTAGTAGGTAGTGCCACCCTGATTGACGGTCTTTTTCTCGCAGTCATCACCCAGATCTTCGCAACTACCTACACACGCGGATTCGTACTCAAGGGGCAGCTCCGACTTCAACCACACGGTCATCCGGCAATCTGCCGCAAGAGGTGTCGCGGGTGCAGGCGTGGGTGCGCGCGCAATGGCCGCAACGCTGAAGATACCGACAAGAAAAAAGAGTGCGATTTGAAACATGTTAGAGTCCTTTCGGCTCGACCGGGGTGACCTCCCCCCCCCTGACTGTACCAAGCCGGATTTAGGTATCCGGCGCATTTCAGGAGGTCAG
>CAZKFI010000149.1:0-2529 GCA_964551975.1 uncultured Bifidobacteriaceae bacterium | reverse complement strand
GGTTGCGCCTGTTGCGGCCTTACTACGTTTGCCCATGCGACGAATCTAGACGTCACACATGACCCACAGCGCAGCAGTGCGCCGCATGACGATTCGCTAGTGACCGGGTGCGCCCATCGCCTGCTCGTAGGCGGCGACCACGCTGGCTGGGATGCGACCGCGCTGCGGGCAAGCAACACCGTTGGCCCCGGCCCAGGCCCGAATGGTCCCGGTCGATGAGGGCAGTACCTGCGCCTTGCGAACGGGCCGACCCGAACCCGGTTGACCTGACCTGCTCCGCACAACGCGACCTGCTTCTAGGTAGGGGCGAAGGAGATCCTGCAGTTCTTTGAATGACGCATCGGTGAGGTCGATTTCGTACTCCACCCCGTCGACGCGCAGTCCGCGAGTCTGTGCTCCCGGCTCACCGGTGAGATCATCAACGACGACGACTTGCTGAGCCACGGGTCCTCCTGCGGAACTGGAAATGTCCAAAGTTCAGTCGACGCACCAACTGAAACTCGCCCCCGTGCTTCCCCAGCCTAACCAGCGCCACCATGAATGGCTCGGCGAGTGGCCGCAGGCCGATTACTGATCACCGCCTGCGCGCCAAGGTCGACAACCCACCGAGCGTCGGCAGGATCATCCACCGTCCAGACCTGCATTTGGGCACCACGCTGCTGCACGCGTTCCGCGTAACCCCCATCTCGCCGCAGCGCGTCGATCGAAACGCCCACGACATCGGCACCATCGGGTACGCGTCCGTCCCGCAGGCCTGGGAGTAGGCGTTCGACGAGAAACACTCGCGGCAATTCCGGGAACAGCCGCCGAAACCTGCGCACGGCAAGCCAACTGAACGACATCACCTGCACGCGCTCTGGTCGATCCAGCAGATCGAACTCGGCAAGCAGTTCCTGCAGAGCTACCTCAACATGCGCGCCGTAGCGCGTCGGATGCTTGGTTTCGATGGCAAAACCCACGCGATCACTTGCCTGCAACACATCAGTGAGTAACTCGCGCAGGGTCAGCACCGATCTGCGCGTGTGATCCAGCGAGTGATCACGGTGACGCCGCCATCCTGTCTCACCGGCACTGAAGTCGAAGGTACGCAGGTGATCCAGATGCAGTCCCGAAACCGCACCTCGCCCAGTACTCGTGCGATCCACCCGCCGGTCATGCACGCAAACCAACGTGCCGTCCGCGGTCAGTCGCACATCGCATTCCACCGCGTCGGCGCCTTCCGCGATGGCCCGCCGATAGGCCGCCAGGGTGTGCTCCGGCTCATCCTCATTGGATCCCCGGTGGGCAATCACGCGCACGGGCTGTCGAAGCGCACTCACCACACCATTGTCCGACACCCGGGGACTGCCCGTGACAGGATCCTGCGATGCCCATCGTGCTGTTCGATCTAGATGGCACGCTCACCGATTCAGCCCCCGGCATCATCGGCGGGCTTCGCGCCGCACTCAGCGAGATGGGCATCACCCCACCAGACGAAACCGAGTTGCGCACCTTTCTCGGACCCCCGCTGGCCGTCACCTTCGCCGAGCGTTTTGATTTCGACGCCACGCAGATCGACGAGGCCATCGCGCACTATCGCCGCTACTACCACCACGGCGGGGAGCTGGAGAACTCCGTCTACGAAGGCATTCCTGAAGTCCTCGAGCACCTGCGCAGCGCGAACGTCACCCTGGCCGTCGCGACCTCCAAGCCGACCGTGTCTGCGGCCCGCATCCTCGAGCACTTCGACCTCACCGGCTACTTCACCGTGATCGCCGGAGCCGAACTCGATGGCAGCCGTCAACACAAAGCCGAGGTCATCGCCCACGCACTCGACGAACTCGGTGATCCATCGCACGGTGCGATCACCATGGTGGGTGATCGTGAGCACGACGTGCGCGGTGCAGCTAGCCACGGCATCCCCACCCTGCGCGCGCTCTGGGGTTACGGCAGCGAGCAGGAACTCCACAATGCCGGCGCCGAACTTCTGGTGGCCCACCCACGGGCACTCATTGACGTGTTCACCGCGCAGGGCATCATCACGAGCTGAACAGCACCCCCGGGTTCATGATGCCCTGCGGATCCCAGGCGTCCTTGATGGCTCGCATCACCGTGATCTCGGCGGCACTGCGGCATAGGTGCAGGTAGTGCGCCTTCGCGCGCCCAACACCGTGTTCCGCCGAGATCGAGCCGCCGTAGCGGGCCACGCAGCCCAGCACCGCCTCATCGACCGAGGTGTCCTCCGGCGGCGGACCAGCCAGTTCCACGTGCAAGTTGCCATCGGCAAGGTGCCCGAAGATCCCAAAACCGGTCACCTCCGGTCGGTGCTGCAGCTCGTTCTTCAACTCCTCGGCGCAAGCAGCCAACTGGGCAGGCGTCACGGCGACATCCAACTTGTGCAGTACCCCAAGCGTGGCGAAGGCATCTGCCTGCCGCTCTCGGTACTCCCACAGCCGTGCACGCTCGGCTGCGTCGAAGGCCACGACGGCATCGGCGTCCTCATCAAGTGCCAATCCGCTGGCCTGGCCGTCGTCTCTGGCCTCCAGCAGC
>CAZKFI010000148.1:0-2637 GCA_964551975.1 uncultured Bifidobacteriaceae bacterium | reverse complement strand
AAGGAGCACCTGTGGGTGCTGTGGACCGACTACTTCAAGCCCCCGCACTTCGAGAAGTACCCGCAGCTGAACGCGCTGTTCAATGAAGCCACGAAGTTGGCAGGCGCCGGCGGCACCAAGGGCACGGTCGACGTAGCCGTGGCTGACCAACTGCTTGGCAAGATCGATGAGATCGCAGCCATCTTCTGGGAGACCAAGAAGGCCTGAACTACTCAACCGAACGCCCCGCCCACTGCATTGGTGGGTGGGGCGTTCGGCTTAGTACTCTGAACGCGTGGGGCAAGCTCACTTCAGTATCCGCGCGGCGGAACCAACAGATGTGACAGAGATTGTCACGATGGTTCGTGAACTCGCCGACTACGAACAGGCCCTGCACGAGGCCAAGGCGACGGTTGAACAGTTTCACGCAGCTCTCTTTGGTACGCAGCCAGCAGTCTTTGCTTTGGTGGCTGAAAGCGGCGGCAGCGTTGCGGGTTTTGCGCTGTACTTCCTGAATTTCTCCACCTGGCTGGGCGAACATGGCATCTACTTGGAGGACCTTTACGTTCGACCGCAGTATCGGGGCACCGGTATTGGGAAGGCACTGCTGGCAACGCTCGCACAAAGCTGCGTTGACCCGGGCTACGGTCGACTTGAGTGGTGGGTGCTGGATTGGAACGAGCCCGCTCTGGAGTTCTACCGTGGCGTGGGAGCTCAGCCGATGGATGAATGGACGGTGCAACGCATTACCGGGCCTGACCTAGTGTCCCTAGCCGCACACGCCCCCGCTCCCCCGGCATCTGGGGCCTGATGAGCACCCCGGACCTGCCAGGACCATTTGCACTGACTTTTCCGGCGCACAGCAGTAGCGCGGTTGTGGTGCGCATGGTGGCCGCAACAATTGCTTCGCAGGCCCAATTCACGGTCGACCGCATCGATGACCTCCGCCTCATCGCAGACGAGTTCGTCAGTGCACTGATAACCGAGGTTCAACCAGATGCGCGGATTGAACTGAGTATCTCCGTAGGTCACCATGGCGACCAGCCCGTTGTGCGCATGACCGGTCGCGTTCAGACGCTGCGCACAGTACTGCCCGACGAGAGTGATCTCGGCTGGACCGTAATCAACGCACTCGCCAGCCAAGTGACAGCCAGCCTCGAGCGCGACATCTTCCATCTTGAGATCGCGGTCACTGAAGGTGGATCTCGATCCGCCCACTGATATGTCAGCCACGGGGGATCAGATGGGCGTCCAGGAAAGTCAGAGCGCCGTGGCCCACTTTTTGGCTGCTCGTGACGCTATCCGCCGGGGGGAAAGCCTTGCCGACGCCCAGTTCGAGTACCTACAAAACGCCGTCATCACCACATTCGAGGGACTGGTACGCCGAATCGCGGTTCGCAGTCCCCGACAAGGGGAATCCCTTGCCGACTTGATGCAGGTAGGCAGACTTGGCCTACTCACTGCCATGGATCGATTCGACCCCGAGCGCAGCGTTCCCTTTCCTGCATTTGCGGCCTCGCAGATTCGCTATGCAATCGGACACCATCTGCGGGACAACGCGTGGAACGTGCACGTACCACGTGGGGCGAAGGAAATGCGGCCCGCAGTTGCAGCGGCGCGCGCAAGCCTGACCCAGCAACACGGTCGATCGCCAACGGTTGATGAGATTTCCAACTTCCTCGGTATCACCCACGACGAGGTACTCCAGGCACTCTTCGCAGACGATGCCACCCGAACGCTTGCAACAGAAGTCGTACCGGATCTGGCCTGGGTGGATTCTGGATTCGATGCCACCGAGACGCGCATCATCGTTGGTGAATACCTTCGACGCCAAACCCCACGGGATCGTCATATCCTCAGTCTGGGCATGACCGGGCAACTGACGCAGCAGCAGATCGCCGATCGACTCGGTATCTCACAGGTCCACGTCTCAAGGCGACTGCAGGCCATGTTGCAGGAACTCGGCACGGAATTCCACAGCGAATGAAGAACGAGCGCCTTCGCTAGGGTCCACGCGTGAACGAGTCCAACTCGATGAATTCCTGGCAGCAACATTGGGTCGGCAAACTGGGTGAGTACCGCGCCGACAATCTGGCGAATTGGAATGAGCGGGCACCCGCCCACGCCACTTCACGGGACTACGGCACGCCGCAGTTGATCTCCGATCCACAAGCCCTCAGCGACGTCGTGCGATTCGACATTCCACGCTTGGGAGACATCAGCGGCCTCAGGGTTTTACACCTGCAGTGCCACATCGGCACTGACACGATCTCACTTGCCCGCCTTGGGGCCAAGGTAACCGGATTGGACTTCTCGGATCAGGCAATCGAGCAGGGGATACAACTGGCTGCACAGGCCGGAGTGGACGTTGCATTCGTTCAGGCGGATGCCTACCAGGCAGTCGAGGTACTTGGACCCCAAACATTCGACCTGGTCTTCACAGGCATCGGTGCACTGTGCTGGCTTCCGCACATCCGTCCCTGGGCGCAGGTGGTCAGCCAACTGCTCGTACCGGGTGGTCGTCTCTTCCTGCGCGAGGGCCATCCGATGCTCTGGTCTGTCGATGAGAAGCGCGACGATGGACTCCTTGCTGTGCACTACCCCTACTTCGAAACACCCAACCCCGTGACCGAGGTGGATAGCGGCAGCTACGTCCAC
>CAZKFI010000147.1:0-2658 GCA_964551975.1 uncultured Bifidobacteriaceae bacterium | reverse complement strand
TCGGCCGCCGGGGAATAGGTGAAGCCTTTGTTGCCACCTCCCAGATCCACCAGCTGGTCCGCGGTCAATACCCACTCGGCAGACTTGTCCAGGTAGGCGCCGGCCGACAGCGAGCCCTTGCCCACGCCCGTGACGGAGATGACCGTGGTAGTGCCGGCGTCGGCAGTCACACCCACGGTGACCGCCACGCCCTCGGTGGCGTCTTCATTGACCTTCGAGGCCGCACTGACGGTCAGCACGGGTGCCGTCACGGTCCCGCTCTTGGAAGCGCCCCCTTGGAGGTAGCTGAACGCCACTTCGGCCACCTTGACGGTCCCGACAGCGGTCAGCTCCGCCGTGGATCCGCGCAGGACAACAGAGCTGCCAAGTCCGGAGCCCGGATTCAAGCTGTCCGTTCCAGCGGAGGTGTAGGCCGTGGTGCCGAGGCTGATCGATTTGATCCCCGCATCAGCGGCCGACTGCACCACACCACTGCCATTGACCAAGTACACGGTGGACAACTCGCTACCCGAGATCAAGCCGTCAGCGTTGGCGTCCATCAGCGCCAGGGCGCCGAAGCTCGTGCCCGTGGTATTGCCCGGATAAGTCTCGGAGAAGAGCTGGTTGCCCTTGCTGGGAGCGGCTGGGTTGGCCGTGGCGCTGTAAAAGAGCACCGCATCGTCACCCGCGCCAATCCATCCGGAGGTGTCGGCCGTACTGTCGTTGTTGACATCCAGCGTCGAGTTCACGGCATTGAGCAGCAAACCGTTGCTGTTCAGGTCTATCACCAAGGGGTCCGTGGCGGTCGCGGTGACGTTGACTTTCAAACTGTCGGTCTTGGAGGCAAATGAGCCACCCGTTGGATCGGTCGCGAAAGCCGAGATTTGCAGGGTGTACAGCCGCGGGTCGGACCCTGCGGGCACCACCATCTTCAGCCCACTCAAGTCTTCCGGCCTGAGCACGAACACCGTGCCCGCATCGTTGCGGCCACCCGCCGTGAGGTACGCACCGGCTGGCAGACCCGTGACGATGAGGGTGACCACGTCGCTGGCCTGGCCAGGGGCGGCCACTACCGCCAGTGCTCCTCCCACTGGGTCAGCGATGGTCGCCTGAGCCTGTTCTGGACGCAAGTTTCCGCTTGCGTCCGGCTTCAGGTCGGTGATGGTCAGGTTGGGAGTCAGGGCAGGTCGCAGGACGGTCACAGCGACGGCCTCGGACGTACTCGCGGAAGTTGCACCTTCTTCTGCCGTGGCCTTCACCTGTACGCTGTAAGTGCCGGCGGTCTGATCTGATGCGGGCGTCAGGCTGAGGTTGGACAGATTCCAGCCCGTCACATTGACGGTCTGGCCCAATGAACCCGTCTTCACGGTGTTGTTGGGGGTCCCATCTGTGAGTACCGTATCGGCCTTCAGCCCTGTGAGCACCAGTTCGGTCTTGAGGATTTCGGCGCCATCGGAGTTGCTCTTGGCCACGACGATGTCAGGGAAGTCGGTGGCGGTGCCGCGCAGGGTGCGGATGGACACGCCGTCGACCGACAGCACCGGCGCATCGGCCACCGGGGTCACGGTCACCGTGAAGGACTGGCGGGCTGACGTAGCGCTGGAGCCATTGCTGGTTTCGGTAGCGATGGCCTGGGCGGTGACGGACAGATCGCCGTTGTAGTTTTGCGGCGTGACCAGTTGCAGCGTGCTCATCTCTGCTGCGCTGGGGTTGGTCAGCGTGTAGATGATGGTGCCGAAGCCGGTGTCAAACGCTGGCAGGGCTTGCCTGTCGCCGCCCGTGGGGATGTAGCTCAGCTGCACCCCAGTCACCGAGGACTTCACCGCCAGCTGCACGGTCATCAGCTCGGAGCCGTCGGTATCGGCCAGCGCTGGGGTGAACCCGGCCAGGCTGATGGGCGTGTCCTCTGCGCCAGTGATGTTCTGCACCGTCAGCGTGGGGGTGTCGGCCACGGCCGTGAAACGCAGCGTGAGCGGGGCGCTGGCATTTGCGGTTTGCCCGCCTTCGGTGGAGGTCACACTCACCTGCAGCGTGGTCTCGCCCGAGACGTTGGGCGCGGGCCTGAACTTCAGACTCGCGAGCTCGGCCAGGGTGAGGCTCGCCGTGGCGCCCGCGGTCAAGTTCAGTTCTTGATCGGTGGCGTTGAGCAGCTTCGCGTTCGCGGGTACGCCGCTGATGACCACGCTCAGGCTCTCGGACCCATCGAGGTCAGGGCTGGCCGCGCGCACCAGCGGGCCCAGAGCGATGCTGGAGTCTTCCGTGGTGCGTACCGCGGTGGTGGTCACCGTGGGCGTGTCCACCACGGGCGTCACGCTGACGTCCATGGAGTAGGTGGTGCTGCGTCCACGGCCGTCGCTGACGCTGAAGCTGAAGGTATCGGGCCCGCTGTAGTTGGCGCTGGGGGTGTAGGTGTAGGCCCCAGCGGACGTGACGGTCACGGTGCCATGCGCGGGGTCGCTGGCCTTGGCGTAGCTGACCTGATCGCCTGGGTCGCCATCGGTGGCCACCGGCAAGGTGTCTGACTGGGCGGTGTCTTCCACGGCCGACACGGTGCCCGCCACGCCGCCTTCGGTCTTGCCAGCCACGGTGGGGCTGAAGTTGTTGGGCTGGGTGTTAATGGCCAGCAGGAAGTCGTCACTGGCCGGTAAGGTGCCGTCACTGGCCGTGACGCGCACGGTG
>CAZKFI010000146.1:2130-2812 GCA_964551975.1 uncultured Bifidobacteriaceae bacterium | reverse complement strand
ACATTCGAGGAGAGAGCGCTGCATCATGGATCAGAACCACGCGAAGGGTGAGATGCCGACGCTGGACGCGACGCGACCCGTGGCTCCGAGCAGTCGGAATGAGTGGAGCCAGCGGCTGAGTACCCCCTAGATGCCGCCCTGGGTCGCAGGGTCCCTTGCGGGCTTTCCTGACGCGAGCCACGCTACTGCTGCGAACGCGGAGACAATGGCCAGCGGCACCAAGGCGATGATGGCGTAGGTGACCCACACAGGAACAGGCTCGGCGGTGCCGGCATAGAAGGCAGTCACGGAAGCGTTCAAGACGATGAGGAGCAGGACGAGCGCGACGGGGACTGCGGCCAGCGCGACAATCCAGGCGAGCACGGCGCCCTTCACCGGCCCACGCTGCCGCGAGCGTCCGATCGCCAGGAGAGGCACGCCGACGAACCATGACGGAGTGACGATCGCCAGTCCGATGGGGATCATGACGGATGCCAAGCCCGTTGCTACCCCCATGGCCACCAGTGAGTCGAAGAAGAGGATGTACGCGGCCACCACGAACGTGACGATCAGGGTCAGTGCGATGAGCAGGACGCCGCTGATCACCAGGCCCCTACCCTTGCGCGCGGTGTCGGACATCTCGACGCCCTTTCAGGAACGGCCCTGGAGCCTCTGTGCACATCATGCCGAAGGTCTGCGTGCT
>CAZKFI010000146.1:0-2105 GCA_964551975.1 uncultured Bifidobacteriaceae bacterium | reverse complement strand
CCGGGCAGTGGAAGCTCAACGGGATCGCGATTTCCGGTGATCTCCTTCCCAGTGGCCGAAGGAAGGGTTGCCGATGACGTGGATTGTGCGCTGCTTCGGAATGCCAAGGATTGCGGTGTCGCGCGCGCTGCCGACTTCGTGGCTCCCACATGTTCGCGGCCCCGCCGGTGGATTTCGGCAGTCGAGCCGCGACAGGTCACCCATCGGTGCAGTAACGCCGAGTGGCTCACTCGATGCCGGGTTGGCTCACCTGGTTTCGGATACGATCACGGTCGACGAAGACCGACGAAAGATGAGCCCTAGGGCTCGGCTCGGTGCTTGAAGCCGAAGGGTGGGTGCGCGATGAATCGTGTGGGCCATGGGTCCTTGACGAAGTGGGCGTGGGAGCGCGGTAGCCGATCCCGTCTGGGGTTCCTGCGTCACCTGGCCATCGGTTTCGTCTCGATCATGGTTGTCGCCACCGTGGCGCCGGCCAGCGCCCTCGCCGCGCCAGAGGGAGAGTTCACGATCTTCGACCTCGGCAACGCCTGCTTTCCTGCTGCCGCCAGCTCAGGGATCTCGATGTCGGAGGTGGGATCACGACGGGCTTCGCGTGCATCTCAGCCGTCGGCGAGCGATACGTCATGCGCGTTCACCACAAGCGGCTTTGCTGCCAACACGATCGCTGCTGGTCCTGACGGCAACATGTGGTTCACCAACAATGCCAACAACTCCATTGGAGTCATCACCCCCAAGGGCTTGGTGAAGTACTACCCAGTGCCCACCGACTCAAGTCAGTCGATGGGGTCGGGCATGTTGGGCCTGGCTGCAGGCCCCGATGGCAACATGTGGTTCACCGGCTTCTATGCAAACTTCGTCGGGAAAGTCACCCCCGATGGTGTTGTCACGTTGTACCCAGTTCCGGTGCCGGACGCACATCCTCAGGCCATCACCGCAGGTCCCGACGGCAACCTCTGGTTCACGCTGGACTTCGCCAACGGCATCGGGCGCATCACGCCTGACGGGGTCATCACGGTGTTCCCGGTTCCTGCCCCCGGGATAACCGGCGTTACGACCGCAAGCGATTGCCTCATGTGCCCGCTGTTCATCACGGCCGGCCCGCTGGACAGCCTGTGGTTCACCATTCCCGCTGCCAACCTGATCGGCCGGATCACCGTCGACGGAGTGATCACGACTTATCCGGTGAAGACAGTGACACCGGCGTCCACTCTGAATTCCACCCCGACCATCGCGAACCTCACGACGGGCGCCGATGGCGACCTCTACTTCACGCAGACCCTCGACAGCAAGGTCAGCAGCATGACGCTGAAAGGGGTGGTGACAGACTTCGCCCTGCGCGCTGGCTCGCAGCCCGGATCGATCACGCCCGGACCTTCGGACACGCTGTGGTTCAGTGAACTTGCAGGTAACTCCCTCGGCAGCATCGTGGTGCCGGGGGCAAAGGCTGCGGCAAAGATCAGGCAGTACCGCATACCAGCCGCCAACTCGATGCCTACCGCAGTCGCCACCGGTGCAGACGGCAATGTCTGGTTCATGAACGTCGTCACCGTGTCACCCAATGTGCGCAACGTGCAGGTGGGCTATGTCACGACTGGCTACGGCAGGCTTCTCTCTGCCAAGGTCTCCGGAAATCCAAAGCCGGGCTCGAAGTTGACCTGCACCAAGGCCGAAGCGAACACCTGGCCGGCTGTGAGGACTCGCTACCACTGGCTGCGTGATGGTCGAGTCATCCTCGGCGAGGACAAGAAGTCCTTCACGCCTGCCAAGAGGGACCAGGGCGCCAAGGTCTCCTGCCGTGTCTCCGTCACCTATGGCGTGAATCTGAACCAACTCGGCGCAACCTCCAAGGCTGTCACGATTCAGAGGTAGGCCGCAGCGTGTTCGGGCAGCCGCGGTCCACGGCCGGTAGCCGCTGGCCCAGAACGTAGGCGTTGGCCACACGGTTGACACAGGTCGACTGTGGGATCAGCCACGTCACGTGCTGACCTCCTGCATATGTGACGGTCCGAGACTGAGGGAACGCGCGCGACATGCGGGCGGTCCACTGCACGACGGTGGATCCATCGCGCGAACCAGCCCGTCAGCCCCGCGCCCGCCAGGAGCAG
>CAZKFI010000145.1:1669-2813 GCA_964551975.1 uncultured Bifidobacteriaceae bacterium | reverse complement strand
GTGGTCACCTTCTTCGAAAACCGCGACATTCCGCTGGCACTCAACCACTGCGTTTCCCTGTATCCCTCAGAGGACCATGAACTCGAACTCAACCAGATCGACTACCTGCGAGACCGTTACCCGGGTCACGTCATCGGGTTTTCCACGCACGAGCAGTACGACTGGCAAGCGTCGATGTTCATCTCCTACGGCAAAGGCGCTCGTACCTGGGAACGTCACGTCGATATCGAAGCCGACGGCATTCCAGTGTCGCCGTATTGCTCGGTGCCACACCAGGTCGACGCGTGGTTCAAGGCCTTCCACAAGGCGAGGGAGATGTCTGGTGGCAGTTCGACCGCTAGGCGGGTGCTGCCCAAGCGTGAGATCGAGTACCTGGACGCACTGGTTCGCGGCGTGTACGCCCGACGGACACTGGACCCGGGGTACGTCTTCTCGAAAGACTCGTTCGAGGACGATTTCTACATGGCGATTCCGCTGCGCAAGGGCCAGTTGTCCTGCCGGGAGATCATGAACGGCGAGCGGTTGACCTCCACCATCGAACCGAATCAACCGTTGACCATCGACCACATCGACGGCCCCTACGCAGAGAACCCCACGCTACGAGACCTGATTCTCAACCGAGGTCTGTGATGCCGACAGGTCGTGGGCGCAAGTCCATCGATGTCATCGTCCCGGCCTACAACGAGCAGGAATGCATCGAGGAACTCGTTCGGCGCTTGTTGGCAGTCTTTGACGCAGAACGCGGTTACCAGTGGCGCGCGATCATCGTCGAGAACGGTTCCAGTGACCGCACCTGGGAGTTGCTGCAGGCCGCGACCAAGCAGGACAAGCGCATTTGTGTCGTTCGCCTCTCCCGCAATTTCAGGATGGACGGCGGATTGACCGCGGGATTGGAATTTGCGACGGCGGATGCCGTGGTGTTCATGACGGCCGACCTGCAGGATCCACCGGAGGCGATTCCGGAGTTCCTTCGCAGGTGGGAGGGCGGCGCGGACAATGTCTACGGGTTGGTAACCAAGCGTGAGGGGACCGGACCCATCCGTCGCCTGAACTCACAGCTGTTCTACTGGTTCGCCGATCGGATGACGGGCGGACTCATGCCGCGCAATGCCAGTGATTTCCGCCTGATGGACCGGCGCCTCTA
>CAZKFI010000145.1:657-1659 GCA_964551975.1 uncultured Bifidobacteriaceae bacterium | reverse complement strand
GACGACCGCAACCGATTCATGCGCGGCCTAGTTGCTTGGGCGGGCTTCACCTCGGTCGCGGTTCCCATCCCCCGGCCGCCCCGCTATGCAGGCGAATCGAAGGCATACAGCGGCATCATCGTCGGCCTCGCGGCGCGGGCACTGCTGGCGCACTCCTACCTGCCGCTGCACCTGATCGCGATCTTCGGCATGGCCCTGTCGGCCCTGTCGGTGGTGAGCATCCTGGTGCTGTTTCCGCTGTGGATCATTCGCGGCGTACCCTTCGCCGGGTTCGGCAGCCTCATCGCTCTTGGCTTGTTGAGCCTGGGCTTGATCACGCTCATCCTCGGCGTGATCGCGGAGTACATCAGCCTCATCTACGAAGAAGTCAAGGGCAGGCCGAACTTCGTCGTCCGCGAGACGGTCGGCATATCCCACCCGTGACACCCCTTCCACTTCGTGGTCACCGAATCCTGATCTTGGGTGCCGGCGGCTGGTTCGGCTCCACGTTGCTGCACGAGCTCGCTGACGTTGCGGACTCACCCGATACGCGGGTCATGGCCCTTGCTTCCCAGTCCCGCGACCACCTGGTCGCAGGGCGCCATTGGCCACTAGGTACCTGGGACCTAGATGCGGTGGCGAAGTTCGCCCCCACCGTGGTGGCCAACTTTGCCTACCTGACTAGGGAGCGTTTCGATGCGGAGAACCCGGACGACTACATCGCGGCCAACACCGCCCTGCAGGCCCAGTTTCTGCTTGCCGCCCAACTCCCGGAGGTCCGGATCGCACTCACGGTCTCCAGCGGCGCAGCAGTGGCCCTGCGTGACGAAGCAAACCCCTACGGGCGCATGAAGGCCGAGGAGGAGGAGCAAGCCCTCGCGCTGGCCACCAGCCAGCGCAGCATCGTGGTAGCCCGCGCCTGGTCCGTCTCCGGCCCCTTCGTGCGACGCCCCCACGCCTACGCTTTCTCGGATCTGATCCTGCAGGCGCGATCCGGTCAAATCCGGATCGCGGCGGATCGAC
>CAZKFI010000145.1:0-647 GCA_964551975.1 uncultured Bifidobacteriaceae bacterium | reverse complement strand
GTCTACCGACGCTACGTCGACGTCGCTGATTACCTGAACGTCTGCCTCACCAGGGGCCTTCAGGGCTGGTCTGGGGTGATCGACAGCGGCGGACCCATGGTCGAGATGCAGGAACTCGCGGAACAGATCCGAAACGTCGTCAACCCAGCAGCCACGATCGATCGCCCGCCGATGCGCACCAAGGAGCCGGCGATCTACGCAAGCGACGATCGAAGCTGGCAGCTGGCATGCGAGGCAACATCGTCTACACCGAAAGGATTATCTGAGCAGATCGCGTATACCGCAATGAACATCACAGAAGTACCGACCTGAAACGCGCGGCAGGATTGACCAGTAGCCCAGTTGCACCAAGACGGACTGCGGTGTACCTGTCGGGGCAACTAGGCTGCGAGCGATGAGCCAGGATTGCGAGAAGTATTCGCACCATGTCACCGAGTTGCTCGCGGACATTGGCTACACGCACTGCTTCTTCGTCCCCGGCGGGAACATCATGCACCTGCTGGACTCCGCACGTACCCGGATGACCTGCGTGCCGGTGGTGCATGAGGTGTCCGGTGCCATCGCCGCGGAGTACTTCGCCGAGGTCGCCGAGGTGGAGCGGGCCTATGCGCTGGTCACCGCCGGACCGGGCATCACCAACGCACTTA
>CAZKFI010000144.1:0-2820 GCA_964551975.1 uncultured Bifidobacteriaceae bacterium | reverse complement strand
CGGCAGGTTGGCTGACCACACAGGCAGGCGAACTCGTCGTAGTCCGACGCATCACACATCGCGTAGTCAAAGCAGAGTTCCTCACCCGGCTCGATATCGCGCATCGCGACGAGAAGAGAGGAACCAGCCAGACCGCAGTTGGGCTCGCAGGAGTGGTTAAGCATGTCGCCAGGCTCAGGAGTGTCTGACGACACGAGGTACAGGTCCTCGTCGATCTGGATGGACCGGCCTTGCCGGTCATGACTCATGGTGGATAGGACTGCTCGGGAAACTACCCAGCCCCCGAATGCAGCAACCGTCTCTCCGGCTGGAATGGGCTCTGTTGCGAAGGACCCCCAACCCTTATCCCCTGCGGGGTGGGCTTCGGCCTTACCGGTGAGCCAGGTGAAGTCCATCCAACCTCCCTCATCCTGAACGACCTGGCCCACCTTGGGCCCTGGCGCTACTTCAGGAAAGCCGGGTAAGTGTGCCACATGTGGCGCACGAGGCAAAAGGACTGTTGACGGACGAGGTGAGAACATGGGGCCATGACCCAGTCACCCCAAGACGACCCATCGGCGGTTGGCCCCCACCAGGTGGTGATCGTTGGCCCGGAGGGTGCTCCGGTCGGTTCGGTTTCCCCCACCCCAGACGGCCAACTCGAGCAGGCCGACCGTCAAACCCGGGCCGTAACTGACCTGGTGCAACAGCCTGCAAAAGTCATGCGCATCGGCTCCATGATCAAGCAGCTCCTCGACGAGGTGAAGTCAGCGCCACTGGACGACGCCGCACGCGCCCGCCTAGGCGAAATTCACCGCCAGTCCATCAAGGAACTCGAAGAGGGCCTTGCCCCAGAGCTCGTCGAGGAACTTGACCGCCTCTCACTGCCGTTTGCCGTCGATTCAGCACCCAGCGAGGCAGAGCTTCGCGTAGCCCAGGCCCAGCTGGTCGGCTGGCTCGAAGGACTCTTCCACGGGATCCAGGCCGCCCTGTTCGCGCAGCAGATGAGTGCAAAAGCACAGTTCGAGGAGATGCGCCGCCAGGCCGGTATGCCACCACAACTTCCGCCCGGTGCACCCCAGGGTGGCGCAGGGCAGTACCTGTAATCGGCTCACACGTCACTACGGTTGACCAGTGATCGACCTCGCACTTATTCGCACCGATCCGGACCGAGTTCGGGAGTCTCAGCGTCGTCGCGGTGAGGACGTCACCATCGTCGATCACCTCGTGGAGTTGGACGCCGAACGTCGCACCGCGCAGCAGCGCTTTGAGGAACTGCGGGCTGAACAGAAGTCGTTTACCCAGCAGGTGGCTGCCTTACAGGGCAAGGAACGCTCCACACCCGGCTCAGTCACCGCGGAGTTAGACGCGGCTATGGCCAAGGCGCAGGCACTGGCAGCTGATGTGAAGGCCGCGGAAGCAGCCGCAGACGCAGCCGCCAACGCAGCCAGTGAACTTGCCCTGCAGTTGAGCAACCTGGTGAACCTCGATTCACCGGTTGGTGGTGAAGCCGACTTCACGGTCCTTGATGTCGTCGGCACTCCGCGGGACTTCGCGAGTGAGGGATTCACGCCTCGCGACCACCTCGACCTTGGCCAGATCCTCGGCGCCATCGACACCGAACGTGGCGCCAAGGTGTCCGGGTCGCGGTTCTACTTCCTGCGCGGAGTCGGAGCAGAACTTGAGTTCGCGCTCCTCGGTCTTGCGATGGCGCACGCTCGCACCAACGGGTTCATTCCGATGATCACGCCCACGCTCGTTTTGCCCGCGGCCATGGACGGCACGGGCTTCCTCGGCCAGGCAGCCGAAAACGTGTATCGGATCCCCGATGACGACCTCTACCTCGTCGGCACCTCAGAGGTTCCGCTGGCCGGGTATCACAGTGATGAGATCATCGAGTCGAGTGAGCTCCCGCTGCGCTACGCCGGTTGGTCCACCTGCTATCGACGCGAGGCCGGCTCCTACGGCAAGGACACCCGCGGCATCATCCGCGTGCACCAGTTCGACAAGGTCGAAATGTTCGTCTACTGCGATCCGGATGATGCCGAGGCCGAGCACCAGCGGCTGCTGAACTGGGAGCGTGCCTTCATCGACGACCTCGACATTCCGTATCGCATTATCGACGTCGCAACTGGTGACCTGGGCTCCAGCGCAGCACGCAAATTCGACATCGAGGCCTGGATTCCCACCCAAGGCACTTATCGCGAGGTGACGAGCACGTCCAACACGACGCAGTTCCAGGCTCGGCGCCTCAAGATTCGCATGCGCGACAGCCAGGGCGTGCGCCCGCTCGCCACACTCAACGGCACCCTCTGTGCCATGCCGCGCATGATCGTGGCAATCCTGGAGAACCACCAGCAGGCCGACGGCTCTGTGCTCGTGCCTCAGGCACTGCAGCCTTACCTCGGCGGCCGTACTGTCCTTGAACCTGCAACGAGTAAGCGGTAACGCATGATCACCTACCCCGACGGGTTCTTCCCCGAACTCCTTGCCCTTGACATCGACGACACCCTGACGCCTCACCTCGGCACTGTCGCCGAACCGGTCATCGACGCCATCACTCGAGCGCGGGATGCCGGCATCACCGTGGTGCTGGCCACCGGACGATCCCTGTCAACAACCGCGCCAATTGCGCGCGCGGCCGGCCTCGACGGTTGGGTCGTCTGCAGCAACGGCGCTGTCCTCGCCACCGTGGAACCGGAAACCATCATTGAAACCGTCACCTTCGATCCAAAACCGGTCCTTGATCAACTCGTGCACCTGCTACCCAATGCGGTCTACGCCGTGGAAGATGTACGCGGTGTGTTCCACACCACCGAACTCTTCGGTGCCGGCGCACTC
>CAZKFI010000143.1:0-2821 GCA_964551975.1 uncultured Bifidobacteriaceae bacterium | reverse complement strand
GGACTCAAGTCGAGCATGCGCCTGCGCCGCCTTCGGCAAGGGGAACCGCTCGGCGATGATGGGCCGGACAACTCCATTTTTGATCAGCGGCCAAAGGTATTCGACCACCTGATGACAGACGGCAGCTTTTTCGGCCAAGGGCCGTCCACGAAGGCTCGACGGCAGGACTCTGGCGTTCTTGCGCAAAGCAGACGAGATGTCGAACTCACCCTTAACCCCACCTTGCATGCCGATGATCAGTAACCGGCCATTGCGCCCTAGTGCCGCGATGTTGCGATTCAGATACGCGGCACCCATGTTGTCCAGGATGACGTCAACACCTTGGCCCTTGGTGATCTCGTCAACCTGAGCTACAAAGTCTTCATCGTGGTAGTTGATCGCGACATCGGCCCCTAGCTCCCGGGCCGCCGCGGCCTGCTGCTCACTCCCTACCGTCACGGCAATGTGGGCACCTAGTGCGCGAGCTACCTGGATAGCCATGGTGCCGATGCCCGAACCACCGCCGTGAATCAGGATCCATTCACCTGGTTGTAGATCAGCAGTCATCACAAGATTGCTCCACACCGTGCAGGCGACCTCCGGCAGTGCACCTGCAGTGACGAGGTCGATTCCGGTGGGCACGGGCATGAGTTGTTCCACGGGCACTGCGACCTGTTGGGCGTATCCGCCGCCGGCGAGGAGTGCTGTCACCTGATCTCCGACCTGGTGCGTCGTGACACCGGGACCGAGTTTCTGGATCGTCCCTGAGCATTCCAATCCCAGGATCGTGGATGCCCCGGGCGGCGGCGGGTACAAACCCTGCCGTTGCAGGAGGTCGGCCCGGTTGACTGCGGTCGCCGCGACCTCCACGAGCACTTCCCCGACGCCAATTGCGGGATCGGAGACCTCGCGCCAGTGCAGGACCT
Organism: uncultured Bifidobacteriaceae bacterium; assembly: GCA_964551975.1. GTDB lineage: Bacteria > Actinomycetota > Actinomycetes > S36-B12 > S36-B12 > REEB426. The sequence goes on along the minus strand of CAZKFI010000143.1, from coordinate 1,916 downwards.
CGGGTCCACCTGCTTCTTCAGCGAGGATTGCGTACATCGTGAGTTAGCGAGATTCCTGATGAGTTTCATCGGTGCGGTCACTGCCCTGATGAGTGATCAGGACGAGTAGGTCGCCCATCTGCAGGGTCCGGATGCTTTCATCGAAGAACCGGTGCATCTCGCCATTGCGCACTACGGCAAGCAGCAGTTGGCCACGAGCATCCAATTCCGACGGGGTGAGACCCAGTTCCTCACGGGTGATGGGTCGTTCGATGATGTCGAGCCCACGGCGCGAATCGAGTAGGTCTTCCATGATTTGTCCAGCTTCGGGGGCGAGCAGCGAAAGACCCATCAATCGACCCGCCGATTCAGCAGTACCGATGACTGCGTCGGCACCCGATTGGCGCAGTACGTCTGTGTTCTGCGATTCACGTACCGCAGCCACAATGCGAGCGGTCGGGGCCAACCTCCGGGCGGTCAACGTCACCAGCACGGAGGTGTCATCCTCATCGGCGGCGACGACCACGCGTGCCGCTTTATCGGCTGAGGCTTCGATGAGGACCTCCTCGCGCCGAGCGTCGCCGACCAAACCGACGAACCCACTGCGTGTTGCCTCGTCGACGGCCATGCGATCAGGCGAGACCACCACGATGGATTCCCGAGGGATCCCCGAATCGACGAGCGACTTTGCAGCCGCGCGGCCCTTGACACCGAAGCCGGCGATGATGGTGTGTCCGTGCACGCGCTTCCTCCAGTAGTAGGTGCGCAGTTCATTGCGGGTGCGCTTGGTGAGTACCTCAATAGTCGTACCGATCAGGACGATCAGGAACAGGAAACGCAGTGGTGTGATGATCAGAATGTTGGCTAGTCGAGATGATGGGCAGACAGGTGTGATGTCGCCGTAGCCCGTGGTCGAGAGTGAGACTGTCGCGTAGTAGAAGGAGTCCAACCAGGTCAGGGTTCCAATGGCATCGCCATCCCGATAGCAGGACCGCTCGAAGTAGACGACTGCAGCTGTAATACACAGGCAGGCCAACGCAACGGCCACTCGGATGCTGATATCAGCCGCTGGGGAGACCCGTCGGCGGCGAAAGCGTAGGCGGCCACCACCGTCATCGCCTGGCACTTGGACCGCACTTGCCGCTGACATGACCTGGCTCCCTCAATTCCCAGCGGGGAAAACGCCCCTCAGCTCGATGATCATCATGCCAGGCAGATCGCTCGGGCACTGAGGTCTGCCCGAACAGGCTTCGCTGACGAGCGGGCAGAATACGCGAAGCGACCAGAATGGGGGTGCCATGGAATTCGGACCAGAGCACGATCAGCTGCGCCAGGTGATTCGACAACTGGTGGAACGCGAAATCAACCCGTATGTCGATGCCTGGGAGGAGGCTCGACGCCTCCCAGCCCACGAGCTATTCAAGAAGTTCGGCGAGGTCGGAGCCTTCGGCCTTGAATACGACCCGACCTACGGTGGCGGTGGCGTTGACCACTCCTTCACGGTCGTGGTGGCCGAAGAGATCGGGCGCGTTGACGCGGGAGGCGTCTCCACTGCGTTGTCCGTGCAGGCAGCCATGGCGACCCCGGCCCTGGCCCGATTCGGCTCCGATGAGCTCAAGCGCAACTTTCTCGAACCGGCGCTTTCTGGGGACATGGTCTGCTCCATTGCCGTGAGCGAGGCTGGTGCCGGATCCGACGTGGCTTCGATCACGACGCGTGCTCGTCGTGACGGTGGCGATTGGGTGATCAACGGTCGCAAGATGTGGATTACGAATGGCGCGCAGGCTGATTGGATCTGCCTGCTTGCGCGAACCTCGGACGAGGGTGCCTATCAGGGCATGAGTTTGATCCTGGTGCCGACCACGGTGCGGGGGTTTTCGGTGGGACGCACCATCGAGAAGATGGGCAACTACTGCTCGGACACTGCTGAGTTAGTG
>CAZKFI010000142.1:2324-2844 GCA_964551975.1 uncultured Bifidobacteriaceae bacterium | reverse complement strand
GATGGATGAGTGAGGTGCTGGGGGGGCGCGGAGCGTCATGTCATGCGCTGTGGTCTGTCCTGCCGACGCAGGAAACCGGCCACGGTCTCGTTGAAGCGTTGCGGAGCTTCGATGTGCGGGTGGTGTCCGCAGTCGTCGAAGGTAACGAGTTCCGCCTTGGGGATGCGTGCGGCGGCCTCCTGGGCGCGATCGTGGCGTCCGCGTGGATCGTTCCTGCCCCACACCAGCAGCACCGGCACGTCGATCTGCTCCAGGCGCCCGACGATCTTGTAGGGGCGGCACGCCTCGAACTGCATCATGCCGTGCATACGCCGCAGGTAGGATTCACGTGCCCCCGGCATGGCGTACAGCGTTGCCTGCATGAAGGCCAACTCCGGAGGCACCGCAGCGCCGTCGTGGAAGATGCGCGAGAGCCGCAAGCGGCAGGTCTGGGGGGAAGGATCCTCAAGGACGCTCAGGCCGTTGCGGTAGGCAGACTGAAGGTCGGAGTCGCCCTCTCTGTTCACTGCGGAACCGCTCG
>CAZKFI010000142.1:0-2298 GCA_964551975.1 uncultured Bifidobacteriaceae bacterium | reverse complement strand
CAGTGAGCGTACCCGGCTGGGCAATCTGAAGTACAGCAAGGCCGCGATAAGTGCTCCGAAGGAACTGCCGACTGCAGTGAAGCGTGTCCACCCCAGGTGCTCCACCAACGCGACGAGATGCTCCACGATCCAAGGGTGGGGCGGCCCTTGTGCGGCGGCTCCCGTTCCTGTGAGGCCCTGGCCGAGTTCGTCTGGCGCCACAACGGCACGTTCGTTCGCCAAGTCCGGGATGTTGCGTATCCAACAATCACTGGACATCCCCGCGCCGTGCAGCAGGAGCACCGGGTCGGCAGACCCCATGGCCTTACCCGCCTCGTAGTAGCGCGTCTGCACGCCTGCGACTTCTGCGAATCGAACGCGCATCTTCGTGGTCTGCCCGTGCGTGGACGCGATGCCTGCGAGTGTCGAGGCTCTCAGGCGAGGAAGAGAGCCAGGTCCTCCGGCGCTTGGCACAAGGCGTCGAGGCCGCCTTCACGATCGACGTAGAACTGCAGGCGGATACCGTCCGGGTCGAGAACGTGAATGCAGCGCCGGTAACGGGAATCCAGTTCCACTTCGGCGGTAAGGCCGACGCGCGCCAGGCGTGTCCCTGCACCGTCCAGGTCTTCCTCGTCCCAGGCCAGAAGGCCGACATGGTGCAGCCCGGCAGGCCGCCCCGGCCGGGCGCGGAACAGGACGAGACTGGGTTCGTTGCACAGACCGCCCAGCACGGCGTACCCACACCCTGCGCCGCCCGCGCTCACGTCAAGCCCGATGATGCCTGTGTAGCGGGCGAGGCAGCCCTCGAAGTCGTTCACCACGAGCACCACGTGCGTCACCCGGCGAGGGTGGAAGACCGCCGCCTCGACGCGTCGAATCTCCGGATTGGGGTTGTAGAAGATATCGGTGGTCGGCGGACGCGACTCGGGCGTCCACTTGATGGTCGGTGCCATCACGGTTCCCGTGCGCTGCGTACGCCAGCTGACCGTGGTGTCAGCGTACATCTCGATCTGGTTGCCGTCCGGATCTCGGAGGTAGACCGCGTGCGCGATGTCGTGGTCGGTGGCTCGATCGTACGGAACCTCGTTGCGCTTCATCGCGAAGTAACTCTCGACGAGATCCACCTCGTTCTCGAGTTCCAGGCCGATGTGATTCAGGCCGGGCTGGTGGCCCCGGCCTGCGGAGCCGTGAATGTCACACAGGCCAATGTCATGGTGGGTGTTGCCGTTGGACAGGAATCCGGCCTTGATGGGTGGGCGGAAGTAGACCTCCTCCAGCCCGACCACATCCTTGTAGAAGGCCATGGAGCGGTCGATGTCCGAAACGAACAGGTTGGCGTGTCCGAGTCGGCGCGGGTGGAAGTATTCACGTGTTCTCAGCATGGCGGATCGTGGGTGCTTGACGGTCTACGGTGTCAGATGCGTTCGGGTGCACTGTCTGCAACTCCTTCACGTGGGCAGGAGGTCGCCGTAGACCTCCATGTCGTGTCCCTTGAGGAATCTGGCGACGACGTCGGCGAAGACCTGAGGATGTTCGAGGTGCGGGTGGTGCTTGCAATGATCGAAGGCGATGAGTCGCGCATCCGGGATGCGCTCCACCGCCCGCAGCGCGCTTGCGTAGAGTCCCCGTGTGTCGTTACGCCCCCATAGCATCAGCGTGGGGACTTCGATCGACTCGAGCCTGTGCAGAACGCGATAGGGCTTGCAGGCTTCGATATCCATCATTCCGCGTACGCGCCTCTCGAAGGCTTCCCGGGCCCAGGGGAGTGCGTACTCGGTCATCTGCATGACGATCATCTCTGGCGCGACAGAGGCCTTGTCGTGGCAGATGTGTTCCATGCGACGCCTGCAGTTGTCGTAGGTAGGATCGTCCATGGCCGCCAGGCCATTTGCCAGGGCTTCCTGGAGCGAGCCCGCCAATTCCTCGTCGGAGTTCGCGAAGGAGCCGCTACTGACGACGACCAGACGCTCTACTCGATCGGGCATGTGGAAGTAGAGTAAGGCGCCGAGAAGTGCTCCGAAGGAACTTCCGACGACGTGGAAACGCTGCCAGCCTAGGTCATCCACCAAGCGCGCAAGATGCGCGATCATTGCCGGGTGGGGAGGGCCGGACTGCAAGGGGCCGGGCATCGTGAACCCGTGTCCCAAGGTATCCGGAGCCACAACCCGAAAATCCCGGGCCAGCGGATCGATCACTTTGAGCCAGCTGGCCCCCGAAACCCCTGCGCCATGGATCAGCAGCACCGGCGCACCCGAATCGCCTGCCTGGTGCCAGCGTGTCTGGATGTCTCCTATGGATCCGAATACCGCTCTCATCGTG
>CAZKFI010000141.1:0-2894 GCA_964551975.1 uncultured Bifidobacteriaceae bacterium | reverse complement strand
TCACCTTGCGATGGTCGGGGTCGATGAGTCGAACCAATGTCTCAACACGACGGTCCAGGTTACGGTGCATCATGTCTGCTGAGCCGATCCAGACCTCATGCTCACCACCGTTGACGAAGCAGTAGGCCCGCGAGTGTTCGAGGAATCTCCCAAGGATGCTCACCACCCGAGTGCGTTCACTCAAGCCTGGAACACCCGGTCGAAGTGAACAGATCCCGCGAACGAAGATCTCCACGGGGACTCCGGCCTGATCGGCTCGGTACAGCGCATCAATGACTCGCTCGTCCACAAGAGCGTTGGACTTGAAGCGAATACCAGCGGGCCTGCCTTGTCGGTGGTGGTCAATCTCCCTCTCGATCCGCTCGATCAGCCCATTGCGCACCGAGTGCGGTGCGACGAGTAGGCGGTGATAGTCGGTGTTGAGGGAGTAGCCGGACAGTACGTTGAACAGGTTCGAGATGTCCGCGCCCACCTCTGGGTTACATGTCAGCAACCCGAAATCCTCGTAGAGTCGCGCCGTCTTGGGGTGATAATTACCGGTACCGATGTGGCAGTACCGGCGCAGTCGGTCGCCGTCATTGCGCACCACCAAAGACAACTTGCTGTGCGTCTTCAGGCCAACGAGTCCATAGACAACATGCACCCCAGCCTCTTCGAGCTTTCGACTCCATTCGATGTTGTTCTGTTCATCGAAACGCGCCTTGATCTCCACCAACGCCAGCACCTGCTTGCCTTCCTGGGCTGCCGTGATCAATGCGTCGACAATGGGGGAGTCACCGCTTGTTCGGTAGAGGGTCTGCTTGATTGCCAGGACATTCGGATCCTGCGCCGCCTGCTCCAAGAAGAGTTGCACGCTAGTGGAGAACGAGTCGTACGGATGATGCAACAACACATCATGCTCACGAACCGCAGCGAAGATACCTGGCTCAGATGACGACTCGACCTCGCTCAGCTGCCGTGAAGTCCGGCCGACGAACCGGCGCTGTTTGAGGTCATCACGATCAAGATTGACGAAGGCCCAAAGTCCGGTGAGATCCAGGGGCCCGGGAATGCGGAAGACTTCGTCCGGGCTGACGTCGAGTTCGTCGATCAGGAGGTCCAGGACGTAAGGGTCGATCGCCTCCTCAACCTCCAGACGCACTGGTGGACCGAAGCGACGCCGCAGAAGTTCACGCTCCAGCGCAAGGAGCAGATTCTCTGCATCGTCCTCTTCAACCTCCACGTCCTCGTTACGGGTAACCCTGAAGTAGTGGTGACGAACAACCTCCATACCCGGGAAGAGGTCATCAAGGTGTGCGGCGATCACTCGCTCGAGCGACACGAATCGACCTGGCCCCACGGGGACGAACCTCGGTAGCGATGGCGGCACTTTGACGCGGGCGAAGAGATCCATCCCGGTCTCGGGATTGCGGACCACGATCGCCAGGTTCAGCGAGAGCCCGCTGATGTACGGGAACGGGTGCGATGGATCCACCGCAAGTGGCGTGAGTACGGGAAAGGCCTGCTCGTCGAAGAAGCGGTCCAGCCCGGCGCGTTCCGGTGGACTGAGGTCCTCCCAATCCAACAGGGTCAGGCCATGCGATTGCAGTTCCGGAAGCACCTGATTGCGAAAGACCATCGCGTGCTCACGCTGCAGTGCATGTGCACGCCGCCAAATGTTCTCCAGCACCTCACGGGGGGTTCGCCCACTGGGGGTCGGCACGGCGATGCCGGTGGCGATTCGCCGCTTCAAGCCCGCCACTCGCACCATGAAGAACTCGTCCATATTGCTGGCGAAGATCGCCAGGAATTTAGCCCGTTCCAAGATCGGCAACGAGGTGTCCTCAGCCAATTCCAGAACGCGCTGGTTGAACGCCAGCCAGGAATCCTCGCGATCAAGGAATCGGTTACTGGGGAGTTCCTCGGCTCCGCTGGGCGAGGCCACGGGTGGGACTAGGTCGGTTGAACCGACGGCTCCTACGGCTGCCTCACTCACCTCGCAATGGTGGCACAGGCAGTTCAGCCAGGAATCGTCTTCACCTACCGTTCGCCTTCGATGGCCGCTGGTACATGACGTCGGTGTCCCAGCGCGCAAACCCCAGGCCCTCGTAGAGGCGGATTGCTCGGGTGTTCTCAGCGTCGACGTAGAGCATGGCTTGGGACAGGCCGAGACCGCGCAGATGTTCCAGACCCGCGATGGTCAACGCTCGGCCGAGGCCACTTCCTCGATAGTCCGGGCGAACTCCGACCACGTACACCTCTCCTATAGGCGCATGCGCATGTCCGAAAGTCGCATGCGCATGCCCCAAAGGCGCCTGCGCGTGTCCCAAAGGCGCCTGCGCACCGAACCCATGCACCTTCGTCCAGTGGAACCCCACGAGCTCGCCAGTTTCCTCGGCTACGGCGAGTAGGAAGCCGGTTGACTCGAACCAAGGCTCAGCCATCCGCATGGTCAGGTCCTCCAGGGTCCAGCTGCCCTGCTCGGGGTGGCCAGCAAATGCCTGCGCATTGAGGGTGATCCAGGCAGCCGCATCACTATCAGGCAGGAAGGAGCGGATCGTGACACCAGGCGGCAGCACCACCCGCGGCAGCGCTGCCAGCAGTGAGCGCCGCATCTGCCAGAGCACTCGCGTGGTGCGAAAGCCCATGGACTCGGCCAGTTCCCGCGCACCCGCCTGCTCACCATGCGCCCACAGACGCAGCCGGCCTTGGGCGGTGAGGTCCGTCAGGTTGGTGATGAGCGCACGTCCCACTCCCCGTCGACGATCGGTGGGGGCTACCAACATCTCGGCACTGGCACCCTGCACAGAGTCTGTGACGTCCAGATGGGCATAACCCAGAAGTTCCCCGGTGTCATCCCGTGCCAGCAGGTGCTGGCCGTGTTCGTCGCCGCCGTGACGCAGGTGCAGGAGCAC
>CAZKFI010000140.1:0-2949 GCA_964551975.1 uncultured Bifidobacteriaceae bacterium | reverse complement strand
CGCCGACCTTCCGATTTTCAGTCGGACGCTCGTACCAACTGAGCTACCTGGCCGTTGAACCGGATTGCTCCGGTTGGCGACCCCGACGGGACTCGAACCCGCGACCTTCGCCGTGACAGGGCGACGCGCTAACCAACTGCGCTACGGGGCCTCGTGTGAGGCTGTGTCCCCAACGGGATTCGAACCCGCGCTGCCGCCTTGAAAGGGCGGAGTCCTAGGCCGCTAGACGATGGGGACCGCGGACTGCTCGATCTCCTTCGGCGTAGCCGTCGGCGACCACTGAAGCATAGTCAGTGTCGGGTTGGGCTCAAACTCCGGGCAGGGGATGATGCTTGGGTGGTCGAGGTTTCTGCCGAGGAATTCGAGGGTTTGGTGGCGGAGGCTCTGGACTCGCTGCCGGGGGACATCACCATATATATGGACAACGTTGTTGTGCTGGTCCAGGAGGAGGCTCCGGCCGAGGATCCGGACCTGTTGGGGCTGTATGTGGGGGTGCCGCTGACCGAGCGGGGGATGAGTTACGCCGGGTCATTGCCCGACCAGATCTTCATCTATCGCCGGCCCCTGCTGGAGTTTTGCCGGACTGCCGAGGAGGTGGTCGAGGAGGTGCGCATTACGGTCGTCCATGAGATCGCCCATCACTTCGGGATTGATGACCGGCGGTTGCACGAGTTGGGGTACGACTAGAGCCCGCTGAGATTTTTGTGGGTGGGTGCGTGGCGCCTGCGTCGCTGGTAGCAGTCGTTGGCTGGGCTGCGATTGAGGCTACAATAGAATTATGGAAAGAGCTACAAATCGGTCAGCTGTCGGGGTACGCGAGTTGAAGAACCAACTGAGCAGCTACCTGGATCGGGTCAGGGCGGGCGAGGAGATCACCGTTACGGAGCACGGCCGACCCATTGCCAGACTCACCGCAATGGCACCTGACGTCGACCGACGAGAGGAGTTGATCAAGGACGGCATCGTGCGCCCAGCAGCGGACGCTGGTCGGCGCCTGCCATCCCGGCGAGTGAAGCTTGCCCCAGGTGAGCCACTTGACCAACTCGTAGCAGAACAGCGGCGGTGATCACCTACATCGACACCTCGGTACTGCTGAAGTTGCTGGTGGCCGACGAAGTTGGCGGGGACACTGCCCAACGACTGTGGCTCGAGTCGGACTTCGTGATGTGCGCGGAGATCGGCTACGTTGAGGCGCGTGCAGCGCTGGCGTCGGCACGACGTGGCAGCCGGCTCACCGCTCACGGATTGTCGCTGGCAAAGACGGAACTGGTGAACCTGTGGGCGCAACTCGACGTAGTGCCTGTAACCTCAGCCATCGTCCACGCCGCTGGAGACCTAGCGGAAGGGGTAGGGCTTCGCGGCTACGACGCAGTCCACTTGGCTGCTGCGACCGCATGCAAGGTGGACGTCTTCGCAACCGCCGACCGCCAACTTCTGGCAGCGGCACAATACTGCGGGTTCGATGTCTCAAACCCACTCGAACCTCGCGAGAAGCCCTGAACCGGCCTTGGCGCGCACTACGGATCTTGCGGCACCGCCCATTAATTTGGGATTGACCATCGGCGGTTGCACGAGTTGGGGTATGACTAGAACCGGGTTGCGTTGAGGAGGAGACTGCCATGCAGATCGAGGGGATCGTTGCGCTGGTGTCCGGGGGTGCGTCCGGTTTAGGGGAAGCCACCGTGCGTCGGCTGCTGGAGCTTGGGGCGCGCGGGGTGGCGGTAGCCGACCTACATGCCGACCGTGCCCAGCACCTGGTGGATGCATACCCGGGGCGGGTGATCGCGGTGGCCACCGATGTTCGCGACAGCGAGCAGGTGGGGGCTGCGGTGCAGGCCTGCGTGGACGGCTTTGGTCGCATTGATGCGGTGGTGTGTTGCGCGGGAATCGGTTGGGCGCAGCGCACGTTGGATAAGGAAGGCAACCCGGCCGACCTGGCGGCGTACCAGACGGTGATCGCGGTGAACCTAATCGGCACCTTCGATGTCGTGCGGCAGGCGGCGGCGGTGATGGCCACGCAGCAACCCAATACCGATGGGGAACGCGGCGTGGTGGTGATGACCGCGTCACTGGCTGCCTATGACGGGCAGATCGGTCAGGCTGCGTACAGCGCAAGCAAGGGTGGCATCGTCGGGATGACGTTGCCGTTGGCGCGAGATCTGGCTGCGGTGGGTGTTCGGGTGGCGACGATTGCACCAGGGCTGATCGATACGCCGATCTATGCGTACTTGCCTGACCCGGTGAAGGATGCACTCGGTGCACTGCCGGTGTTCCCGCGGCGGTTCGGCCGGCCGGATGAGTACGCGCACATGGCGACGGCGATCATCGAGAACACCTACCTCAACGGTGAGGTCATTCGCCTTGATGCGGCAGTTCGGATGCCACCGAAGTAGTGCGTGATGCGTGGTCGGTTGCGGCACGGGTGAGTCGGTCGCGGATCGCTTCGGCAAGTCCGGTGCCGCTTGGTGGGATGGCCCAGACGGTGGTCAACTGCAGGGCGTCAGCTTCACGCAGCGCGGCGTAGAGCATGCGGGCGTACTCCTCGACGTCTTGGGGTGCTGCCAGGCGCACCATGCCTGGTGGTGTGGTGATGGATGCCAGGGCGAGTAAGCCTGCGGTGGGCTGGTGGGTGACGTCGGGTTGGGGCAGCTGCGCTTCGGTGGTGAGGATGACTTGCGCGGTCGGGGCGTAGTGGGCGGCGAGTGTGCCGGAGGCACGCACGGTGGAGTGCGTGCCAAGGGGTAAGCCGGTCACCGCTTCGATCTGCTCGGCGGTGATCTGGCCGGTGCGCAGGATGACTGGTTGCGCGCCGGTGCAGTCGACGATGGTCGATTCCACGCCGATGGTGCAGGGGCCGCCGTCGAGGATGACGTCGTCGGGCAACAGCAGTGGGCCGATGTCGTCGATGACGTGCTGCGCGGTGGTTGGGCTCACCCGGCCGAAGCGGTT
>CAZKFI010000139.1:445-2950 GCA_964551975.1 uncultured Bifidobacteriaceae bacterium | reverse complement strand
TGGTGCATTTGCTCCCAGGCGTGGGCCAGCAGGCCCACGGCTCGCGAGAGGCAGAACAGGCCCTGGGCCAGAGGCGCGTCAAAGCCGAGCTCGCCGTAGATGACGGCGGTCGCGCCATCGATGTGCATCGGCGCCGGCTTCTTCCGGCCTCGTGACAGCGCCGTCTCGATCGCGCGGGCGATCGTGGCGTAGGGCCCAGTCACCACGCCCTGCGAGGCAACCTCGTCCACACGCTCAAGCAGTGGCGCCGTGCGCGGGTCGACCGGGTGGAAGCGATGTCCGAAATCGGGGATGGCCATGCCGTGTCGAGCCACATGACCTGCCAGCGCCGACTCCACCGCCTGCTGGACAGGCACTTCGCTGCAAAGCCGTTTCGCCACGATGTCGTAACCAGGCCAACGCCTGCTCTCCGGCCCCACCGTGCACGTCGCCCAGTGCATTCAGACCTGACGCGATGGCTCCGTTCAAGCCCACGCCGCACGTGGCGGCCATGCGAGCGATGGCGATGCTGGGGGCCTGCGGACCGTGGTCGACGGCCGACATCCGTGCGGCCTCCAGCAACTCGGCCTGGCCCGCCGAGGGCAGATCACCCCGGGTCATCCGCCAGACCATTTCGGTCAGAACCATCCCTTGGCGGATCAGGTCTTCGACGGCGTATCCGCGACAGCGGATCACACCCGGCGCCATGTCGATGATCGCCGTGCGCCACCAATCGCGACCGAGTTGTTCGGAGCCGTCTTTGCTGGCGGTCATGTCGCGCCCTCCTGTCGGAGTCGGGCGATCTCGTCATCGTCAAACCCCAGCTCCATGAGGATCTCGAACGTGTGCTGTCCGAGCGTGGGAGGCGGGTTCTCGACCGCGGGAGCCGCACCGGCCAGCTTGATACCTGTGCGCAGAACGCGGTCGTCTCGGAAAGATTGCGAAACATTTCGAAGCGAGCTCTGCGCAAGATCCGATTGTGGATCGAAGCGGTCGGGGCGCAAGCATGTTCGCAATCATTTGCAATGATCTTCAGGGGCGGAGGGTTTATCGTTAACGCCGTAAACCACCGGACTTGCTCGTCTGTAGAGCGTCTCAACGTCACCCCATGAGGATTTTCCATGGCACGCTTCATCCTGCGTCAAATTTCCCAAAATCAGTCCGTTAAAGACATGGCTTTAGAGCAGTCCACTGTCGTCACGGCAGAGCCCGGGGCCACCTACAGACTGATCGATGCCAAAACGCTCAAGCCCGTGCCATCAGCAAGGCTCAAGCGCAAGGGCAATGCGCTGGTGGTGGAGGCCGATAGCGAAGTCACCGTCGTCGTCGAGCGGTTTTACGGGTCTGAGGCGGGCGCTGTGTTCGAGGCAAGCGAAGGTGGTGGACCGATGCAGCTTGTCACGGAGGCCACGGCGTTGCCGGAGCTGAGCGCGGGTGCAGCAGAAAGTGGAGCCGGTGCTGCAGCGACTGCTGGCGGGGGCGGTGAGCCTTTGTTTGCCGCGCTCGTACTCGGAGGCTTGGGGATCCTCAGTTCATCCGGCGGTGTTGCCGCGGTGCCGGTCAATCCATCCGGCGGTGTTGCCCCGGCGCCAGTCAATAACACCGTGGTCGCCAAGGTGGTGGGTGGGCCCGTTGTCAACGGTAACGACCTGCAAGCGATGATCTATGCCGCTGACGGCACGACCTTGTTGGGCCAAGGCGAAATCAATGGAGACGGCACGGTCACTGTCAAGGTAGGCGCCTACACCGGGGTGGTGATCGTGAAGGTTCAGAACCCCGCCAACAATATTCCTGACTACATGGACGAGGCCACGGGCAACCCCAAAGACCTGGGTGACGCGGTGCTCTTTAGCATGGGGGAGATCGTCACGTTAAATGGTGTCATCACCCTCAACGTCAATATTCTGACCGCACTCGCCTATCATGAGGCCTCTCAAGTAGCGCAACGCGCACCGCTTACCGCGACGCTGGTCCATGATACCAACGCGGCCGTGGCGAAGGCTTTCGGATTGGAGAGCCTCACCGAGGGCGAGATCCTGACCATCGTTGATCAGAGTGGGAATGCCTTAGTTTCGAATACCTATGGAAAGTTACTGGCCGCGCTGTCAGGGGCTGACGAAAATAATAACGGAAGTGTCAAGGCGACGCTTGATGCATTGATTCAGGCGGTCAGCTTGACGGGCAACACCACAGCCACAGTGAATCAAGAGGGCGTCAACTTGCTCACTGAAGGTGCCAAAGTCATTGATCCAAACAACTCGAAGGGCATGCTCACCGCTGTCCAGAGTGCGTTGCAGTCGAGCACCATCATTGCACCTCCGACTCCACCTGTAACGCCTCCTTCACAAGACACGACTGCCCCGATCGCCAATTTTGGTGGGGCCACAGACGATGTGGGCAGCGTCACTGGGGCGCTCATCTCTGGCTCGACGACTGACGACATGAGCCTTGCGCTTTGGGGCACCTGCGAAGCGGGGAGCACGGTGACGGTCGCGACCGCGGGATCCTCGCTCCCGAGAATTTGCG
>CAZKFI010000139.1:0-435 GCA_964551975.1 uncultured Bifidobacteriaceae bacterium | reverse complement strand
TCTATAACTATACGAACGTTAAAGACTTGGCCGACGTCACCGGAACCACCTGGTCCTACTTGGCCGCATTGAACCACGACTACAGCTATAGTTTCAACGTCACCGAAACCGATGCGGCCGGCAACCTCAGCGAACCTACACCCTACTTCCGTGTGACGGGCGACACCAGGGCGAACACCGTAGGTTTTTATTCTGCCAATGACGATGTGGGCAGCGTCCAAGGGGATGTCAACTATCGTAGCAGAACTGATGACACCAGCATTGAATTGACTGGGAATGTATACAACGCCACGGTGAAGGTCTATAACGGCACGGAGTTCTTGGGGACGGCCATCGCCAACGGCGCCGGACAGTGGACCTACACTGCCACGGTAGAAGACGGTATCACCTATAATTTCAAGGTCACGTCGACGGACGCTGCGGGCAACACGCGCG
>CAZKFI010000138.1:0-2982 GCA_964551975.1 uncultured Bifidobacteriaceae bacterium | reverse complement strand
AATCCAGCGCCATCGTTTCTGAGCGCAGGTACGAGTACACAAGATCAACGAGGAAGGTGTTGTAGTGAACCGCCTTGGACATCGCCTCAAGGTTGTCTGTACCAGTGTAGGCGTCGCATGGCTCTGTCACGATCTTCATAACCTCCTTTGTGTCTAGGTTGGCCGGATGGCGGAGGCGTCAAGTAGTGCAATTCCTACGAGGCGTGGTGTGGTCGGTTTTGAAAGGCTAAGCGGAGCGCTTCAGAGCGAGCAGTCGCAATCTGCTGCGTGATGAGTCCCGCCAACCAAAAAATTGCAAAGACGATGGCGAAACCGACTCCTGCGATCAGACTGGGGAAGTTGAGAACCAATCCCGTTTTCAGATAAGCCGCTGCGACGTAGACACCCAAAATGGTTGCTGCGATCAGCCAGGGCATCCCAGCGATGATGAAAAAGGCAAGAGGCCGCATGTTGTAGAACAGACGCAACAATGATTTCGCTAGCCTTGCACCATCGTGGTACGTGCGCAATTTGCTCAAGGAACCTTCGGGTCTGTCGGAGTAGCCGCTATCAATCTCGCGTGCCGCCAAGCCAAGTCGCAGGGCGTGAGCATTGAGCTCGGTTTCGATCTCGAAGCCGCTGGCGCCGCCAACGAAGGTGCGAACGAAGCGGTCGGTCATTAGGCGGTAGCCGGTCAGGGAATCCCGACCACGAAAGCCAATGAGCCAGCCAGACAGACCGGTGAGCAGGCGATTTCCAAGCACATGGCCTCTTCGGTACGGCGCCCGGGCGCTGTCAGAGTGAATTCTGCAGCCGAGTACCACGTCCGCTCCGTCCATCGACGCCTGAATCATCAGGGGCGCGCTTCCGGCATCGTAGGTGCCATCACCATCAACGAGGAGCACGAGGTCTGTGTTGGCCACCGCGAATCCTGTTCTGACAGCAAAGCCCTTTCCCAATCGGGGCTCATAGATGACGCGTGCTCCTGCATCGAAAGCAAGGTTGCCAGTTTCATCCTGGGAGGCGTTGTCGACAACTAGGATCATGGCGTCGGGAAGCACATTTCGAAAGTCTTTGATGACCTGTTGAATCGCTACCGCCTCATTACGACATGGAATTAGCACCGTGACTGAAGGTGTGCTCTTCACGGTGCACATGCTCTCATCCCATGCCAAGCCAGGTCGCGAGCTAGTGGCTGCATCTATCCGGACCTTCTACCAGGGTACTGGTGAATTCCACTCCTAGAAGACTGCGATGCCGCAGCTCTTCAATCACGTACTGGAGATCCTCGGGGGATTGACTGGTTACGACGGTGGCGCAGAAGGCCCGACCCGGGTATCGGTTCTGCCACCATGGCCGCTCCGGGCGTTGCAGCACGTCATTTGGACCGACGCCCGGATGCGGTTCATAGAAGCCCACCCACTGTTGGCCAGCATCGATATTGGCGGCCGGAATGCCGGCCTTCTCCGCTGCCAGACCTGCCTGCCAGCGGGCACTTTCCGAGAGGGCAGTTAGATCGGTGACGTGTAGGGAAAAGAGTGCGAAGAGGGCAAGAACGACGCCAGGCACGACGAGTTGCAGGCGCGCACGCACCAAACCGAGATGTCGCGAGACCAGAATGATGCCCAGGCAGCCAAAGGGCACCACGGAAATGAAGTAACGATCGAGGTACCAGGCGCCAACTGCGAGGGTTGCCAGTGAGTGAGCAGTCAGAACAGCAAGTCCGTATCCCACGAGCAACGTGGCCACTGGTGACCTTCCAGTCAGTTCATCAATGACTGGCGTTAGACCGACAGTCTTGACACGAGTTACAGCAGTTCGCAAACCCAGTAGTCCAATGAGTGAAGTGAGGAGGAAGGCAAGAGACGCGGTGACGATGATCAGTCGATTAACCCAGAGCGGCCAGAAGCGAAAGCCCGGTCCGACTGTTAGCCAGCTATCGCCGAATGGGTGGATGATGTTCCCTAGGAGTTCGCCACGGGAAAGCAGTAGAACCAGGAGCGCTGGTACGAGCCAGACGGACCACCACGACCAGGGAAGTTCGCGAAGACTCTGAATGACGCGACGTGGAGAGACGAGTGCCAGGGCCGGCAGTATGAGCAGTGAGACGGTGATCAGGCCCCGCGCCACGAGGGTCAGAGCCCAAAAGGGTTCCCAATTGTGGACACCGTTGTCCATTGGCAACGAATGGCGCCAGAAGTAGAGACCCCCGGCCAGCCCCAAAACTGTCAGGGTTATAGCGCCAACGATGGCAGCCTGCGACGGTTTGCGTCTGAGGTGAACTGCGAACAGGGCACCGGTGACGAGGTTGACAACAAGCGAGTAATCGCGAAAGGTGAACGCGATGAGTCCGATCGCCTGGCTAGCGATGAACCACGGCAGGAGTCGCCTCGGATTCCGGAGCGCAATCACGGCTGCGGCAAGTGCCAGTGTTTGCAGGGCGAGCGAAGGAACATCGGTCATGAACGACACGGTCGAGGGGCCGAACACCGGACTTAACGCTAGGGCAGCGGTACTGATAGATGCGTAGGGTCTATTGACCGCTTGCCTACATAGCCAGTAAGTGACGACGATGCTCACAGCGCCTATAACTGCTACGGCTGCCTGCAGGACCAGAATGTTCTGAACTCCGAATAACTGGCCGAGAGGCCAGGCTGCAAGGGTCTGACCAATGAGCATCATCACGGCCCAATTGCGCAGCGTGAATCTGCCAGTTTGGTCAAACTCAAATTGGGTAAGCAGATAGGACCAGTCGTCTGATCGCGGGATGCCTACGGCTCCTGCGTGAGCGGTGATTAGCCAGATGGTCCCCATGAGCAAGACCGCGGCTAGGAAAGCGACGAGGATCTCGTTGGTTAGGCGTGCCTGGGCAGGTCGAACCTCATCGCGACTCATGAATCTGCCGTCATGTCAGTGAGGTGAGTAGCGCGTCGATAGCTACCACGACGCCTGCACCCGGAGTTGGATCGGTGACGGCGTTGGCTAGGGCCTTCACCGTTTCCG
>CAZKFI010000137.1:928-3013 GCA_964551975.1 uncultured Bifidobacteriaceae bacterium | reverse complement strand
GATCATCACCCAGTGCCCGCACTGCTTCAACACGCTGAAGAACGAGTACCCGCAGTTGGGCGGCACCTACGAGGTGGTGCACCACACGCAGTTGCTCGAGAGCCTCATCGCCAACGGCAAGCTCGACGTGAGCCAGGCGTCGCTCGAAGAGCGGCTCACCTATCACGACTCGTGCTACCTCGGCCGCCACAACGACGTGTACCTGGCACCGCGCAAGGTGGTGGGCAGCATCAAGGGCATCGAGGTGGTCGAGATGCAGCGCAACGGCACCAAGGGCATGTGCTGCGGCGCTGGTGGCGCCCGCATGTGGATGGAGGAGAACGTCGGCGTGAAGGTGAACGACGAGCGAGCCATGGAGGCCATCTCCACCGGCGCCACTCGCGTGGCCACCGCCTGCCCCTTCTGCTACATCATGCTCGACGACGGTGTGAAGGCTGCCGGCAAGGAAGAGAACGAGGTGAAGGTGGCCGACATCGCCATCCACCTGCTCGATGCCATCGAAGCAGGCGAGCGGAATCTCCACAACCAGGGTTCGAACATGGTGGAGCCGGTCGCCGGCGAATAACCCGCCCTCCGGCATCGGGGTTCCGGCATCGGGGTTCCGGCATCGGACCTGCCCGAGCCACCCCCAGAACTTCCCCCAGTTCACCTTTTTCGGAATCCGACTTCAGGGGACTGACCTCCACCTCGTGCCAGACCTCCGAGTGTCAGCGCGCCATGCGAGTGCGTACCGACCATGCGAGTGGGTACCGACACCCGGGGTGGCGCGTCCCACTCGGATGGTCGACCCGGCGAGACGTCGGACGGAGACCGGACTGGTCAGAGCGTGTTCTGGTTGTACTTGCTGGCTGTGGCGCCGCTCTGGTTCTGGTACTTGCTCTTCAGGTCGGGGTGGCCGTAGGGCCGCTCGGCCGCCTTGTCGAGCCGCTGGAACACCAACTGGGCGATCTTCATGCCCGTGCGCAGCAGAATGGGCAGGTTCGACACGTTCGAGAACTCGAGCACCACCGTGCCCTTGAATCCCGGGTCGATGAAGCCGGCCGTGGCGTGCACCTGCAGACCGAGGCGGCCGAGGCTGCTCTTGCCATTCACCACTCCCACGATGTCATCCGGGCAGCCGACCACCTCGGCGGTATGGCCCAGTGCGAACTCGCCGGGGTGCAGTACGAAGACATCGCCCTCGGGCACGCTGACGGTTTCCATCAACTTCGGCTGTTCCTCGAACGGGTCGATGTGGGTGAGCCGGCTGTTGCGCATCACACGGAACTCGGTGCCGAGGCGCACATCCACACTGGCGGGCTGCACCAGCGACGGGTCGTACGGGTCGAGCAGGATGCGGCCCGAGCCCAGCAGCTCGCGCAGGGTGCCGTCGGAAAGGATCACGGCGGCGACACTAGTTGGCAGCCCTGCAGGGGGATATCCTCGTGCCTGCTGCGGGTGTAGTTCAGAGGCAGAACATCAGCTTCCCAAGCTGAGAACGCGAGTTCGATTCTCGTCACCCGCTCTAAGTGCGTTTCTTGCCTCTGAGCAGGTGTTTCGCGTCCTCGGCGTGGCTGGCAGATGATCCATGTTTTGCCTCCGTTTGCCGGTGTTTTCGGGTGTTGGGTGTCGCAGCGCTGTCGCAACGGCGGTGCGCGAAACAGATCGTACGGGGCACTTCGACGCTCGGGTCACAGTGTTTTTCTTTGAGACACCAACAACGTTTGTCGTGGGGCAGTCATCAAACCCGGGGCGCTTCACTCTTCAGTTGGTGCCCGCCCTCGTGTGTCGCTAGGGCACAAGGCGGGTGATATTGGCTGAAGTTTGGTTTGCAACCCACAGGTTGCGGCCGTCAAAGCCAATGCCGCGAGGACCGACCGCCCCCGAGGGAAGCGGGATGTTCACTCCGACACCGGTTGAAGGGTCGATCCGCGTGACGTTCGCGGAGTTGAAGTTTGCGGTCCAGATGCTGACCCCGTCATACAGGACTGCAATAGGAATCAGTGCGCCTGACGGCAAAGCGAAGATTGTTCCTTGGCCAGTGGCTGGGTCAATGCGGTTCACGGTGCTTGTGCCACCGTTGATCACCCAGACGTAAGTGCCGTC
>CAZKFI010000137.1:0-918 GCA_964551975.1 uncultured Bifidobacteriaceae bacterium | reverse complement strand
CCTTACGGAGCCGCCAACCTATACGGCAAAAAATCGGACGAGATCTCCTGCGCCCAGGGCGCGACCGATGCCAACGTGGTCTACACCCTCGGCCATCTGACCAAATACACTCTGGAAAAGATCTGCCGTGCCGTCGAAGGCAACGCCTTGAGGGCAGCAGGAGCCCGTTGCGAAGTTGGTGCCTTCGCCGTTGCTTGGATTGAGGCGCGTGACGTTGTCGCTGTGGGCGTTCGGCAGCCAGATGCTTGTTCCATCGAACGCGATTCCGGCTGGTGTGTCAGCTCCTGCGGGGAGTGGAAAATTGGTTGCCGCTCCAGTTGTTGGGTCGAACCTTGTGGCGCTGGACCCACCGATGTTCGATGTCCAGATGTAGGTGCCGTCGAAGGCAATGCCGAATGGAACTGTGGCGCCGGCAGGAAGCGCGAAGTTGGTGCCTTCACCAGTGTTGGGGTTGATCCGCGTCACGTTGGCTGTGTTGTAGTTCGCTGTCCAGATGTATGTCCCGTCGAACACCAAGGCATCAGCGCCCGAGGCCCCTGCCGGCAGTGGCACACCGATACCTTCACCAGTGTTCGGGTCGATCTTGGTGACATTGGTTGTTGCGTTGCTATCGGCTACCCAAATGCTTGTGCCATCGAACGCGACTGCCTGGGGACTCTTGGCACCCGCTGGGAGGGCATAGTTGGTCGTCTTGCATACCGGGAGATCCCAGCGTCGAGTTACCGAGCAACGTTGAAAAGCTGGGTCTCCCGGAGCGCCCGGCAAACCAGGAGGCCCCGCTATCCCCGATGGACCTTGCGGACCAACCGGTCCACTCGTGCCCTGGGCGCCGGCAGGGCCCTGCGGCCCGGTTGCTCCAGTGTCACCCTTGGGGCCCTGCGCACCGGCCGGCCCGGTTGCTCCAGTGTCACCCTTGGG
>CAZKFI010000136.1:0-3043 GCA_964551975.1 uncultured Bifidobacteriaceae bacterium | reverse complement strand
TCTCGGCGTTCCCGTCGTGGCCGTCTTCCAAACGGACGTGCCAGCCTTCACTGCCCGGTACAACCTCCCCTTCGCCCAGCGTTTGTCGTGGAATCGTCTCCGTACCATTCATCGCGCCTGTGACGTCAATCTTGTCCCGTCTACCGCCTCGCGGGACCTGTTGCTGAGCGAGGGAATCACCAACCTTCAAATCTGGCCGCGTGGCGTGGATAGCAGGCTTTTCCATCCATTGCGGCGCTCAGCGTGCCTACGACGCGATCTGGGCGCGCAAGTTCTGATCGGGGCGGTGGGCCGCCTTGCCCCGGAGAAATCTTGGGAGGATCTGGAGGTCATTGCCGACATCCCGAATACACGCCTTGTCTTCGTTGGTGACGGCCCTCGACGCAGATCCCTAGAGAAGCGTTTCCCGGGGGCGACCTTCCTCGGATTTCGACAGGGCACCGACCTTGCCGAAGCGGTCGCGAGCATGGACATCTGCGTCAATCCGGGCGTGCATGAAACGTTCTGTCAGAGCGTGCAAGAAGCGCTCAGTAGCGCGGTACCTGTTGTTGCTGCCGGAGCCGGTGGCCCACTTGACCTCATTTCCTCGAGTCGCACTGGATGGCTCTACACGCCGGGGAACCAAATCGAGTTCCGCGCGCGTGTCGTCGATCTGGTTGGTGACCAGATCAAGCGTCGAGCAATGGGAGTTGCGGCACGCAATTCAGTGGCGCACCGCACCTGGGCGACAGTTGGTGACGTGCTGCTAGACGTTTACAGCAAGATTCTTGAGGCCCGTGGAGTAGCGACACCTCGCTCGACCCATTCATTGGAGGCCTCCTGATGCGTATCGTGCAGACTGCAAACTTCTATCATCCAAAGAGCGGTGGTCTGCGCACCGCCATGCACCAGTTGGCAGTCGGCTACCAGCGTGCCGGTCACGAGTCGGTCCTGATTGTGCCCGGCGCTCAGCACGCCGATGAAATGACTCCTTTTGGACGACGCATCTCAATGGCGGCACCGAAACTACCCGGTTCGGGCGGCTATCGGGTCATCACCGACATTGACAGACTCATCATGACCCTCGACGAGCTCAGCCCCGATCGACTCGAGGTGAGCGACCGCACAACCATGCGGCCACTCGGCTGGTGGGCACGCGGTGCCGGAATCCCGTCATGTGTCTGGGCTCATGAGCGACTCGATGGTGTGTTTCGGACCTTCTCCCGAGGACTTCTCCCTTCACGACTGATGGCCGACCGGTGGAACCGCGTGACAGCAGCCAAGTTCGACACCGTGATCGCATCCACCTTTTTCGCCGGCGGTGAGTTCGAGCGAATTGATCTGCCGTACGTGCGTGTGCCGCTGGGAGTTGATCTCCAGACCTTCCATCCTGATCGCAATCGGCCGGCCCTTCGCGATGACCTTGTCCACGATCACAGTGAGATCCTACTTGTGATGTGCACGCGCCTGTCGAAGGAGAAGTGCCCGGACATAGGCATTGAGGTGGTTCGTGAGATGGGTGCGCGCGGAGTCAAGGTTCGACTCGTGATTCTGGGTGACGGACCCGAGCGCCGTCGACTTGAGCGAATGGTGGCTGACGTGCCGGTGCGCCTGCTGGGCCACGTATCGGATCGTTGGGAGGTCGCCGCACTCCTGGCAACCGCCGATGTGCTGATTGCCCCAGGGCCTATCGAAACCTTTGGCTTGGCCGCGCTGGAAGCTCTCGCCTGCGGCACGCCGGTGGTGGCCAACCGCAGCGGTGCGCTCGCCGAGGTCATCGGGGAACGGGGTGGCGCAGCGGTGGATCCCACTGCGGGAGCATTCGCCGACGCCGTTCTCGCGGTGATGGCAAACACGAATCGGCGCGCTGACGCTCGGTCCCGCGCGGAGGAGTTCCCTTGGTCGCAGACGGTGGCACGCATGCTCGCCCTTCACGGAGACACTCAGTTGTCAGCCCACGAGGTTGACCGGTGACCCTGGTCGCATTGGGGGATAGCGTCACCTGGGGGGTGGGTGATGATGATGGACCTCAGCGAGGCTGGGCTGCCCACCTCGCGCATGCCCTGGGTGTCCCTGCATTTCACAATCTAGCCATGGTCGGGGCGCGCACAGGCGACTTGGTCGGTGGCCAGCTGCCACGTGCCCTTGACCTCGGCCCCACGCTGACCACCATCCAGATTGGTGGTAACGACGTACTTCGTCAGGGATTCGATCCACGAGTGATAGCCCGTGCAGTAGCGACCTGCTGTCGAGTGCTGCCAGGAATTCGAGTAGTGGTGCTGTTGCCGGACCCTCGTCGCCTGCTGCCTCGACCGCGGTTGGTTGCGCGAGCATTGGCAGGCCGTGCTGCGTCCTTGAACCTCATGGTGGCCGCGGCCGTCCGACACCAACCTGAGGTCATCCTCGTCGAGCCGTGGAATCACGCTTGCATGCACGCCCCAGAGCAGTGGCACGTTGATCGTCTCCACCCAAGTCCACTCGGTCATCGACTCCTGGCCGCACACACCCTCGCGCGCCTGACTGAGTTGGGTCTGCGGCAACAGCAGCCCATCGAACCTCCCCTCAACCTGGCGTCGAGTGTCGCAGATGCCTGGTGGTTACTGCGAGCCGGCGTTCCCTGGTTAGCGAAGCGAAGCGTTGACCTGTTTCCAGAGCTTCTGCGGGTCTGCTACCAGGAAGCACAGTTGGGCCGCGTACCGCAGGATCCGACTGCACCGCCCCAAGTTTCCTCAGTAGTCACAAGGGCATCGCAGCCTTCGGCCATGGCCAACCTGCGACGCGGTGACGCGATCCGGGTCGGGTCGGGATCGGCCGCGAGGGGCCGCAGGCCCGGGAGCACCAGGGGCGTGGGCGGCGGGAAGTCCCGGGCGGCGATGGCCAGCGCCTCGGCCATCGTCCCGGCGTCGGGGAAGCGACGGTCGGGGTCGGGTCGACCGGTGATCTCGAGCACCTGCCCGAGCCGGCCGAGACCCGCCGGCACGTCGAGGGGTCGCGAGCCCCGCGCCACCACGGTCGACACCGTCGAGGACGGTGGCCGTACCGAACCGTTGCACCAGTCCGTCTA
>CAZKFI010000135.1:0-3178 GCA_964551975.1 uncultured Bifidobacteriaceae bacterium | reverse complement strand
GAAGAAGCCGTACCACCCGGTGTTGTGACGGACACAGTTCCTGATCCGGCCGATCCGGCCGCGGTCATCGCCACGATCTCAGTCACGGAATTCACCACGTAACTGGCTGCGTTCACGCCATTGAATTTGACCGCTGCCGCACCCGATAGACCGGAAAAGTTGGTCCCAGTGATTGTGACGTAGTTGCTACCTGCCGTCGAACCACGACTTGGTGTGACAGAAGTGATGGTTGGCGCACCGAGTGTGGTGACATTGATTGTGCCTGTACCGCTGAGTAGAGGCGTGTTGGCAGGTTGCCCGCTCGGCCCATCCGGCTGGCCCCCAAATTCAACGATGTACGGACGCTGAAACGAAGCGTCGGTAGCGCCGCGGTCATTCCAGACACCGGCGGGTGTATCACCGGAGCCGAAGAACTCCAGAGCATCTTCTCCGAAGTAGTCGTTCGGCTCCCCATTTCGCCAGTATGAAAATTGCGGACCCTGACCAACCGGATTACAGGTGCCGCGCAGGCCTTGCGTACAGCCCGATACGCCGGACTTCCAGAAAACCGTTCCAGCTTCTGGGCCGGAAACCCACTTCCAGGTGCCCTCGACGTCGGAGTCGCTACCCGCGATCCATCCGGCGTTGCCGCCAACCTTGCTATAGATGAAGTCATTCTCGGCTTGACTCGTACTCGTGGCCAGGTATCCAACAAGGCCGTTGAAGGTCCTGTCCACTCGTGTGTAACTTGCAGTTGGAGTGCACGAACCGCCGCTGTAACTAAATGCATTGCTATCGTTATTGGCGACTGGAGTCTGTGAGGGGTCGCTGGTTAGGTAGAAGTTGTAGCGGGAGAGGCAAACTGCGGTCGTCCAAAAAACCGTTGAGTCTCGGTCGTCGAAGAAGTAGTAGTTGCCGGTCGTCGGGAGATAGGCCAGTGTCGAATAGTTGATACCACCAGAGGTACCGCCAGCAAGAACGGCGGAAATTGAAATGGTGGCGGTCGTGATTGACGTGTTCTGATACGACAGGTACTGCAGGGCGGTGTTGACAACCGCCTGCGTTCCACTGAACGCAATCTGACTGGCTCCATTTGTCCAATCAGCCGTCGGGTAACCGGTTACGGCCGTTAGGGCGCTACGCGCTGAACTGTTGTTGATGTTGACCTTGCCCGCCGATGCAGTGATGGTGACAAGGACCGTGTCTGACCCACCGAAGCCAGTGATCGTGGTGCTCGTGTCTTCAACGGAGATGAATGAACTGCCAGCGGCAACTGTGGCTGTGGCCGGCGGAGTGACCGCGACGGCGGCCGACGCAGGTGGCGACACCGCGATCAGGCCGCCCAAGAGGAGGGTGCTGGTCGCGACTAAGCCGATGCCGCTGCGGGCGGATCGGTTCCACAGCAGGCCTGTACGTCGTCCAGTCCCTAGGTCCACGACCACGGTCCTTCCCCTCAAAAGGTGCACAGTGCCCATTTGGCCCATTTGTCACACCGGTAACGGGAGTTCTATCAGGTCTCGTTAGAGGCCACAAGTCCCGAGCGGTGTGTCGCGTATTTGGACGACATAGGTAGAAGCCAAGTTCCCCCTGGGCTACGCCCAGGGGGAACGCTGACGTTTCGCTTACATGTCCGATTTGTCCGGACTAGCACCTACACCTGTACGGGAGCCCGGCCTTCGGGAACCGTTGGAGGCACATCATCGGCGACTTCGTCGGCACCTGGCTCGATTTCGATCTTCGGCAGCCTGCGAGCCAGCCATGCGGGCAGCCACCAGTTGGCCTTGCCCAGTAGGGACATCACCGAGGGCACCAGGACCAGGCGCACAATGAAGGCGTCGATAAGTACCGCCGAAGCCAGGGCAATGCCGAAGAGCTTGACCGTGGCGTTCGTGCTGGGCACGAAGGCCAGGAACACGCTGGACATGATGGCCGCTGCGATCACCACGACGCGCCCGGAGCCAGCGAGCCCGCGGCGCACTGACAGGGCGTTATCGCCAGTTCGAGCCCACTCTTCCTGCATGCGGGAGGCGAGGAACACCTGGTAGTCCATCGCCAAGCCGAACAGAATCGCGAAGACCATGATCGGCAGGAACGGTGCGATGGGGCCGGTTCCACTGATACCCAACGGTCCAGCCAGCCATCCCCACTGGAAGATGGCGACGGTGATTCCAAGAGCTGCGGCGAAACTCATCAGGCTGGTGATGGCCGCCGTCAGCGGAACCACGATCGACCGGAAGAGCAGCGCAAGTGCGAGGAAGCCCAAGCCCACGACGACCGCGAGAAACAGCGGAAGAGCGTCGACGAGAACCTGCGTGAAGTCAGCGATCACTGCCTGGCTACCACCCACATAGATCTGCGTTCCGGTTTGCTCCTCGAGGGCAGGGTTCACCTCGTCGCGGAGCCGATCCAGCAACGTGTCGGTCGCTTCGTCCTGAGGCGCCGAATCCGGTACCACCATGATGGTGCCTACCGTGCCGCCGGACCCCAGTGACTGCGGGTTCAACGCCACCAGGGGCAACATTTGTGGACTGGGGAGGGTGCTGGCCACGCCTGCGGTGCTGGCGATGCCTGCGACCACTTCTCCGTACGCCTGGAGATCGTTGGGCTCAACCTCGACGGCCACATAGAACGGTCCATTGACACCCGGGCCGAAGCCTTCGGCCATGAGGTCGTAGGCGATGCGTGCACTGGAGCCTTCGGGCTTACCGGAATCATCCGCGAAACCCTGGCGCAAGCTCAGCGCCGGGATGGCCAGGGTGAGAACCAGCCCAGCCGCCAGCAGTGCGGGGATCAATGGACGCCGCTGAAGCAGGCGGGCGTAGCGTGCCCACGCACGTCCCTCTGGTTCACCGGATCCCGGCTTCTTCCCCCATGGCAGACGTAGGGCCAGTGCCTTAGTGCCAAGCAACGACAGAAGTGCTGGCATCATCCACAGGGCAGAAAGCATTACGGCAAGAACCGTCACGCCTGCTGCAACGGCCAGGCCGTTGAAGAAGTTCAAGCCGAGCACGAATAGTCCCAGCAGGGCGATGATGACGGTGCCACCAGCAAAGAGGACGGCTCGCCCCGCAGTATGGACCGCCTCCACGGCAGCCTTGCGCGGCTGGTGGCCGGCAAGTAGTGCTTGCCGGTAGCGGTTGATGATGAACAGGGCGTAATCGATACCAACGCCCAGACCGATCATTGCGGCCAGGGTCGG
>CAZKFI010000134.1:0-3387 GCA_964551975.1 uncultured Bifidobacteriaceae bacterium | reverse complement strand
TGCAGCGGATACGCCGATGACTCGTCCAACGATGCCCAGCAGGACCAAGCAGACACTCAAATAGATCGCCACCACATGCCGCGGGTAATACATCCAGACCTGCACGAAAACGTGCGGCAGTGCGAAGGCAATCGGAATAGCAAGCAGGAGCTCGGTCTGGCGGGGCCAGGTACGGCGATGCACCAGTACCGCGACGATGGCCACGATGAACGCCAACTGGATGGCGTGCATGATCACGAGGAAGGCGCCATCCACGGTGACCGGTGTGCCCTGGATGAACCCAAACAGCGCTGCCAACTGCGACATCAGGGCCTCGCGAACTGCCGGGTCAGTACCCAGGCGCGGCAGGTCGCCTACCGGAAGTGGGTAGTTCAGCGGAATCGGGGCAGTATCCGTCAGGAACAGCAGCCGACCGGCGTAAATGGCGTTGTGGAGCGCCGGTAGCAGCGCGACCGCGAGGAACGGCAGGGCGATCCAGAGCAACGCCGACCGGACCGCCTGCGAGGTGCGCCGTTGATCACCGGCCCCGAAGTGGGACCACAGACGCCCAACAGCAAGGGCAAGGATCGCCGCGATTCCGACTGCCTGGTTAGCCCGAAAGGTGAACATCACACCGAGCAGGGCGCTGGCCAGCACGAATCCACCAGCGCGACGAGCGGTCAGAGCCAGGGGTAGGGCGACCATGAGGCAAATCCACGTCCAGAACTCTGAATACGGTGCGCCCCAGGCGCTGAGTACCTGCGAGGTTCCCACCAATGCTCCGAGCAGGATGATGCCGCTGACAATTGAGCCGATGGTGATGCAGCGCTGCAGCAACGACCTGCCCTGCAGCAACGACGGAGCACGTATCGACCATGGCCGTCCTCCAATCCCAACACTGAGTAGCCGATCAACCGCGAACCAGGCAGCTGCCACGAGCGCCGCGAATCCGATAGCCAACGCATAGGTGTCCGTGTCTCCGAAGACGCCATGCTGCAGCGCGACCAGGTAGCGCACCGCTGGCGAGTAGTAGAACGCATCTTCACCGGCACGCAGACTGGCTTCCGAGAGGATGGTCCGCGCTAGCGCCTCATAGGTCAGGAAGTCGCTGCCGCCGAGCCGCAGCTGTAACCGCGCTCCCCACTCCCCGGTATCGGCGCGCATGAAGGCAACCGCGACCAGCGGAAGGATGATCCCCAGGACCGCGTTCGTGCGCAATCGCGAGAGGCGCCAACGCAGGGCAGCCACGGCCAGCAGCAGGCCAACAACCAGCGCGGGGTACCAGGGCGGGGGCAGCCCCAGGGTGCCCAAAAGCGCACTGACGCCGGCGCCAACCGCGATGGCGGCCCAGGCCACCGGTGACCGGCCAACCTGCCAGAACAACCAGGCAAGGGCTAGGAGCAGACTCACGACCAGGGCGGTATCCACCAGCCAGCTCACCGGCGTCACCCAGCGTGCATTCGACGCAGCCACCAGGACTGTGCCTGCTGAACTCAGCTGAACCTCGGCGAAGGGCAGATTCGGGTCGTCAACAGTTGGCGTCCACACGTAGAACAGGCTTAGCGTGAGCGCATCACCGCCCGGACCGTGCGTGACAGGAACCGGCA
Organism: uncultured Bifidobacteriaceae bacterium; assembly: GCA_964551975.1. GTDB lineage: Bacteria > Actinomycetota > Actinomycetes > S36-B12 > S36-B12 > REEB426. The sequence goes on along the minus strand of CAZKFI010000134.1, from coordinate 1,801 downwards.
CGGTGAGTGTGGCCGGTTCGGCGTAGCTGGCCGGCAGCGGTGTCGGTGTGCCGTTGATGGCGAGCTCACCTGGACCGATGTAGCGGATCGTCACTTCATCTGATGCCTCGGTGGTGCCACTCCAGCTAACGATGAACGGCATGCGTTCTCGACTCGGGTCACCGGGGTTGTAAAAGTTGTAGCGACCCTCGTTGACCGCCCCCAGAGCCCAAGTCGAGGTCGCCCACCCGGGTGGGAGCCACTCGCCGTATACCGGTCGCGTAGGACCGAAATCGATGGTGCGGTCATAGCGCGTAAGGGTGCGCTCCAGTGGTGCGTCGAATGAACGTTCGCAGTCCGGGATGCTCGGTTCGGTGAGGATGCGGTAGCAGGCGGCGAACCCCGAAGGTGGAGCCATGAGCAGTGCGGACTTGCCGGCGATGGCTACCAGCGGGAGCGACAGTGCCACGAGGAGCAGTACCCGAACAAGGCGAGTCGTTGGTCGGCGAACTGGCGTCCCTGGTCCGACCAAGATCAACGCACCGGCAACCAGGAAACCCAGCAGTGACCACGGCTGCTGAATCGGCGCACCGAACACTCCCGGTGCTGGCAGGACCAGTGCTACAAGCAATAGAAGGCCGGTGACGCGTGCCCACCGACGACTGGCCCGTGGTTGGCCATGCGGTGTGTGCAGCGGACTCGTGCTACTCATCTGCGTCATTTAGATCCGTGGATCGCCAACTGGTGGTCACGCCGGTGAACGACCCATGGTCGAGGAGTCGCGGTTGGTGGCGAGCGCAGTCGATAGCTGCTCCGCGATCCTGAGCTGCCATAAACGCTGCATTGATGAACCAATCGATGGCCCACTCATCGGCACCTCGGTTCGCATAGCGGTATTCCAGCAGGTAGGTGACCAAGTCGAGGCTGATCAGGTAAGCGCAGGCCGTGTTCGTCACAGGGGGATCCAGTCGCACCAGGTTGGTCTCGGGGATACGCCGGACCACCTGCTGTCCCTCAAGGGCATCAATGCCACCGGCCAGGTCAACGAACCAAGCACCCCCACTCGGCAGGGACTGGGCAAGGTCAGCAAGTCCTTGGGGCGATTCAGTGCGCAATGTGGCATCACTTTCCAGCACCAACAACCAGTCCACCGAAGCAGTCTGTGCCTGGGCGAATGCCCTGCAGTGTTTCTCGGTGACCAGGGCCTGTATCTGACGTGCCCTGTCAGTTCGCTGCAGAAATGCCGGACTCACCCGCAGGGCGATGTTCTCAACTGCCTGCGCCAGACCTGACTGCAGATCGACCCTGGTTGATGACTGCTGCAGATGTGCGCGCCAGCGACGTTCCAGGGTGCGCTGCCGCCGTCGATGTTCACCGAGTTCACCTGCTGCCCATGGGCTCTCCCACGGTGGCTGCTCGACAACCTCAATGGTGGCAACCTGCCAACCAGTCTCCTGGAAAGCCGACCGCGCAGCAGCGAGTACCTGGGCGCCAGGTGCGCTGGGCCACTCGCCGTGATGGATTGCCGCAATCAACAGTCGGCGTGCCGAGGTGCCCATTGCGGGACTCTTTCAGGCAGAGAGGGCTGCGCGGAAGTACTCCACGGTCCTGGGCAGGCCCTGGTCGAGAGTGACCTGCGGTTGCCAGCCGAGGGTTTGCTTCGCACGTGTGATGTCTGGCTGCCGGCGCACCGGGTCATCCTGGGGTAACGGGAAGTAGTCCACGCCAGCGGTGCCCCCGACAAGGCGTTGAACTTTCTCCGCCAGTTCCCCCACCGTGAACTCGCCCGGATTACCCAGGTTGATCGGTCCGGTGACCGAGT
>CAZKFI010000133.1:0-3429 GCA_964551975.1 uncultured Bifidobacteriaceae bacterium | reverse complement strand
TAAGCCTGCGTGAAAGGCAACAACCGCAAGCACCGCCACGGCTCGCAGCCCCTGAATGTCCGACCGTCGTTCCCCTATCGACATAGCTGCCCAGCTACACGTCCGCTAGTCGCCATATTGGGCGGGTTAGGCAGGTCGGCCCACCCTCGCCCTTGTTGATTTCACTTGCCTGGTACTCGTGCACCTGCACACCGTGGTCCCGGAGAAGCTGCGCAGTCGCTGCATTGCCCTGCGCAAGAACAACTACACCAGGCTTCACTGCCAACACATTGCAGCCCAGGCTTGCGTAGTCCTGCTCGGGTAACGCAATGGTCTCAATACCTCGGGCAGCCAGCGCCTGCAGGAGTGCCACCGGTGCCAGTCGCGGGTAGACGACCGCTAGATCGTCACGCACGGGAGAGACGACGGACATCAGGTGCAAGCAGTAATCAGGGCCTTGATCATGGGGGAGGTCAAAGACTTCAATACCCACACCTTCGGCGGCAAGGATTGGATTCAATTGATCGATTGCTGCCTGGTTGGTTCGGTAGGACCGTCCGACAGCCAGCGTGTTGCGATCCAGCCAGAACATGTCACCGCCGTCGGCAGTTGCTGCACCATCGAGCCTCGCAATAACCGGTACCCCGAGCGCTTCGAGCTGCGCGACTAATAGCGGTGGCTCACCAACCCGGCAGGCCTTGGCACTGCGTAACTCAATGACACCCGTGCCGGTGACAAAGGCGGGATCGTAAGTGAAGCAGGAATCCGGCATGTCATCCACTGCTGCCAGTTCGTGCACCTGACAGCCCAGACTCACCAACAACTCAACGAAGGCCTGATGCTGTCGCAGCAGCAAGTCACCGTCAATGGGCTGGGCCCAGTGAGCAAGTTCGAAGTTTCCCCGCAGGGATGGCGCACGAACAGCCACCCTGCGCAATGGCGCCACCATGGAGCGCACACCGACAACCGACGTCATGGTCCTCCCAGAATTCGATTCAGCCGCAGGCGATTGTGCCGCAGGATCCCAATGAAGCAGGCGTTGACCCCGCCAACGACAACCGCGAAGGGTAACCACAACCACCATGGATTGAAGAGCACCAAAGGCAGCCAGCAGACAGCCGAAAGCCAATGCACCCATTCAGCGCGTCGCACCTCGATGCGGTAAGCCCGCAGGCTCACAGGATCGGTTCCTGGGAGGTGGCGCTTACTCGTGCCACCGAACACCTCGCCCCACTCAGGGAGGCGATGACTCCAGTGCGCCACACCCAGGCGCCGGTATCCATTCACCGATTCCCAACTCAGCAGGTGCAACGGACCAGCATCCGACCTGAGCCAGCCGTTCGGCCAGCGAGGAGCCGTTGCCCCGATGATCACCGAGATCGTGACGATGACCGCGATGTCGGCGGCCAGGAGGACGGCCACCTGCCCAATCGACATCTCGCTCCGTTCCAACGCGGCGAGGGAGGGATTTGAACCCCCGGAGGGTTGCCCCTCGGGCGCTTTCAAGGCGCCTGCAATCGGCCGCTCTGCCACCTCGCCAGGGGTTAAGGCTACTGGGCTGGGTGAACCGGCCTGCGCGCTATCGCGCACAGGCCAGCCATAGGCCGCGATTGGCGGACCGCGCCTCCTGCTGCGCGGCTATGAACGCATCCCGTCTCATGTAGGGCGCTTCGTAGGTGTATTCCCGCGCCATGCCGGCTGCGATGGTCTGCACGTTAAACAGCACGGCCTTCCCCGCTGCATCGACGTACCAGACATAGGCAAGGCGACGCCCATAGTCATCCATCTCACCCTGGGTCGGGTCCGACTCCAGCGTGACCGCGCGACCTTGCAGTACACCAGTCGCGAAATCCGATGCCTCTGGGCCGAAACATTCCACCGGACTGTCCGGACGCACAGACTCAGGAGTATCGATACCCAGTAAGCGAACTTTCTGCCGCTCGGAACCTCGTGTGACGACGATTGTGTCGCCGTCAACGATTCTGCTTACCTGCCAACCGGAGTCAGGCAGACCCACGATCTGCTCCGTCACTGCTGTTGGTTCAGTGACTTCAGAGCTCGCGATGCGTATGGCAATGCCACCGATAACCACAGTTGCGATCCCGATGCCAATGAGGCCGGAGCGGCGCACGGGTGCCTACTCTGCCGCCTCGATCGGTTCCAACGTCTCGGTAACACCTGAACGGCGCGAGTTGCGATGGTCCAGAAACAAGCCCGCGACAGTAAGCACCAGCGAGACGGCGACCACCGTCGTGATCTGCACCACGCTGTCGTTGCGCCAGAAAACCACCGTGCCCACCAGCACGATGAGTGCCACCCAGACTGCGGTTACCGCCTTGCGGTCCTGAGCCGCAAGCCTTGCATAGAGCAGCACCTGAACCAATGCGAATGCCGACCCTTCCAGCGCGAAGAGCCAGATTTCTCCGTTGAGTTCGGGGTACTGCGTACCGCCGAGGATCCGCACTACGAGGGATCCAAACGCGAAACTCACCGCGGTGATCGCAGCTCCCAGCGCCGCCGTCAATGCGGTTGCGATGAGCACCGTGCGTCGCGAATCCGACGAGGTCATCTTCGGGAACAGCACGATGATGATTGCGTTAGGAAGGAAGAACGCGATCTTCGCAAGCAAAACGCCTACGGCGTATTCACCGGATTGGTCTTCCGTGAGGAAGATCCGAGCAAGCAGCACGTCCACGTTGGTCAACGTAAAAAGCACCATGAGTGCGTGGGAAATATGCGCAAACTCCACCCGCCAACCCGGCGCCAGTGATCTCGACCACCGGCGGGGGCAGATGATCAGGTAGCTGATCAGGGCACCGAGGGCAGTTCCGATGAGGATGCCGGCCGCAATTCCGGTAACCGACTCAAATAGCAGCACGAACACGATGCCCACGGCAGCGCGCCCGACACCGTTGGCGATGAAGCCAGCGGAGAGGCGCAAATGCTGTTCCCTGCCCTGCGCGATACCCATCGCGGCACATCCCACAATGACGAATGCCAATGAGGCGAAGCCCATCGCCAGGGCTGCCGTCGGGATCGTGAAGACATTGCCAAGTGGCCAGGAGGCCAGGAGTCCGAGCAGGATGATGCCGACACCCACAATGACCGACAGCCTGATTGCCTTGCCTTCGATCTCAGCCCGATCATCGCCGGCAGTGGCCACTCGGCGCGCCGTCAACGCCTGCAGCGCGATCGTCAACGTCGAAACGATGATGAGAATGCCCAGCAGAGCGCCGAACGCACCGAAATCGGCGGGCGTGAGAATTCGCGCGGCAATGATGGACAGCAGGTAGGCGGAACCGTTACCGACGAGGGTGGCCGCTCCCACGAACACCAGGCCACGTGCCAGCTTCGAGCGCGTCTCAGCGTGGCCCTGGGTCGAGGCGGTCACCGACATACCCTAACGACCGAGTGTGCGGGTATGCAGCCCGCGCACTCGGTCGTTGTGAA
>CAZKFI010000132.1:0-3466 GCA_964551975.1 uncultured Bifidobacteriaceae bacterium | reverse complement strand
TCGGTCTGGGGAGCGCACGCCTCGCTGTCCTGGACGTCACGCAGAACGCACGCCAGCCGATGTCCAGTGTCGATGCGCGCTTCACGCTGGTCTACAACGGCGAAGTCACGAACTATGTTGAGGTTCGCGACGAATTGAGTGCCCTGGGCCGAGTCTTCACCTCTGGCTCCGACACCGAAGTCGTCCTGCAGGCCTGGCAGCAGTGGGGTCAGGCCGCCGTCCCGCGATTTGACGGGATGTTTGCCTTCGCGATCCTCGACCGAAGCGAGCGACGCCTGTCGCTGTGTCGTGACGCTTTCGGCATCAAGCCACTGTTCTACGCCCAACCAACTGACACGAGTCTGGTGTTCAGCAGTGAGATCCCCAGCATTCTTCGCCTCCTTCCCGGTAGGCCACTGCTGGATCGACAGGTGGCTGCGCGGTACCTGTCCTCCGGAATCTGCGACGTAGCCCCGGACAGCTTCGTCGCTGGAGTTCGTCAACTACTCCCCGGCACCGCCCTGCACCTTGACCTCGACACGGGTCGATGTGCCTGGCAGGAGGCAACGTGGGTGCCCGCTATCCGAACGCGAAGCGACCTTTCCTTCGCCGACGCCTGCGAGGGCGTGCGATCTCAACTGATTGACAGTGTTCGGCGAAACCTGCGCGCAGACCGGCCGGTGGGGTTCGCACTGTCAGGCGGCATCGACTCCAGCGCGATCGTCTGCGCCGCGCGAGCGGTGGAACCGGATTACCCGATGCGCGCGTTCAGTTACCGCTCCTTGGACACAGCCTTCGACGAGAGCCGATGGGCCAGCGCAGTTGCCGCGTATGTCAGGGCCGAGTTGGCCATGGTCACTCCCACGGCCAACGACATGGTCCGAGATCTGGATGACCTCATCCGTAGTCAAGGGGAACCATTCGGCTCCACCAGCATCTACGCGCAGTACTGCGTGTTCCGCCTGATGCATGAACACGGTGTCGTGGTCTCCCTTGACGGCCAGGGCGGCGATGAGGTGTTCGCCGGGTATCAGGGATTCGTCGGTGAGCGCACCTGGAGTCTGATCGAAACTGGGCATCCGGTCGACTCCATCAGCTTCTTGCGCTCGTGGACAAATTGGCCAGGACGCTCCTGGCCAAAGGCCGCAGCACGGGTGGCGATTGAGGGCTCTCCGGTATTGCGTGGTGCGCTGACCAGTAGGCATCCACGATTCACCATCCCCGGCGTGCGGCGCGACGTCCTGCGAGGTCACCAGATCCAATGGGGCTGGTGGCCTCCCAAGCCTGACCGTGATGGGCTCCGAGGGGTTCGACTGAAGGCCGAATTGCGTGCCGAACTCACCCGTCGTGGCCTGCAGGAGCACCTGCGTAACGGAGATCGCAACTCCATGCGCTTTTCCGTCGAGAGCCGCGTCCCGTTCCTCGACAAGCCTTTGGTGGAGTTCGTCTTGTCCTTCCCTGAGCAGTGGCTCGTCGATGACGCGGGCACGACCAAGGCGGTGCTGCGTACCGCACTTCGCGGCCTGGTTCCCGACGAGGTTCTGCGGCGGCGCGACAAAGTCGGATTCGAGGGGGACGACGGGTGGATGACCGCCCTTCGCCCAGAACTGCTCGCACAGATCGCCGAGGGCCCGGAGATCGACTTCATCGATAAGCGAACATTCCTCCAAGCGGCGATGTCGCCAGCCGTGCCCAATGCGCAGGTATGGCGCATGTACTGCCTCTACCGTTGGATGACGCTCCTAGGCGTGCAGAGCGGAGATTGACGCAGCAGCCGCGGGTGCTCGGCGCGGTACCATATGTGTTCGACAGCGCTGGATTCGAGAACGTGAATTCGTAGGAATCCGCAAAGGCGCGAGAGTGACACGATAGGGAGTACGCAGGTGTGCGGAATCTTCGGGGCCTGCGGATCGGACTACCGATCCGAGGACCTCGTGGAACTAGGCAAGCACTGCCAACAGCGCGGGCGTGACTCCAGTGGCTTGCTCGCCTACCGCGACGGGGCCTACACCATCTGGCGCGCCGCCAAACCCTTGATGACCCTGCGCCGACAAATCGGGTTCACTACCGCCCCGTTCGTCATGGGGCATAGCCGTCTGGTGACCAACGGCATGGCGGACAACCAGCCCATCGTGCGCGACGGCGTGTGCGTCATTCACAACGGCATCGTGGTCAATGACGAGTCCTTGTGGAAGCAACTGCGCAAGCCACGGGAACTTGAGGTCGACACCGAGGTCATTGCTGCCATTGCTGCCCAGGGATTAGAGGACGGTATTCCGCCGGAGGACTTGGCAGCACTGATTCTTGACCAATGTCAAGGCACCGTTGCTGCCGCGATGGCCATTCCCAGTCTCGGCAAGTTGTGCCTGTTCTCCAACAACGGCAGTTTGTACCTCGGCAGTCGTGGCGGTACGACGTTCTTCGCTTCCGAGGCCTTCCCGTTGACGACCCTGGGCTGTACGGATATCCAGCAGATCAGGGACGGGGTCGTCCTGGACATTCCGCAGTCCGGATCCATCGTGGAGCGTACCGATACTCAGTCGCCGCAGCGCAATCTGGTTCCCGTATTGGGATCATCGGTAACCGAAGAGCGGCTACTCACCTATGAGGACCCGCAACTACGGCGCTGCACCCGTTGCGTTCTGCCGGACACGATGCCATTCATCACGTTCGACACAAACGGAGTCTGCAACTTCTGCATTCATTATCGGCCACGCATGACGCGGTCGGAGGGCGACCTTCGCTTGATCGCCGATCGCTACCGCCGACCGCAGGGGCCGGAGTGCATCGTCCCTTTCTCTGGGGGTCGTGACAGTTCCTACGCCCTGCACGTTGCGGTGAATGAACTCGAACTGCGACCCATTGCCTACACGTACGACTGGGGAATGGTCACCGACCTTGGACGCCGCAACATCAGCCGCATATGCGCCGAACTCGGCGTTGAGAACATTGTTATCGCGGCCGACATCGCCAAGAAGCGAGAGAACATCCGCAAGAACCTGACGGCCTGGTTGAAGGCACCGCACCTGGGACTGCTCAGCCTGCTGACCGCTGGCGACAAGCACTTCTTCCAGCACATTGACACGGTGAAGCAACAGACAGGTGTGTCACTGAACCTCTGGGGGATCAACCCCCTGGAGACCACGCACTTCAAGGCGGGGTTTCTGGGTGTGCGCCCGGACTTCGAGGAGACCGGCGTCTACAGTCGCGGACTTCCCAAGCAGGCTCGCTACCAGGTGCTTCGTTTCGGTGCGATGGCACGCACTCCGTCGTACTTCAATTCCTCGTTGTGGGACACCCTGTCAGGGGAGTACTACCGAAGTTTCATGCCGAAGACTGACTACTTCCATGTCTTCGACTACTACCCGTGGGATGAGCACGTGGTGGAGTCGGCGTTAGCCAAGTACGCATGGGAGACCGCGCCGGATACGCAAACCACCTGGCGTATCGGTGACGGCACGGCTGCGTTCTACAACTATGTCTACTA
>CAZKFI010000131.1:3032-3468 GCA_964551975.1 uncultured Bifidobacteriaceae bacterium | reverse complement strand
CAGGTCGTGGGTTCGAGCCCCACCCGCCCCACCGAGATACCCCACTCAGCTGCGTCTGGGATTCCCTCACTGATTGCCTGCGGCTGCCCCGGATGCCCCGGCGCTCTCGCCGCCCCGCGGGCCTCCGAGCAGGGCCTCGGAATGCCCCCCACGTGCCGAATCGAGTGGGGGAGGCGTCCCCCACGAGAGGTGAGGTCATGTCACCACGATTTCGGCACCCGACTAGAGATTTTGATTGGTGAAGATCCTCTAATCCGGTGTACTCTCCCTAGTTAATTGACCGCCGCAGATTGAAAGGACCTGACGTGCAGCGACATCGGATTCACGGGCGCGGCAAGTGGGCCGCAGGAATTGCCTCTATGGCAGTAGCCGCCGGGCTCATTGCCACACTGGGACTTGGTCACATCGCGGCCAATGCAGATCAGGGCGGTGGCGG
>CAZKFI010000131.1:0-3022 GCA_964551975.1 uncultured Bifidobacteriaceae bacterium | reverse complement strand
AATGGAGCTCATGCGCGAAGAAATCAGAGTATCGGGCGATTTCTTGCAGCTCCGGGCGGTGGCGGCAATGGGGACGAGCCCACCCCGAATACAGCGCCCGCAGGCACGGCCGCAGCTGCCGCTTCCAGTGCCTCGACGGGACTCGATTCCGTCGGGGCCAATGCAGCCTCGGGCTGGAAGGGGAATTCGCCCCCAAAGATTCTGAAGTCAGCGCCCGCAGGCACACCCATTAGTGCGCCGGCAAAGAACACCATCTTCGCTTGCGTCGATGTGATTGGGCCAGATGGTACGCCATACGTTGTGGGTCAGCAGATTGGCAGAACGCTGACGCAGGCGGATACACCGTGGCTGAAGGACGACGACAGGGTAGTGATCGCGGATATCGAGACAGTGCCTGGCAACGTGAAGATGAAGAGTGTCTTCAAGATCACTGAGACCAAGACCACCCGTACCTTCACTGGCAACGGCATTCCGAATTTCCCCATCGGCACCTTCCCGATTCCCCAGGATTCCGCGTCCTACAAGTGGTACGCCGCGCTTCCCTCGTCGCCGCCGTACGCCAACGCCGCGGAGATTCCGGCTCTGCCCTACGACTTGAAACTCAAGCTCCCCAAGAATCCCAAAATCGCAGCAAAGCCCAGCTGCTTCAAGGAGCTGACGATTGGCATTGCCCTTGTCGGTGCTGCGTGGCACGCGGAGGTGGCGCTGGATGCAGTAGGCAATGCCTACGACCCGAATGCCGCGCTGCCAACGGACCGCTGCTTTGGTCATCCCTACGCAACGCAGTATCACGTCCACGGCTACTCCTGGAAGTGCATGGACAAGGGCAAGCCAGGAAAGCCTTCTCCGCTAGTCGGGTACGCGCTAGATGGTTTTGGTATATACGGTCCGCGCGGTGCTGATGGCAAGCTCGTGACGAACGCCGAGCTCGATGAGTGCCACGGCAGGGTGGGCGAGGTCATGTTCAATGGCAAGAAGCAGATGATGTACCACTACGTGCTCAATAACGAGTACCCGTACTCAGTCGGCTGCTTCCGTGGCACTCCTCAGCCGTTCAACCCGGGTGCGGGCCACGGCCACTCGGTCAACCCGAGTCCGAGCTCTGTATCTCAGACTTCCGACACGGGGACGGGCCACGGCCACTAGGCGCGGAGAACGCCGAGCGATAGTCGAACGTGCGGTGTCGTCTCATACTCGAGATGACACCGCACGCTCGTACTCCGGCCAAGACTCCTCGCGATTGAGTCTCATGGGGGCTGCGTCGGCCATCAGGACGACGGAATCTACTTCGAGGAGTGCTGCGCATGGCTAAGTCGACTGACAAGACCTGGAATCGTGGGCGCTACTGGGCAGCCACGATCATCCTGTGCGCCCTTTTGATCTTCTCTGCTTTGCTCGTGCTTCGCAGCTCGGTCACGGCGGACCAGATTTCCGGTGAGCTAAACATGCCGGCGTACCTGGGCACGTGGGTACTGCCTATCGCCCAGCTGCTGGCTGCCGCCATCATCCTGTGGCGGAAGTTCCCCACACTCCGAATATTCGCCTACTCCTGGGCGCTCTTCTACTTCGTAATCGAGCTGCTCCTGCTGATCAACGTGCAGGATTACGTCTTGGCCGCATTCTCCGGCTTCAAGATCGTGGTGTGGGCATTCGCCTTTCATTGGGATCGCAACCGAATCGCGAACAGCTTGCCGAAGGCTTCCACCAATGAGACCTCCGTGCCCGCCTGAGGTGTTCTGGGATGAACTGAGTTGGTCTCTGCTCAAGGCGACCTTGCTCGTTGGGAACGCCTGATCGGTCCAGCAAGAATTTGACGCAAAAAAGAGAAGAATCTTTACATTTGACTTCCGTGGCGGTAGATTGCGCATCGCTGGGACTTAAGAAACTTCCGAGTATCCGAACGTATTCGCACAACGTCCAGTAGGAGCTCTCATGTCAAAGTCATCTAACGGGTCATACAATAAGGTGCTGTACTGGATTCCCACCATCATCTTGTGCGGTGGGATGATCGGCTCCACCATCATGTGGCTCACCGTTACCGGCCCGCCAGAAATACTCAAGATCGCTGAACAAATGGACGCGCCGAACACCTGGGTTTTCTTTTTGCTGCCGGTTGGCCAGGTCATTGCCGCAATCATCATTCTCAACCGAAAGATGCCCGCGGCGCGAACCTTCGCCTACGCATTTGCGATGTTCTATAACGGTGCGTTGATGCTCCTGCTGCTCAACTCGGATAACGTTCTGGGAGCAGTCGTAGAGTTCGGCAAGATCGCGGTGGCGGTATGGGCCTACGTAGCCGATCGCAACCGAATCGCGAAGAGCGCCCCGCAGGCAGTCACCAGTGGAGTCTCAGTCAACGCTTGATCTGTCCTGAGATCAACTGAATTGGCCTGACGTGCATCAAGGTCCATCGTCGACCTCAAGGGCGACTCCTTTGGCAATGACTTGTGGGATTGATCAATCGACGAAAGGCCTGTGGGAGTGATGGTTGTGAAGTCGATGCCTCTCAAGTGGTTGTTGTCGTTCACTTCTGTGTTGCTGATGGCGACCACGAGCACGGTCATGGGTGCTGGGGCAGCGCATGCGGATCAGGCGGGCATCACGTGGACTAGTCAGGCAACCACGGACAACCTGTGGGATTCGGTGACGTATGGCAATGGGTTGTTCGTTGCCGTGGCGTACGGCGGTACGAGTAGCAGGGTGATGACGTCCCCTGATGGCATCACCTGGACGAGTCGCACCAGTGCTTCGGACAACATGTGGACTGCGGTGACGTACGGCAATGGGCTCTTCGTCGCCGTTGCGATTGCCGGGTCGTCCGACCAGCGGGTGATGACGTCTCCCGATGGCATCACCTGGACCGGTCGCACCAGTCCCACGAACGCATGGACTTCGGTGACCTACGGCAACGGGCTGTTTGTTGCCGTTGGGGAATCCGGCGACAACAGGGTGATGACGTCTCCGGATGGCATCACCTGGACAATTCGCGACAGCGCCTTCAATTATCTGTGGAATTGGGTGA
>CAZKFI010000130.1:0-3496 GCA_964551975.1 uncultured Bifidobacteriaceae bacterium | reverse complement strand
GCCCGTCCGACCAATCGCCCGGCGACGTACCCGATGAGGCTGGTGAACAGGCCCCCAGGTGGGGAATCAGGCCATGCCAGAGAGGCGATGGGCAGGTCGGGTCGCAGTTCATTACCTAGGGCAAGCACGGCGGCAGAGCCGAGTTCTTTGGCGATTGGCGTGATGTCCTGGGTGCGCCGGTCCTGCCAGGAGATGAGGGGCCCCAGGGCGTTACCGGCGTCATCGACGAACGTGCAGCCGGACATCTGCCCGGTAATGAGGATCGCCTCCGGGTCCGGGAAAAACTTCAGAAGGTCCTGGACGGCCGCAATCAGCGCAGGTGGGTCGATCTCGCGGCGCAGGCCCGCCAGGTCGATGAAGCCTGGAGTAGGTGCTCGACGAACCTGTGTTGCCTGGCCCTGCTGCAGCCAACCGGCTTTGAGGTAGGTGCCGCCGACATCCAGACCGAGGATCACTGCAGTAGCCGCATCAGGCCTTGAAGGGATAGTCGCCCTGCAGGTACTCGGCGACATCGGATCGCAGTTGGTCGTCGAGTACCCGGGGTTCGATCACGAGGTCGCCTTCCGTGCGCAGTACCGCGAAGTGCATGCGGCCATGCGCCACCTTCTTGTCTCGCGCGACCATGGCAACTAGGTCTTCGGCCTGGGGTTCGACGGGCAATCGGTAGTTCAGCGCGTCCTGGAACTGCTCTCGAATCAACGCGGACATGCGCTCGGCCAGCTCCGGATCAGTCATGCCCCAACGCACACCCAGCCAGTTGATGACATCGATCCCCCAGAGCACGCCCAACCCATGCGGCACGCTGTGACCGGAGATGGCTTCCAGTGCATGGCCGAATGAGTGACCGTAGTTGAGGATGCGACGCAGGTCGGTTTCGTACTCGTCCTCCTCGATGATCACCTGCTTGGCCGCCAGGCTCGACCGCGTCAACTCGAGTAGATGCGGGGTACGGATACCGCCTTCGGTGAGCGCCTCCTGGAGTCGTCCAAAGAAGTGTCGGGGTCCGGTGACTGCAAGTTTGACGATTTCGCCGTAGCCCGAGGCGATCTCCAGATCCGGCAGGGTCTGGGTGAACGCCGTGGTGATGGCGATTTGTCGCGGGGAGTGCAGGGTGCCTAACGGGTTCTTATAGGGCAGCACGTTGATGCCACTCTTGGCACCGATACAACTATCAGACTGTGAAAGCACGGTGGTGGGCAGATAGACCCAATCGATCCCGCGGTAGTAGATGTGCGCAGTGAAGCTCACGAGGTCTTGGATACAGCCGCCACCGATAGCCACGATGCGGCTGGTGCGCACGGCATTGTTTTCCAGGAGCCAGTCGATGAGTTGTCCAACCCCGGCCAGTGACTTCGTGGCCTCGGTGGCGGGCAGGCTCAGAGTCGGATGGTGTTCGGTCAGTGGCGCGAGTTCTGCGGCATAGGCCAAGGCAACCTGCTCATCGACCACCACCAGGGCATGAGTACCTGCGAGATTCAACTGATCGATGGCACCGGCGATATCGGTGGCGAAGGTGACGTCGTAGTCCCACTGGCGCGACTGTATGTGCAGCGGGGTCAGGTCGGCGGTTAGGTGCATGCGAAGCCTCCGTCCACGGTGATGACCTGCCCGGTGAGGTATCTGTTGGCGTCGGCCATCAGGAACGCGACGACATCCGCAATCTCCTGTGGGCTAGCAAGCCTGCCCACGGGAACGCGCTCGAGGAGTTTGGCGATGACTTCGGGTGGGTTGTTCACCCGAGTGAGTTCGGTGTCGACGAAGCCGGGTGCGACGCAGTTCGCGATGACCCCGCGATCGGCGAGTTCCACCGCGGTCGTGCGAATGAGAGCCTCCAGGCCGGATTTTGACGCACTGTAGGCGGCTCGCCCAGCGCGCGCCCTGGATGCGTAGGCCGAGGAGATGCCGACGATGCGTCCGAAGCCTCGCTCAGCCATCGTCGGGGCCAACGCCGAGATCAACGTGAACGCACTGGTCAGGTTGACCTGCTGGATACGCAGCCAATCGGTGGCGCTGAGGGTGCCGAGGGGCGCGGGGTTGTTGCTGCCGGCATTGATGACGAGCCCGTCGATTGGTTGATCAGCGCTGTCAGTGAGGTAGTCCGCCACGCTCGGCGGTTCGGCGAGGTCGAGCACATCGCGCGTTGGGGTGAGCACCTGCCAGCCCTGCTGCTGCAGTGCGCTCGCGATTGCAGCACCGATGCCGCGTGCAGCACCGGTGACCAGCGCCGTGCGGTGCGTCATGGATACACCTTGGCCCAGAGTTCCTCAGGCAGGTCGGGAAACATGCGATGGATCGGGTTGGAGACCATCGAGCCGTCATCGGCAATGCGGCTGGTGACCTTCGGGTAGTAGGTCTGCTCCGGGTCCACCCGAACCAGGAACATCGCTGGGCCGGGAGCATCCAGGGCCGCGCGCACCTCTGGATCATTCAGGCCGTCGGGTCCGACCTTGACGCAGGGAATGTCGTAGGTCTTGGCGAGCAGTTCCCAGTTCGGAAAGCCCAGTCCGGTGGCGGCATCGCAGCCCAGGTAGACGCCACCGAAGTAATTGCGCTGCGTGGTGCGAATCGACGCGTAGCCGTCGTTATCCAGCAGGAAGATCTTCAGATTCAGACGCTGAACCGCCACGGTGCCGAGTTCCTGAATGTTCTGCGAGAAGGATCCGTCACCCTCAATCAGGATCGTGCGCTGGCCACTGGCTAGGGCCGCTCCAATTGCGGCCGCCAGGCCGTAGCCCATCGAGGCCAAGCCCTTGTTGGTGACGATGCGTTGGCCGGCCTTGACCCGGAACACTTCCATCGGCACGAACTGCCCACTGCCGCTGCTCGCCGGGATGAGCACATCTTCCGGCTGCAGGACATCTGAGAGTTGATCGACAAGCAGGTAGGGCGAGCAGAACTGGGGATCCTGCGAGTTCTCTGGATCAAGCAGCGGCACCTGTTCGCGGACGTACCTGCAGTGCGCACGCCAGGACTGCCAGGTGTTCGCATTCGTCTGAATCTGTGCATCGTTTCCTGCGTGCGCGATGAGTTGCAGGACAGCATTGGCATCGGCCGCTAGTGGCAGGTCCACCCGTGGGTGCCCCTTAGCGAGTTCGGCCACATCCACGTCGACCTGCGCCACAAAGCCTGGGCCCCATTCGGCCCAGTTGAACCCGGTTTGCTGCATTCCCAGTCGGGTACCGAGGGCGATGATGCAGTCGGCTTGGGCAAGGAGGATGTTGGCGGAGCGCTGCCCCCAGGTGTTGGGACGACCGGCGAAGCAGGGATGATCATCAGGAACTCGATCCATGCCGTTCCAGGTGGTCATCAAGGGCACGCCGAGTTGTGCGAGATCATCAGCCAGAGACCAGGCGGTAGTCCGTGTGACGCCGCCGCCGATGAGCAGTACCGGCCGTTGTGCGGTGCGAAGCCTCGACAGGATTTGCTCGGCAGCTTTTGGTGCTGCATCAACCATGACCTGCGTGGGACCTTGATGAAATGCGGACACGTCCGGTGT
>CAZKFI010000129.1:0-3518 GCA_964551975.1 uncultured Bifidobacteriaceae bacterium | reverse complement strand
GTGTGCCCTTTCATCAAGGTGCACCATTGGCCCAAGGCTTCCCAGCCGATGTCACCCAGCTCGCGACAAGCACCCGCGACTTGGTGGATGGAGAGTCCGGCATCGAAAGTCACCTGAACGCTCGTTCCTTGGCTCTGGACGCGAACCGTCTGTTCGCCGAGCCATTCCACGTGAACCACGACCATAGGGTTCCCCGTTCACTCGACAGTTGGTCGTCCTGTTCTCGCCCCCTTGGTGTGAACGTACTGTCCGACGTCCCCCGAACACCCGACCAAAACGCCTCGACAGGAAACTGCAAGTAACGGCAAGGAACGGTGGCTATCCGCCAGTGGGTAGGGCGAACGGTGGTGGTTGATCACATGTGCGGGGTGCTGGGCGATCCGCGAATCGATCCGCTAACCACCACACCGCAGCGGGACCTGCGGTAACCGCCGCTGCATTGTGGTTGACCCCGCCGAGCCACAGCATGGAGATAGCAGACCCTGCCCTGCACCACGACTGCATGAGTTCGGCGTTGGGCCACGGCAGGACCACCTCGTCGGCAGTGCCCTGAGCGAGGAAGACCGGCATCGAGGCTGGCAGCGGCGGAGGGGTTTCCGACTCGGCAAAAGCCCGCCAAGGGCCAGCGGTCACTGGGTCCTCGGAGAAGAACTGCTGTCCCGCGTAGCTGCGAGCAACCAGATCCAGGGCAAGGACTTTGCTTGATGTGCATTCCTGCGCGAGCCGATCGGTCTGAGCAGCACCGGCTGTGCTCAGGATGCTTGCAGGATCAAGGCTCGCGTCCATTACCGGCCAGGAGACCATGACCTCAGGACCAATGGCCCAGCCCACAAGTCCGGACCACTGCGCTGCCATGATGTCGACGAGCTCAGCCGCTGGAGCCGCAGCTGCCACGCCAACCAGGTTGAGCTCAGGGGCGAGTTCGGGACCCAGATGTCCCGTCCACAACGCCGAGTGTCCCCCCTGCGAATGTCCCCAGACAGCGTAGGTCGCACCGGCATCGGCTTCGCTGAGATTGCGCGCCGCGCGCACGGAGTTCACGACGTCACGTGCCTCAGCCTGTCCCACCAGATACAACTCGTTGCCCGGGGTACCCAGCCCGGCGTAGTCCGTCGCCACCACTACCCAGCCCCGAGCCATCATCGGCTCCAGCCAATTCTTCGTATCCGAGAGTGGGTTATTCGATCGCGATGGTGCACAGGCGTCGCCCATGCCGACGGTGCCGTGGGCCCAGGCAACCACGGGCCGTCCATCCCTTGGTGGAGGCAATGTGGGGACGAACACCATGGCGCCCGAAACGGCGGGCATGCCATCTGGGCGTTGGGTGACGTAGAGCATGCGCAGCGCCCGGCCGCCTTCGACCTCGACATTCAGTGGTTCCACTCGAATGACGCTGCCCGGTGTGGGGGGTAGCGGATCAGGTGGTGTGTAAAACGGTTCGAGAGCTTGCTGCGCGCGATCAGTGCGCCAAGTCCCCACCAGGTAGGCGCCGACTGCAAGGGAAGCAAGGCTCAGCACGATCACGAGGCCCCAGACCAGAAGCCTGCGCAACTTACTCATTGGTCACGGCACCCATGGTTACGGCACATCTAGATACACGGCGCTTCTATATATATATATACGTGTGCTGATGTGGGGACCCCGCCTGCCCTAGTTAGCCACCGGCTCACCGCTGATCGTGCGGTAGGCGAAAGCGATGGACAGCGTGGAGATGCCGAAGGCCAAGACTCCTGCGACGGGAAGGGTGACGAGCAGCCCGATGACGAGCATTAGGACTCCGGCCACAACCGCACCGATGATCAAGGCCACCGCGATTAGGGCCACCAGCAGGTTGAGTCCCAGGATCGACCAGAAATGAGGGCGAACCAAGGCCCACGATGCACCCAGGCTGCTAACGCCCCGGCTGTCCTTGTCGAGGATCAGATACCCAAAGAACGTGAAGGCCAAGCTGATGAGGACAACGAACACCACGCTGAGAACACCACCCAGTGCAATCCACAGCACATTCTCAGTGGCGATGGTGAGCAGGAGGGTAGGCACTAGAACGATCGCCAGAATGACGGCCATCACGATGCCGATCAGGATCGAGTTGAGCAGATACCGCCCGAACCCGTTGAACGAGAAGATTTCGCCAACCTCCACACGATTTCCCTTGACGACACCCAGGGCGACCCGTATTAAGCCGAGTAGGAGGAAAGCGCTCACCAGGAAGCCGACGATGCTTGCCGCGATGGAGAGCACCGAATAGCTGGCGGCGGTGAACATGTCGAGTGCATCCATGCCCTGCCCATCGAGGTCGGATGGACTGACCAACCCGGTGACCGTGCTCACCGCTGCGTTGATCGCGACATAGATGACCGCGACCAGCAAGAAGCGCCAGAAGTACTTCCACGTGGCCCGCCAGCCGTATGCGATTGCGCCACCGATGGTGAAGACTTGCAGTGAGTCACTCTGTGCGGGGGTATCTGCCGTTGACATGGGTCCTCCTCGTCCGGGTGACCCCAGAGTAGACCGAGGGGCCGATTTCGGGAGGCATTCCTAGGGTCGTGTGTATGGCGGTGCCTGGTGCCTGGTGCCTGGTGCCTGGTGCCTGGTGCGGGGAGCGATGCCGATCTCGTGGATGTCCAGGTCTGGACTGCCGACCCAACTGAAGTCGAGCCTGGGTTCCCGGCTTCCGTAACCCTGTTCCTTGACCTGCGTGACCCACACACCGCGGTCGGTGTACTCATGGTTGCCTAGGAATCACGGCAGTTCGCATGTGGCAGTATCTGCGCGTCACGGATCCGCGTGCGGATCGACCTCGAGGCGGAGGCTGCCATGGGTATCCAGAAGTTCACAAGGCAGGCGTTGGCTATTGGGATCACCACCTGCGTGAGTGCGGCGAGTCTTGTCGGTGCTGTCGTGGTGAGTCCGGTTGCGCAGGCCGCGGGGGAAGCCGATCCAGTGGCGGCACCCGGGCAATACCTGACATTGGGCGGCAGCAAACTCACCATGCGCGGTCCGCAGCGTCTCCTCCTCCCAGTGACGTTGCCCAAGTTCACCATCCCGAATCTTCCCGATGGCAGCGCGACCAAGCCTGCCGCCGTGGTGCAGTTCCGCTGGCGGCTCTGCAGGCGCCCACTCATTGGCGATGCGACTGAACTCTCCTGCTTTCTCATGGCATCGCCGACCCAAGCGGAAGGTAAGCGGGCATTCGTCAACGTGAACGTGAACTTCCGCAAGGTCAATGGAGTGTGGGAGGCCGATCCGGTCAACGTGCCGTATCAGCCTCGCAACATGGCCAACATTGGATTCGGCATGTACCTGTCGCCGTTGGCGCTCGTAGCAGCTGTTCGTGCCGATGGCTCCAGCGCCAACTATGTGGGCCTCAAGGAGTTTCAGGGTGATCCGGCGGCGAGTGGCGTGGAGATTGCCACCACCCTGGCATCCCCTTTTGATACGCGTACCGTGACCTTCACCACCGATAAGCAGACCTACGGTCCGAATGACAACATCGCATACACCGCGACGATCCCAGG
>CAZKFI010000128.1:0-3568 GCA_964551975.1 uncultured Bifidobacteriaceae bacterium | reverse complement strand
GCCACCGAAATCAGCCATTTTGGCTCCGGCAGCAACATGCCGATCATGCAATGGGGTTCTCTTGAGCTCAGCCACGGCAACACGCTAGTCGCCCTAGGCTTGTCGGCAGTCGCCCTAGGCTTATCGGCTATGACCATCGCCCTTTCCTCGACCCGTCCAGCCGACATCGCCTGCGATGCCCTGGTCATCGCCGTCGCACCAGCACGTCGCGGTTCGCTGGAGCTCCTTGCGCCCGGGCTACCGCCAGCTGTCGCTCGACGGATCATCACGTCTCTGACTTCGGTGGGGAGCACAGGCTCATTCGGTCAGGTGACGAAGGTTCCCAGTGGCTCCGGACTACGTGCAGACCTCATTGTGGGAGTTGGTCTTGGAGATTCCACGAAGCAGAGCGATCGTGAGGCTGTGCGTCGCGCGTTTGGCGACGCCATCCGCAGCCTGACGGGCTTGCGCTCCGTGGCCATTGCCTGTGACATCGCCGATGAGGAGCGGCTTCGTGATGTAGCTGTGGCCTGTGGCCTAGCCGCGTATGCCTTCACGGAGTTTCGCGGAAAGTCGAAGTCGAAGCAGCAGCCACCGGTTCGATCCATCACGATCCTGCTGGCCGACGATGCCACCTCCTCGCAACGAGCCATCGTGCGCGAGGCCAACGTGATCGTCGATGCAGTCCATTTGGCACGCGACCTGGTGAACACCCC
This sequence comes from uncultured Bifidobacteriaceae bacterium, assembly GCA_964551975.1. Taxonomy (GTDB): domain Bacteria; phylum Actinomycetota; class Actinomycetes; order S36-B12; family S36-B12; genus REEB426. Next base: position 2,873 of record CAZKFI010000128.1, on the reverse strand, counting down.
ACCATCGGCCCTGCCTCCTGCACGATTGGCACAGCGAGCAAAGGCTGCGGTCGCGTCACTACCGGTAGCAGTGAAAACGTGGGACGTGCCGGCACTGCGCCGCGACGGATGCGGCGGCATTCTGGCCGTTGGACAAGGTTCAGCCAACCCACCCCGCTTGGTGCGGATGGATTACCGACCCGCGGGCGCGAAGGCTCACCTGGCGATCGTGGGCAAGGGAATCACCTTTGACACCGGGGGTATCTCGATCAAACCAGCGGCCAATATGGACGAGATGAAGGCCGACATGGCCGGCGCTGCTGCAGTCATTGCCGCGATGCGAGCGATTGCGACCCTGGGATGGAAGGTTCGAGTCACCGGGTGGGTACCCACAGCGGAAAATATGCCCAGTGGCACAGCACAGCGCCCCGGTGACGTCATCACAGTCTTCGATGGCACGACGGTCGAGGTCCTCAACACCGATGCTGAAGGTCGCCTGATCCTTGCTGATGCCTTGGGCATGGCGGTGCGTCAGCGGCCCACCCTCATCATCGATGCGGCCACACTCACCGGCGCTCAGCGCATCGCCCTGGGTTCTCGAATCTCGGCTGTCATGTCCAATGACCCCAAAGCCCGGGAATTCGTCTGCGAATTGGCCGAACGTGGCGGTGAGGCGGTCTGGCCGATGCCCCTGCCCGAGGATCTCAGGGCCTCGCTGGACTCAGCGACAGCAGATCTGGCAAATATCGGCGATCGACTCGGTGGGATGCTGTCCGCAGGGGTCTTCCTGAACGCCTTTATCCCTAGTGAACAGCCTTGGGTCCACCTGGACATCGCCGGCCCGGCATTCAATGACAAGGGCGCCTACGGCTACACGCCCAAGGGCGGAACCGGTGCATCGGTGCGCACCTTCATGGAGGTGGCTCGGGCACTTGCGGCAGGATAGGGGGCGGCGAGGGACGCGTTGGCGTCCGCACTGATCCTCGATAGGAGCCCCAATGCCTGCTGAATCCGCAGATCTGGTGATCCTCGGCGGAGGTAGCGGCGGATATGCCTGTGCACTACGCGCTAGCCAGTTGGGCAAGTCCGTCATCCTCATCGATGGAGACAAGCTGGGTGGCACCTGTCTGCACCGAGGCTGCATTCCAACCAAGGCGCTGCTACATGCCGCCGAGGTAGCCGACTCCGCACGTGAGAGCGAGAACTTCGGGGTGCGCGCGACCCTTGACGGCATTGACATGCCCAAGGTCAACGCTTACCGAGATCAGGTCGTTGGTCGCCTATACAAAGGCCTACAGGGACTCGTGAAGAGCCGAGATGTGACGTTTGTGGAGGGCTTTGGACGCCTAGTAGGCCCCACCAGCGTGCAGGTCGGCGATACGACGTACACCGGCGGCAACCTCATCCTGGCAACCGGCTCCTATGCCCGCACTCTGCCAGGGCTAGAGATCGGCGGTCGAGTCATGACCTCCGATCAGGCCTTGCAGTTGGACTACGTGCCACATTCGGTGATCGTGCTCGGCGGCGGTGTCATCGGTGTGGAGTTTGCGTCCATCTGGCGATCCTTCGGAGCCGAGGTCACGATCGTTGAAGCACTGCCCCATCTGGTTCCCAATGAAGACGAGGCCTGTAGCAAGGCGCTGGAGCGTGCATTCCGCAAGCGCGGTATCACCCTCTCACTTGGCACACGCTTCGCCTCGGCGACGCAGAACGCAGACGGAGTCCAGATTGGGTTGGAGGACGGCACGACACTGCAGGCAGATCTGCTGCTCGTCGCCGTCGGTCGAGGCCCGCACACCTCAGGTATGGGATACGAGGAACAAGGTATTGCCATGGACCGCGGTTGGGTACTCGTCGACGAGCACCTACGAACCAACCTGCCCAATGTGTATGCGGTCGGTGACATCACTCCGGGGCTGCAACTTGCGCACCGCGGATTCCAGCAGGGCATCTTCGTCGCTGAGGAGATCGCCGGACTTGCGCCTGCACCCGTACCCGACATCAACATCCCGAGAGTCACCTACTGCGAGCCGGAGGTCGCCAGCGTGGGACTCACCGAAGCTCAGGCCCGCGAGCAATTTGGTGAGCCGGTTACGGCCTACGAATACAACTTGGGTGGCAACGGCAAGAGCCAAATCCTGGGTACTGCGGGGTTCATCAAGTTGGTTCAGCGCAATGATGGACCGGTCGTGGGTATCCACATGGTTGGTTCACGCGTTGGCGAGCAGATAGGTGAGGCGCAATTGATCGTCAATTGGGAGGCCACTCCGCAGGATGTCGCCACGCTCATCCACGCCCACCCGACGCAGAATGAAGCCATGGGCGAGGCGCATCTCGCCCTGGCTGGCAAGCCCCTGCACGCACACGCCTGAACGCTGCCAACAGCAGCCCGCGAACAAAGGAGTCATCGGACATGCCGGTTTCCGTGACCATGCCACAACTAGGCGAGTCAGTGACCGAAGGCACGGTGACCCGCTGGCTGAAGAAGGTCGGCGAGACGGTCCAGGCCGACGAGCCCCTCGTCGAAGTCTCCACCGACAAGGTCGACACCGAAATCCCAGCACCTGCAAGCGGGGTGCTCCTGGAGATTCGGGCACAGGAAGATCAAACGATCGCCGTCGGCGGTGAACTCGCGATCATCGGCACAAGCGAAGAGGCCACTTCAGCCACCAGCGCACCAACGCCCGCGGCTGCACCGGCAGAACCGGCGCCACCAACACCCACTCCTGCCGCTGCACCTGTACTAGCGCCAGCGACACCAGCAGTAGCGATACCAGCAGCAGCGACACCAGGCACCACCGCTGAGACTGCGATCCTGTTACCCGCCCTGGGCGAATCGGTAACCGAGGGCACAGTCACCCGCTGGTTGAAAGAGGTTGGCGACAGCGTGCTGG
>CAZKFI010000127.1:0-3725 GCA_964551975.1 uncultured Bifidobacteriaceae bacterium | reverse complement strand
AGTCGTCGGTTGCCATCATCGCCATCAGGCCATCAACAAGGTCATCCACGTAGCAGAACGAACGCGTCTGACTTCCGTCGCCGTAGATCGTGAGCGGTTGACCACGCAGCGCACTCACGATGAAGTTTGAGACCACGCGGCCATCCTCAGGATGCATACGCGGTCCATAGGTATTAAAGATGCGTACGACCTTCGTTCGTAAGCCGTGCTGCCGGCGATAGTCGAAGAACAGGGTCTCTGCACAACGCTTGCCTTCGTCATAGCAGGAACGCGGTCCGATCGTGTTGACGTTGCCCCAGTAGGTTTCCGGCTGTGGGTGGACCATGGGGTCGCCGTAGATTTCACTCGTTGAAGCCAACAGGATCTTGGCTCCGGTGCGCTTGGCCAGACCGAGCATGTTGATTGAACCGTGCACCGCTGTCTTGGTGGTCTGTACCGGATCACGCTGGTAGTGAACTGGCGAGGCGGGGCAGGCCAGATGGTAGATCTCGTCGACCTCGACGTAGAGCGGGAACGTGACATCGTGGCGGATCAGCTCGAAACGCGGATGATCACGCAGATGCGCGACGTTCTGACGGGTGGATGAGTAAAAGTTGTCGACGCAGAGCACCTCGTGGCCTTGAGCCAACAGACGATCGCAGAGATTGGAGCCAATGAATCCGGCGCCACCAGTTACCAGGATCCGTCCACCGACCAGGCTCATGCGCCCAACCTACCTGCCGGTCAGGCGTCGGATGGCTCCCCGCACGCTCTCCCAGAACACGCGGCGCGAGTACCAGCGATCCGCAGCTAGGTCCTGCGACACGGGTGGATGGCACAGTGGAAAGTCCAGTTGGCCTGACGGTCGAACCGTCACGGAGGGCCTTGCGGTATGGGTGGCCTCTTCGGTAAAGCCGAGATTGTCGATGAGATTCACGTTCGCCGTCGCGCACAGGCTGCCTGTTGACATCTGCGCCAGGTTGAGTTGGTAGTCCCAGGTATCGATGTGACCGCGGCTCACCCAGGCGAAGAGCGCTGACCAGTACGCAAAATCGCGAAGGTTGCGCCCGGTTGTCTGCCACCGCTGTTGTGCTGGCAGGCGCTTGCGCCAGTCCCTGATGTCGAAGCGATAGGCGTTCCAGGAACGACGCCAGGTTGCCCACCCCCAGACATGGGTGATGTGGGTGAAGCGATAGGAGCCGTTGCCGCTGATCTGCTCGGGTGGCACGAAGTTCGATCCCGAGATAGCGAAGACTTGGGGGTCGTCCCGATAGCGATCGAGCAACTCCTCGCAGTATGCGAAGAATTCAATGCGCGGCAGTACGTCGTCTTCAAGGATGATGCCTTCGCTCACCTGCTCGAAGAACCAGGTGATAGCTGTTGATACACCCTGACCACAACCGAGGTTGGTGTCCTGGAACAGCGTGTGCACCTCGCAGGGCCAGTCAATGGCCTCAACACTTCGACGGGTCTGGTCGACCAGCTCCAGATCGGTTGGGCGCTGCGGTCTCGGGCCATCAACTGCGACATAGACCTGTCTTGGTGCGACCTCCCGGAGTCGGTCGATCAGGGCTCGGACTCGATCCGGCCGATTGAAGGCCAGGATGAGGATGGGGGTCTGCAGGCCGGCACCCATTTGTCAGAGCTCAGGCCTCAGGGCGCTTGCGCCTTGTGTCCAGCCGTTCCCGAAGTTCACGGATGGCTTGATCCTGCAACGCGAGTTCCTCGGCTAGGCGTCGGATGCGCGCCTCGTGGCGGCTGAGTTCGTAACTCAACTGCACGGCCACCAGGATCAACAGGACGATGGTGGCGAAGAACAGCAGGTTCACCGGTGTTGCGACGCCAAGCACCCGACTGAGCAATTCGAGGATCTTCGGGTAGATCGAGGCTGCCAGCGCGAGAAAGCCCACGAACAGCCAGAGCACCGCGTACTTCTCACGCAGCACACCGCGGCGCAGCAGGTCGAAGATAAAGATCAGCGTGATGATTGAGGTGATGGCAGCGAGCACACTCGGATTCATGACAGGTCCTCGCCTACGCGTCGAGTGCGCTTCAACAACTGGACCGTGAGGGCGAGCGATGCCCGTCCAAGGTAGAGCGTCGACCAAAGCGCGCTCTTGCTCGGTCTGCCGATACGTCGGTAGAACATGGTGACGGGTCGTTCGGTGATCACCAGGCCCTGACGGATGGCGATACTCAATGAGCCGACAGTGTCGCCCAAATACTCAGCCGGGTAGGTGAGTGCGAATAGATCGATGGCTCGAGGTCCCGCTGATCGAAAACCTGATGTGGTGTCAGTGATGCGTGTATGGGCCATCTTCGACAGGCTCCAGGAGAGCAGATCCATGGCCCACCGGCGCGGACCGCGCACTTTGTACGTCGAACCGGGATGGAAACGGGTGCCAACCACGATGTCGGCCTGGCGCAGGCCCTCCACCAGTGCAGGAATTTCATCGGGATTGTGTTGGGCGTCCGCGTCGACCTGGACCACCGCCTGGAATCCCTCGCGCTTGGCGTAGAGGAACGCTGCACGCATGGCACCACCGACGCCCACGTTGAACGGCAGGGACAGCGTGGTTGCGCCCGCTGCGCGTGCCACCTGCTCGGTTGGATCGGTGGAACCGTCGTTGATCACCACGACCCGGGCCCGGGGCACCTGGGATTTCACGTGCTTGATGACACCACCGACCGACCCGGCTTCATTCCACGCCGGAATGGCGATCATCACCTTCGACGGTGGGATCGCCGGATTCACGGGACGAGCGTACCCAGCGTCCGCAACCGTCAGTTGCGCCGAATCGTGCGCAGCATTGAGGTGGCTACATCGTCAGCGAAGGCCTGCCAGGTTGGTACCGCTAAGGGGTCAACTTCGGCGCGCAGATCGGCTAGGGCCTGTGGCCGGGCGAAGTCCTGGAACATTTGGGAGATCTCGTCGATGCTCTCGGCGGCCACCGGCCGCGCTCCGCGACCGCGCATCACCTCGGCCGCCGGCTGAATGCCGGAGTAGAGCACCGGGGTGCCTTGCCGGATGGATTCCAGCACGGGGATGCCGTAGCCCTCGACCCCGAAGCTGAGGAACACACTGGCCTCATTCATCAGGTCGGCGATACCGGCATCGGAAGCATGGCGAACCCAACGCACCGGCAGACCTGAAGCCATCGCCTGCTCGACATCAGCATTGATGGCGAAGTCCGACTTGGACTCCTTGCCGAGAAAGATCAACCGCGCAGAGGATCCTGCCGCAACCGCGGCACGAAAACCGGCCAGGATCTCCCGTGGACGTTTGCGCCCCTCCAGCGTGCCTAGACGCAAAAAGGTTGGCGGGTCACTTGCGGCCCCTGCTCGAACCGGTAGGTGGTCACCACCGGGCAGAGAGACCGTCGTATCCAGGGTGCGACTGCGCCGCAGGCGCTGCCACATGTCCTGTCGCGACTCCTCACTGATGCAGACCAGGGTTTCGACACTGGCCAGCATGCGGAAATAGCGGCTGACGCGTCCGCTGTTCCCCGGCGGAAACCGGTAGTTAGCCGGGTGCGTTTGTGGCAGGGCGTCATTACCGATCATGCCGGTGGGCAGGCAGCGCGCAGCGAGTTCGACCCTGTCGAGCACCGAGTCCAGGTAGCTCACCTCGGGAAGGAACCAGCCGTCCACGAGTGCCAGCAATCGGCCAAGATCGATGCGGACCGGGCGCAGTTCCGCAAGTTGTAGTTGAACTGAAAATTGACGTACCGATAACTGCGTTTTTG
>CAZKFI010000126.1:0-3767 GCA_964551975.1 uncultured Bifidobacteriaceae bacterium | reverse complement strand
CCTGATGTTGGCTGGGGCAAAAACACGAGGGGTCCCGCCGGTGGCGGGACCCCTGGTGAACGTGGATGGTTCCGTGCCGTCAGGCCGGGCGCACCTTGTCCGCCTGTGGACCCTTAGGTCCTTGGACGATGTCAAACTCCACAAGCTGGTTTTCTTCCAGGCTGCGGTAGCCGTCCGACTGGATTGCCGAGTAGTGGACGAACACATCAGGTCCGCCATCGGCCTGGGCGATGAACCCATAGCCCTTCTCAGCGTTGAACCACTTCACCGTTCCTTGTGCCATGTGCACTTGCTCCTTATCCCGCATCCCGACGAGCGGCTGCCCGCCGAGCGGCCTAGCCGTACAAACCGTCGTCCCGGAATCTGTGCACGTGCTCAGACAAGCGATGCCCGCCACTGCTGGCGGGAACCTCAGAACGGTGGTGCTGATAGGGCCTTGCCTGCTTTCAGCATACTGGGCGGACGCTGGCTACGCTCCCGACGTGACCCCGGAAGATGTCGGCAGCTGTGTACGCCAGGCCCTGACCGACCTGGTCAACGATGGCCTCCTGTCGGTACCAGTGCCGGATGTGGTCGCGGTGGAGCGACCGAAGTCCCGCGAGCATGGTGACTATGCGACCAACCTGGCTCTGACCCTGGCCAAAGCCGCCGGCATGTCCCCGTCCGCCATCGCGGAATTGCTCGCCCCGCGCATTGCGGCGGCCGCAGGTATCGCCTCCGCGGAGATCGCCGGCCCTGGGTTCATCAACATCCGCCTGGATTCGGCGGCCCAGGGCGCGCTTGCCGCCACGATCGTGGACCAGGGTGATTCCTACGGCCGACTGACCATGTTGACGGGTAAGCGAATCAACGTGGAGTTCATCTCGGCCAACCCCACCGGTCCGCTGCACCTGGGTCACACCCGTTGGGCGGCTGTTGGCGATGCTCTAGCCCGCGTGCTGCAGGCCGCTGGCGCAGAGGTTGCCACCGAGTTCTATATCAACGACCGCGGCGTGCAGATGGATCGGTTCGGGGCCTCCGTGCTTGCCGCCGCCACCGGCAACCCCGTTCCCGAGGACGGTTACCACGGCGGTTACATCATGGACCTGGCTGCCCGCGTTGTCGGCGAGCAACCAACCCTGCTGCAACTGCCCCAAACCGAGCAGCTACCCGCATTCCGTGAGGCCGCCTACCAGCAGCAGCTCGCCCAGCAGCAGCAGGTGCTGAGCATCTTTCGCACCCACTTCGACGTGTGGACCTCTGAGCGAGCCCTGCACGACTCCAATGCCGTCGAGCACGGCCTGGACCGCCTGCGCTCTCAGGGTCACGTCTATATAGACAGTGGTGCTACCTGGCTGCGCACCACGGATTTCGGGGACGACAAGGACCGCGTGCTCCTGAAGGGGGACGGCGAATACACCTACTTCGCCTCCGATACCGCCTACTACGTCAACAAGCGCGAACGCGGATTCACCATCTGTATCTACCTGCTGGGTGCCGACCACCACGGTTACGTCAACCGGCTCAAAGCTCTGGCCGCATGCAACGGCGACAACCCAGACGAGGTCGAGGTGCTCATCGGGCAGTTGGTGAAGATCACCCGCGGTGGTGAAGAGGTGAAGCTTTCCAAGCGTGCCGGCACCATCGTGACTCTGGAGGAGCTGGTCGAAGAGGTCGGCGTGGACGCCGCCCGCTACTCCCTGATCCGCTACCCGGTCGATTCCCCACTGACCCTGGACCTAGAAGAGATCACCAAACGCACCAACGACAACCCGGTGTTCTACGTGCAGTACGCCCACGCGCGCATCGCCTCGGTGCTGCGCAATGCCGCTGATCTGGGTATCGACTGGCGGGCGGCAGGCCTGGACCCGGCCCTGCTCTCGCACGAGCGCGAGAACGACCTACTCGGCGTGCTCGCCGAGTACCCGCGCGTCATCGCCACCGCCGCCGAACTGCGCGAACCCCATCGCATCGCTCGGTATCTGGAAGGCTTGGCCACCGCCTATCACCGCTTCTATGACGCCTGCCGGGTGCTGCCCCGCGGCGACGAACCCACCACGCCCGAGCAGATCGCCCGCCTGTGGCTATGCGCGGCGACTCGTCAAGTCCTCGCCAACGGCCTGGACCTACTCGGGGTCAGCGCACCGGAGCGCATGTAACTGCGCCGTCATCGCCAAAGCCCGGGAGCAGGTAAAAACGCACAGATCGGGCAATTCGCCTAAATCGCCTTAATAGGCCTATTGTCGATATTTCAGACATATTTAAGTTCCTGGAATGGAGACCCGTGGCCAGACCTTTGCGTCGCATGCAGGTAGTCCTCACCGCAGTTGCCACGGCACTAGCCGCTATCGGCGTCGCGGGCATTCAGGCGCCACCTGCCTCGGCCACCAGCGCAATCACCGGATTCGGGTCGTGCCCAGGCGTCGCCCAGAACGTGAGCCCTAACTCAGGGCCGAACACCGGTGGCACGACCGTTGTGTTCAATGGATTCCAAGGTCTCACCAACCCAGGGATCGTTGCCGTCATGTTCTCGCAGAGTGGCGTTGATGTCACGGCAACGGCAACCGTCACGGCAGGTGCCTCCGGTTCCTTCTGCGACTACTTGACCGTTACGACACCGGCGGTGTCCTGGTCAGGTGGGACCACGTACGTGCAGTTCGTCTGCGCTGCGGCGGGCGGTGGCTGCGATTCGAGTACACCGCCTCTGGCCAAAATGGGCGGCAGTGTCTACTACACCACGGCGTTCTCCTTCACCGGTGGCGGCGGTGGAGGAGGCGGTGGCGGTGGCGGTAGTAGCAGCGGTGGCGGTGGTGGCACCCAATACGACTGGGAAAGCGCCAACAGCCCGAGCAATCCGGCTTGGCTGCCCCAGCCGGTGGTTCCCGAGGCACCTCCTGCACTCCCGGCATTCACCCCACTGGCTGAGTTGTCTCTAACTGAACTCGCTCAGGCCGACGGGTGGCGGTTTGCCATGCTGTCGGCGGAGGAGTTCGGCAGGTTCACCCCAGCGCAAATTGGCCAATTGAGTGCTGACCAAGCCATGAATCTGCCGTCTGAGGTCTTGGGGGCACTCACCCCCGAGCAGTTAGCGGCCCTTCCGGCAAGCGTGTTGAGGGCCCTCAGTGCTGAGCAGTTCGCCGCGATCCCGGCAGCGACGTTGGCGAGCATCTCACCGACGACATTCACGAACTTGGGCGGACGGGCACTGCAAGGGATGACGGCGACGCAGTTGGCCGTCCTACCCGCCTCGGTGTTAGCGAAACTCACGCCCGAGATGTCCGGAGCCTTGCCGGCATCAAGTCTTGCCGCGTTGTCACCGCAGCAATTGAAAGCCATTTCGACGAAGTCACTGCGCGCGGTGCGCTTCACCCCAGAAACGTTGGCCGGGCTGACCGCAGACACGGCCGAGGCCTGGGTGAAGTCCGGTTTGCTGAAGTCCCTGTCGGCCAAAGAGCTGGCGGACGGCATCAAGAAGATGTCGCCAGAGGCCGCGGCGGCGCTATTCGCTGACCCTGAAAAGCTCCCAGCCGAAGCGATCGCCGCGATGACGCCCGAGCAGATTGCCAAGATGCCGCCGAGCGCCATCGGGAAACTCAACCGCGAGCAATTGGCCAGTTTCACCCCCGCGCAGGTCAAGAAGATGTCCATGAAGCAGATCCGTGCCTTCAATGACGAATTCTGTGACAGCGTCAGGCTTGGTCAGCCCGCACGCTGCTACGGCAGCGATGTGCGGGACGACCTCTCGGACCAAGTGCGGGGGGTCGTGGAGTCTCGGCTGTACAACGGGC
>CAZKFI010000125.1:0-3873 GCA_964551975.1 uncultured Bifidobacteriaceae bacterium | reverse complement strand
TATGAAGGCGCAACACCCAACGGCGACGGCACCGAGGGCGCTGCAGATCGAGGTCAACGGGATCAACGTGATCCCCGAGGCTGAGCGGCACGGAACACCAAGATCGTTGTTCTGGCCCTGGGCGACCTCGAGTCTCTCGCTCTTCAATGTTTCGATCGCCGGATTGCTGGTTGCGTTCGGAATGGATTTCATCCCTACCGCGCTGGCGGCAGCCGTGGGGATAGCGTTCTCCTTCTTTCTCGTTGGGCGAATTGGCGTAGCTGGCAAGCGTGCCTCAGCGCCAACGATGGTCATCTCGCGCGCAGCCTTCGGTGTACGTGGGAACGCATTCCCAACCCTGATTTCCTACCTGACTCTGGTCGGCTGGGAGATTGTGGTTGTTTTCACCACGACCCTGGCCGCGACGACCGTGTTCGATCGACTGGGGTGGGGTAGTGGCGCGGTAGTCCAAGGAATCGTGTTCATTCTCGTGATCGCGGTCGTTGTGACCGCGGGCGTCTTTGGTTTCCGCCTCGTTAGCCGCTTCCAAACCGTGGTGACCGTGGCTTGCACTCTGATGACTGCCGCCTACATCGCACTCACCATTGACAACATCACCTGGTCTGCACTCAGTGGAAACACCTTCACCATCTCAGGCTCCATTGGCGTTGCGATCGTTGCTGCCGCTGCGTTCGGCCTCGGCTGGACAAACAGCGGAGCCGACTACTCGCGCTATCTGCCGCGCACTTCATCAAGCCGAGCCATTATCGGCTGGACAACCTTCGCCGGCAGTCTGGTGCCGACCGTTTTGGTCGTCTATGGGCTCATGCTGATTGCATCCAACCCAGCGCTCACCGGGGAACTGAGCGACAACCCCATCGGGGCACTGGTCTCCCTGCTGCCGACGTCGTACCTGGTCCTGCTGACCTTTCTCCTCGTGCTAGCGATGGGCACCACAGGTTCCGGAGCGATGGACTTGTATTCCTCAGGCTTGAGCCTGCTGACCCTGGGCTTGAAGGTGCCGCGCGCTGTCGCTGCCGGCATCGACGGCGTTCTCATGGCGCTCGGGAGTCTGTATCTCATGCTGTTTGCCGGTTCGTTCTTCGGGCCATTCGAGAGCTTTCTGATCTTCCTGGGGGTACCGCTGGCCGCTTGGGCCGGCGCCTTCATTGCTGATACTGCTTCCCGCAAGCAGGACTATGTGAGTGCGGACCTCTTCGACAGGGACGGGCGCTATGGATCCACTGGGTGGCCTGCCCTAGGCAGCATGATCGCAGGAACACTCATTGGCTGGGGTCTGGTCACTCCAGACAGCGGCACCCCGATCCTCGCCTGGCAGGGATTCCTGTTCGACCTATTCGGCATTCCGCTCGACTCTGTTTGGGGCGCATCCGACATCGGAGTTATCGCGGCACTACTCATCGGCCTTGCTGGCACCTGGGTGTTCGGAAGGCGACGAGTTCACATTCAGGAACACCACCTGCCGGATATCGCATCGTCAGAGCGGTAGCAGGATCGGCTGGAGCATCATCCAGGCCGCCAGAAGTACCAGTAGTCCCGCGAATGCGCGCTCAAGCAATCGTCTCGATAGGCCGATATTGAGCTGTGCAGCAAGTAGTGACCCAACGAGTCCCCCGGCAATCATCAGCAGAGGCACCCGCCAATCGACCGATGACCATGTGTCGGACTTGAAAGCCAGTGCGGTGACGCTGTTCATTGCGACAACCGCCAGGGAGGTGCCCGTAGCGACCTTGAACGGCAAACCAAAAACCAACACGAGTGCCGGCACAATGAGGAAACCTCCCCCAACTCCGAACAGACCCGTGAGGAGCCCAACTCCGATAGCAACCAGCGGAAGCAACCAGGGGGCTCGATGCGGCACCTCCTCCGCTTCCGCCTTTGAAGATTTACGCCACATCGCAACGGCAGCTCCAACCATCACGAGGGCGAATCCGGTCACCAGAATCAGTTCCGGCAGGAGCTGTGCCGCCTGGCTGCCAACGAATGTTCCCGCAATGCCCAACGCCCAGAAGATCACCGCCTGCCTGAGGCGCACCTGGTCGACTTTGATCCGTGGAACCACACCCGCTGCGGCAGACGCGGCCACCACAGCAAGGGATGCAGTAGTGGCCGCAAGCGGACTGAAATGGAAGAGGTACAGCAAGGCGGGTACGGCCACGACAGCTCCGCCGGCTCCAATGAGGCCGAGGATGGCACCGATCGCGAGGCCAACAATGAGCGCCTCAAGGATGATCAGTGTGACTCACCTGGCCTTGGCAGATTCCTGATCGATCAGTCAAGGTAGGCGGCACCAAGGCGATCTCGGCGATCCGGAAGCACGATGGGTAGACCTGCCTTGGCGGCGTTTGGAAAGTCGTCGTCCACATGGACCACATCCACCCCCAAAGCCTCGAGTAGTGACGCACCTACTGATGCGCGAAAGCCGCTACCGCAGTAAATCCAGACGGGCTTGCCTCGCGACTTGGCCCAAGTCTGAACTTCGGCACTGCGTCCACGAAGCTCATGGAGCGGTACGTGCTTGGCGCCTCGTACATAGCCATTGTTGAACTCGCTGTTGCGCCGCAAATCGAGCATCGACAAATCCGGATCGAGATTGAGCGCCGCAACCATGTCCGCGTGCGTCACGCGCGGATAACCACTCAATGACTCTGGCGTACTCACCCAATCTGTCGGTGAGCCGGCCGAGTAAGCGGCCGGGCGATCGATGCCGATGCGTACGAGTTCGCGCTGCATGGCCTGCACCTCGTCAATGTCGGTGCCCAAGAGGGTAATTGGAGTGCCCCAATCAATCAACCACCCGAGATAGGTCACTGCGTTTCCGTGTACATCGAAGGACAATGATCCCTTGACGTGCTCACCGGCAAAAATTTTGCGGTGACGCAGATCTACTACCCACTCGCCCTCGGCGATTCGTCGAGCGATCTCTTCATGGGATGCGCGGTGGGGCAGTGACAGGTCGATTGGACCGGCGCCGGCTTGATTCGCAGGACCCATATGGGCGTAGTAGGCCGGGTAGGCATCCAGACCTTCGATGAGTTCAGTGACGAAGTGCTCCTGATCCAACGCAAACACGGGATTGTTCCGGATCTGTTCATCAACAGTAGAGGAGTTTCCGACGGTCGCAGTAGCACTACAGAAGGATCCAAAGCCATGGGTTGGGTAGACCTGAGCGGTGCGCGTTACTTCTGCAGCTATGCGCCGCATGGATTCCCACTGCGCCCTAGCCAACGGCTCGGTGAGATCCGGGCCCAAGAGATCTGGACGACCCACACTGCCGAAGAGCATCGAACCGCCGGTGAAGACAGCAACGTCGGAGTCTGCCTCCGTCACCACGTAACTCACGTGATTCGGTGTGTGTCCCGGCGTGTGGAGTACTCGCAGGCCACCGGCGCCCGAGTCGAACTGATCTCGGTCGCAGACTCGCTGGGCACCGAAGGCAATATCCATCCCAGCCGGAACGACGTACTCGGCGCCCAGCACCCTCGCCAGCTGAAGTCCCCCACTGACGTAGTCATTGTGAAAGTGCGTTTCCAGCACGTGAGAAGTTGCCCAACCGCGTTCGCTCAGCACTTCAAGAACTCGATCAATATCTCGCTGTGGGTCAATAACGATCGCCGCACCATCGCGACCCACGACGTAACTTCGGTCACCGAGATTGGCTGTATCCAGTGAGATGACTTCAACCGAACTCATGGCAAAGACCTTCCCTTCGCTGTCAGAATACCCCTAGGGGTATACACGGGGCAACTATTGGTCCGGCGCGGTGTCAGTTAGAGAACGAGTCCGTTCCGCAGCCCGCGACGAGGGCACCGGATAGGCTCACGGTCACAGCGGGTTAACGAACAAGTACGCACGCAAGGCTTCCAGACGAAT
>CAZKFI010000124.1:1437-3941 GCA_964551975.1 uncultured Bifidobacteriaceae bacterium | reverse complement strand
AGCCGGCGTCACCGCCGGAGCCGCCGACAACACCGGCACCACACCAGTCAACATCTGTGTTACGGCCGCATCGAAGCGCACCCACAGATTCCCGTCAGGGCCAAGGACAGCGCTGTACGGAGGTGTCGGCATGTTGTACGTGCCCTGCAACGCGCCGGCCGAGGAGAACTGCAGCACCTTGCTTCCGAGAATGTCGGTTGCATAGAAGGTTCCGTTCGCTCCTGCTGCCAAGTTTGTGGCATTTGATGGCAGGACGGTCTCCTGGACTGTGGAGTCCCCTACTAACCGAGCCAGCAGCGCAACGGGGCCGGCCTTGACTTCAATGAACCACACATTGTCATCAATCGTCGCAACCCCAAGTACGTTGGTCACCGATGGGCCTGCGTTGATCAGGGTGGCAGCACCGCCCATCGTGATGAAGCCGATCTTTCCGGCCCCAGCCAGCCCAGCACCGAAATACATACGGTTACTCCCGGTCGGCCCAGCAGTGATGAAGGTCGGCGCCGCACCCACATCGAAAAGCGTCACTGCGCCAGCAGGGGTAATGCGACCGATCTTGTCTACGCTATTCAGCGTGAACCACAGATTCCCGTCGGGGCCAACAGCGATCCCAACCGCTCCACTCGCCACGGGGTAGGAGTACTCGGTAAAGGTGCCATCCATCGCGATGCGACCGATCTTCGGTGCAGCCATGTAGGTAAACCACATGGCACCATCCGGGCCCGCCGCGATGCCCATTGGTTGGCCCGCGGTCGGGGTAACGAAGGTCGTGGCCAAGCCTCCCGATAGCGAGACGCGGCTGATGCTGTTGCTCATGCCATTAGTCGTCCAAATATTCCCATCCGGACCCATGGCGACACCAGTACCGACACTGGCACCCGAAGTGGGCACCGTGACCGAAATACCTAGGTCCCCGATCGCGGCCGATGCCGGTGGACTCCCAAGTCCAATGAGAGCTAATCCCAGCCCAAGCCCGACCAAGCCAGAAACACTGCGACGAAACATCGGAGAAATCATGGGCCATACCTAGCACAGAAAGGCGTCCGAAGGTGCAAAAACCCAGTTTCCGTTCAGTAGCCACATTCCCTACGTCCAAGTCAGCGGATAAGCATCGCCAGTCCATAGGTCTATAGGTTTCGCCAGCCCCTAGGTCTCACCGTAAGGAGATGACGAACCAGCTGGCCACCTATCACTCAGGTTGCCAGACTCAACACGTGGCTAGTCCCCGTATCGCAAGGTAACGAGCTGTCGGCAGGCCCTCAGGCATCAATACGGGCGCGATCCAGCTGGGCAGCACTGGACACGATGAATTCTCGTCGGGGCGCGACCTCATTGCCCATCAGCAGGTCGAAGACCGTGTCAGCCGCGGCTGCATCCGCTGCCGTGATGCGACGAAGGGTTCGACGCGCCGGATCCATCGTCGTCTCGCGTAGCTGCCCCGCGTCCATCTCCCCTAATCCCTTGTATCGCTGGACAGGCTCACGCACGCGGAGCTTGCGGCGTTCCGCCTCAGTCAGCACTGCCCGCATTTCTGCATCGGAGTAGGTGTACAACACCTCATTTGCAGCGCTGCCAGGATGCACGATCTCAATCCGATGCAAGGGCGGCACGGCCGCGAAAACTCGACCTGCTGCCAGTAGTGGCGTCAGATACCTATTAATGAGCGTCAGCAGCAGGCACCGAATGTGAGCACCATCGACGTCGGCATCTGACATCAGGATGACCTTGCCGTACCGCGCCTGTTCAAGGTCGAAGGACCGTCCTGAGCCTGCGCCGATGACCTGGATGATTGACGCGCACTCACTGTTCTTGAGCATGTCAGCAAGTGAGGACTTCTGGACATTCAGAATCTTGCCACGAATTGGCAGCAGTGCCTGGAAAGACGCGTCACGGGCAACCTTGGCGGTACCCAGGGCACTATCACCCTCGACGATGAACAGCTCGGTCGAGGCCACGTCATCGCTCCGACAGTCGACGAGCTTCGCAGGAAGCGCGCTGGATTCCAGCGCCGTCTTGCGTCGCTGAGTATCTCGGTGCGCCCGGGCCGCCAGCCGGGTACGCATGGCACTGGCGCACTTGTCCAAGACCGCGCGGGCAGCAACCTTCTCCCCTCGAGGGGGCTTGACGAACCAGGTTGTCAATTCCTTGGTCACGACTGCGCCGACTATTCGACTAGCGGCCGGCGTACCAAGTATTTCCTTTGTCTGTCCCTCAAATTGCGGCTCTGGTACCCGAATTGCCACCACTGCGGTAAGGCCTTCCATCACGTCCTCTTTCGTGACGTTGTCCTCGCTCGCCTTCAAGATTTTCGCCGCACGCAACTGCTCATTGACAACCTTGACGAGGGCGCGCTCAAAACCCGCTACGTGGGTACCACCCTTGGGGGTCGCGATGACATTGACGAAGGAGCGCAGGTCGGTGTCGTATCCGGCATCCCACTGCAAAGCGATGTCGACAAACAGTTCACGTTCGACTTCCTGCGGTGACATGTGACCGCGATCATC
>CAZKFI010000124.1:0-1427 GCA_964551975.1 uncultured Bifidobacteriaceae bacterium | reverse complement strand
GGAACGGTCTCCTTAAAGTGGCCGCTGCCGTTCAGTCGGATAATCGGTGAGACTGCCTCACCACTGGTGATGGCTTCGACGTAGTCGACGATGCCACCTCGGTGCTGGAACGTCTCCTCGAATGGCTTGCGTGGCTGACGTAGGTCTCGCACCGTGATGACCAAACCGGGCACCAGGAAGGTGCTCTGCTGGGCCCGCTCAAGGATGGCTGGCAGGTCATAGGCGGCGTCTGACGTGAACACTTGTGGATCAGCCCACCAGCGCACGGCCGTGCCGGACCGGGTGCGCGGACACTTGCCTACGATGTCGAGGCCGCTTCGCTTGCTGAAGGCGTCTTTGGGGCCGGCCCCGTCGAAGACACCTGCGATTCCTCGGCGAAAGCTCATGCCGTGCACTTTTCCCCCGCGCTCCACACGAACATCCATGCGCACCGAAAGGGCATTGACTACTGATGCGCCAACCCCGTGCAGACCACCTGAGGCTGCGTATGAGCCACCGCCGAACTTTCCTCCGGCATGCAGCTTTGTCATGACGACTTCAACGCCGGTCAACTTCGTTCGAGGCTCGACGTCAACAGGGATGCCTCGCCCATCGTCGACGACCTCAGCGGAACCGTCTGGATATAGCGTGAGCATGATCTTGGAGCAGTGCCCGACTAACGCCTCATCAACGGAGTTGTCCAGGATCTCCCAGAGGCAGTGCATGAGCCCTCGCCCATCCGTCGACCCGATGTACATGCCCGGGCGCTTGCGCACCGCCTCTAGGCCCTCGAGTACAGCCAGGTCCTTGGCTGAGTAGCCGGCACCATCGGCCACGGCAGCACCACTCGCCCCACTTCGGGCCCGTCCCCCCGATTTGGCTGAGGTTCGGGTAGACGCAGATTTCTTGGGGGCTGTCGGCACTGCCTCACGATAACCGGCTGATGCCGTTCGCCTTTGGTGAACCACCCCGGCGTGGCGTCTTGGACGGTGCCAGTCAATGGGAGACTGTGGTCCAAGAGAGGAGTCCCGATGACGACAACCCTGACCGCGCCAGCCCTGAGTGCTAGTGACCGCTGCGACCGGTGCAATGCCCAGGCCTACGTGCGCGTGGTCCTTGCCTCAGGGGTCGATCTGCTCTTCTGCGGCCACCACTGGAACCGGCACGAGCCCGCCATTCGACCGCAGGCTCAACATATCCAGGATGAAACGCACCGACTGGAAGCAGAGTCCGCCGCGAACTGATTGACGCGGGGGCTCTGGCTGTTCAGCGCCCGTCGAGACACGACATGATCTACGGCTTTTGCTTTGGCGACGCCGCCGAGTAGCGACCTTGCTTGACCAACTGGGGTGCACGCCTTTGGGTGCGCACCCCACATGCCTTTGCTGGGGTCACCAGTGAGTCTCGACTCACCGCCGAAGCCGGGACTATCCAGCTTCGGGGGTTAG
>CAZKFI010000123.1:472-3973 GCA_964551975.1 uncultured Bifidobacteriaceae bacterium | reverse complement strand
GTTGCCGGCTACCGCGAGGAGGATCCACTCGGTGGCGACGATCCCTACAGCGCATCGAAAGCGATGGCCGACCTGCTGAGCGCGATGTGGTTCCGCTGCTACCCGGGTGCACCGGCAGCAGTGGCCAGAGCCGGCAACGTCATTGGGGGTGGTGATGTCTGCCAGGACCGACTGCTGCCCGACCTGATGCAGGCTTTTGCAGCGCAGCGCGTGGCCGCGATTCGCTACCCGCAGGCGGTGCGCCCTTGGCAGCACGTTCTGGATTGCCTTTCGGGGTACTGCGTGCTGTTGGACGCGCTGGCCGGTGGGCGTGGGATGGGTTCCTGGAACTTCGGGCCGGATGAGGGCAGCTTTCAGACAGTGGCGACGGTAGCTGACCTGGCTGCCAGCCTTTGGGGACCGGGGGCCGCATGGGCAGCTGAATCCGGCACGCATCCGCACGAGGCGAACCTGTTGGCGTTGGATGCCGCTGCGGCCATCCGCGAACTGGGCTGGCAGCCCCGACTGTCGTTCGAACAGGCCGTGACCTGGACGGTGGATTGGTACCGAGCGGCTGCTCAAGGCGAGGACCCGAGGACACTCGCCAGCGCCCAGGTGCGCGAATATCTCAGGAACGGGTAACTGAATCGCTATACGGATTTGCGTGTAGTTGCCTGCACAGACCATGCGATAAAGATGTCGTGCTCGACGGCCCATGCCATCCCATGGTCGTCCGCCCAACGCACGAGCGACGACCGCGACGGGTAAGCCCCATCATCGCTAGACCTTCCTTCGAAACCGCGGAAGTCGTCCACGAACACCACCGTGGAATTCCACCGGTCCATTTCCTTCGAAACGTAGGCAAGTTCTTGCCTGATAGGAGTAACTTGCGGGCCCGAAAACGTCACGCCTCCAGAAGCGTGGCCATCGAGCCACAATGCGACATCGCCCTCAATCGAACGCAACAATCCAGGGAGTACGTCTTCCGATAACCCCTGGGTGATTGAGACGTTAGGAAACGAGCGAAATCTCTCTCGTGCTCGCGCTGCGAGTGACTCACTTGGCTCAATCGTGTAGACGTGATCACCGAAACTTGCTAACCACCTCGTGGTGGTTCCCAGGTAAGTCCCAGTTTCCACCCAAACGCGAGCATCGGCGCCGTACCGACTCAGGACCCCGAGCTTAACCCTCTGCGGAGCAGGCGACGCGTACTTCTCGCGCACCCATCTGGCTGTGACACGCGAATTATGCAACCCCTCGCGGAACCGCATTCGCATCTCATTCAGTGCCGCGTTCATGATTCATCAGCATAACGGCGTTGCGAGCCGTTATCAGGGATCGCTCAATCTTGGCGCACAAGTTGCAGATCAGCGCAACGCACCACGGCGTTCGTCGGCTCAGGTAGAGCAAGTTCTGGTGGTGGCCAGCCCGGACTGAACTGAAGGACTACCTGGCGGTTGGGGTCCACGGCACACTCGTCAGTGATGCGGGTCAGCTCACTGGACCAGGAGGGGAAGACGGTGCCCCGCAGTGTGCTCACCGACCAGGCTGTTGCCCAGAAGTAGACCAGCAGCGCAGCGATCCCAGCCCAGGCGATGGTGCGGGAGCGCGGGAGTAAACCCTTCAGGCGAGCATCCAGGGCGATGAGTGCTGCCGCAGCCCAGAGCAGGATTGGCGCTGCGAAGTAGCGGTTGTTCGGGTAGCCGGTGAGCGTGGGTACGGCGAGGATCACCAGACCGGTTAACAGCAGTACGCCCACCGCATCGCGGGACGCAGATCGGCCCGAAATCAGCAGCATGACGCCCAAGATCAGCATTGCTGCTGCAACGACTATGCCTAACCCAGCAGGTGGTGTCACCGGGAAGTCCAGGGCTAGCGCAGGTCCAGCCGTGAACCCTGGCATCAAGGTGAGCAGTGCATTGGGGAGGGCCTCACCGAGGGTGCTGAGGGCACCGAGGGTTGGCGTTGTGGTGCGTTGCTCGTCAGCGGCCAGGATCACAAGACCTTGGAGCATGAGCCCGGCTCCCAGTGCACCGGCCAGGATGAATCCCGCGTGTCGCGGGATTCTGCCGCGCATGACTTGGACCGTCAGGCCGATAGCCAGGGCGATGGCTGATGGAATCGTTAGCGCGCAGAGCAGCAGGGCTATTGCGGCAACAACGATGAGCTGTGTTGACCACCGTGCCGTATCAGGCTGACAGGCCAGAAACACCGCCGTAGCGAAAAGTAGGAGCGTGTAGACGCTGGCAATGACTCCCAGAGTTTCGAATCCCATGATCGGTGCGGCTGCGGGCAGCAGTGCGATGAGCACACTGGCGGGCATCGATCGATGAGCGCGACGTAACGTGGCGAACACCGTGCCCGAGGCCAAACCGACGAGCACCGTGGCGATGAGGTTCGTCGTCAACGGCCACGCAGACATCGGAAGCAGCGCAACGCCACCGGCTATGCCGCGCGGTACAGCCAGCAGGTACCCGGCGAAGGAATCGGTGAGACACGCGATGAACCCGACCTTGCGCACGCAGAGCGGGAATAGGCCGTCCTCGGCCCACACCATGTCGCTGAACGCATTTGGGGTTCGCAGCAGTAACCGAGAAGCGGAGGCGCCTGCGGCCACGAGGGCAACGATGAGTGTCTGAGCGATGGTCGTCGTAAGCCCGCGGCTGCCGATGGCACGGTTTATGGCGCTCATGGTGAATTGCCGGAGGAACTTGCGTGTAGCGGGTTCATCTGCCGCGTCGGGCGATCTGTCGTGACTGTGCGTACAAGAAGCGCAGCGCTTAGACCGAATGCGTAGGAGCCGACGACACAGGTGGTCAGGGTCAGGACGAGCGGTTCGGTGGCGATGGTGACCGCGAGGGCGAGCAGAATCAACAGCGTTTGGCCGTCTGCTCGAATCTGACGCGATGAGTTTGTGCTGACCTGGGCAAGCAGTGGCACACAGAGCAGCAGTAGGGCCGCTTTGTAGACGTAGCCGAAGCCACTGATGGTTGCGGCCATCAGGAACGCGGTGCTCCCCGCAATTGCCAGCATGGGGTTCCCGATCCGTGGGGAAGTCGCACATGCGCCTGCACCTTGGAACGCTCGCAAGCTCAGTGCGCCCCAGGCTGCGGCCACTAGGCACAGGAGCAGCGTGACTGCGTCCCAGACTCCCACAGCGGTAACCATGTCCGCGGAGCCCTGGAGCAGGCTGGCAAGAGCCTTACGCCCGAGCACACCGTCCGGGTACAGCTTGGCGATGGAGTTGTTTGCCGAGGCACTCCAGGTGAGTAGGTGCAGGTTGGCCGCGGCGAACGCGATCACCGCGACTATCCACGCGACCAGCAGCATCCAGCCGCGGCGGATGCGCAGGACTGGGAGCAGAGCCAGCCCCATCAAGAAGGGGTAGTACTTCCAGGTTCCCAGGATGAAGATCAACAAGGCACCCACGGCCCAGGGCCACAACCCCGACCAGCGCTCGGTCATGAAGACCAGCAGGATCGCGACCCAGATGATGGCGGCGTCCAGGTTGGCCCGTTCGAC
>CAZKFI010000123.1:0-462 GCA_964551975.1 uncultured Bifidobacteriaceae bacterium | reverse complement strand
CACGGTGCCCGAGCCGGCCACATAGTCGCTGCCGGCCGTGGCTGTGCCGTCGGCAGCGGTGAGGAGCACGATCTGGCCGGGCAGTGAAGAGCGGCGGCTCAGCCACCAGAGGCTGACCGTGCTAGCCGCTCCCATGGCCAGGCCCACCGGAATGATCCAGGCGGTGCTGACCGGGAGGACCTGCAGCCAGACCAGGCCCGGGCCGTAGATGGAACCCGTGCAGGTGAAGGGAGGTGTGTAGACGTCGAAGCCTTGGCGGGCGCAGATCGGCACCATGAGGTTGTCGGTGATGTCGGCGAAACCCGGTACTGCGGTGGCAGGGACACGAAACGCTTCGTAGGTGGCATAGCCGAGTCCATCGCGACCGATCACTCGTAGAAACCAGGGTGCGAACCAAGCGATCAGACCCAGCGCACCGGTGATCCACGGCAGGGCTGGAATGGTGCGTGCCCCTGTGACATC
>CAZKFI010000122.1:0-4068 GCA_964551975.1 uncultured Bifidobacteriaceae bacterium | reverse complement strand
GGTGGACGAGCAGGCCCGCTTTCCGGCGGAAGCCTTTAAGGCCCTGGCCGTTGCCGACTTTGACGCGCCGCATATCCCTGAAGAGTTCGGTGGCGCTGGAGCCGATGCCCTGGCCACCTGCATAGTGATCGAAGAAATCGCACGCGGCTGTGCAAGCTCTTCCCTAATACCAGCAGTGAACAAGCTCGGCACGCTACCGCTACTCCTTGCAGGGTCCGCCGAACTGCAACGGCACTATCTGCCGCAGGTTGCCCAAGACCATCTGATGTTCTCCTACTGCCTCTCTGAATCTGAAGCGGGCTCAGACGCCGCAGCCATGCATACCCGTGCAGTGCGCGACGGAGACGACTACGTCATTACCGGCGCCAAGCGCTGGATAACCAATGCAGGCGAGTCCGCGTTCTACACGGTCTTTGCTGCAACAAATCCCGATGCTCGCTCCCACGGGATCACAGCTTTCGTGGTGGAACGTGGAGATGCGGGGGTGTCATTTGGCGCGCCTGAGCGCAAGTTGGGAATCAAGGGCTCACCAACCCGGGAAGTCTTCTTCGATTCGGTGCGGATTCCGGCTTGGCGTCGTATCGGCGAGGAAGGTTCAGGATTCGGGTTGGCAATGCGGACCCTGGATCACACGCGAGTCACCATCGCCGCCCAGGCCGTTGGCATAGCGCAGGGGGCGCTGGATTTCGCCCTGGACTATGCACAACAACGCCAACAGTTCGGCCGGCCAATCGCGGAATTTCAGGGCCTGCAATTCATGCTCGCCGATATGGGCATCCGCATCGAGGCGGCGCGCCAACTCACCTATGCCGCTGCCGGTCGATCTGAGCGAGTCGATCCTGATTTAACCTTCTTCGGCGCGGCTGCCAAATGCTTCGCCTCAGACGTGGCCATGCAGGTCACCACGGATGCTGTTCAGGTGCTCGGCGGGTACGGCTACACCCACGACTACCCGGTGGAGCGCATGATGCGCGATGCCAAGATCACGCAGATCTACGAAGGAACCAACCAGGTACAGCGCATCGTGGCAGCTCGCCAACTTCTGGCTGGGATCCAGTCAGAGTTACCGTAGGAAACTCCTCAGGCGGTAGGTATTGACTGCGCGTGATGGAAGACATTGGTCGGATCCCAGCGCTGCTTGACCCTTACCAGGTTGCGCGGATTACTACGGAAGTTCTCCAGGTAGTACAACCACAGCGCCTGGTCAACTCGTCCATCGGCGTGCGTTCCTAAATCATTATCGGGGTAGTTTGCATAGCAGCCGTCGACGATTGCACCCCGAGTTGGATCGGGTGAGCCTCCACTCGCCGCGTACGTCTCGCTGTAGAGACCACGTATCCAAGACAGGTGCGCAGCCTCTTGCTGTGCATACCTACCCGACTGACCACCACCTACGCGTGAGGCATTGTTCCAATAGGTCTGGAATTGCAGTTTCAAGAGCGACGAGCGCTGGGGAACCGCGGTAGCACTGGATGCAACGCGATTGATGGCACCCCCGTAACTATCCACCTGAATAAGGGACTGACTCATTTGTGCTTGCGGGAGATCCTTTGGGGTTCGGTGTAACCACTCGTACATCGGATCAATCTGCGATTGCGGCATGGCCTCGCGCAAATAGGAGGACTTGTACTTGCCGAACTGATTGGGACCATTGCCGCTCAGCGTTTGCACCGCTTCAAGGAAAGTCAGATGCTGCACGGACTGATTACCCGGGCGAACGGCCCCGGCACGTAGTGCTCGCAACTCAGGCTTCACTTTGGGCACGAAGCGCGCGATTGCACTGAAGCGTTTCTGAGCTGCAGTTATCGATGCACCGGCTACTTTCAGGTGATCATCGAGTTCCTGATTGGGTTGTGAGGCGTATTGAACGATCATGGTCACTTGTCCGGCAGCAACGTGATTCAGCTTCAAGAGGCTGAACTCGCGCTCTGGCATCTGCTCAACCCAGTCGGCGTATTCGCCCAGCAGCGCTGAGAATCCACGAAGAGTCAGATCGCTCCAATTCCAGCCGACTGTCCACAGCGATGCGTAACTGGGTGCAAGCGGTGGGTCCGCGAAGTAGAACCGAGCAATGATCCCGTAGCTACCGCCCCCGGCGCCCCGCAACGCCCAGAAGAGGTCGCGCTCAGCGGGATCGCGGCTGGTTTCGGAAACGTGACGAAGTGTTGCCCGACCCGTTTCTGCGTCCCAGGTCACCACGTCTATTGCGGTGACCCAATCAATGGACAGACCGTGAGCTCGAGACATGAGGCCGTAGCCACCGCCACTGATATGCCCACCTGCGCCGACCGAGGCGCAGGAACCGTCGGGAAGCGTCCGACCGAATGCGTTCAGCAGGGTGCGATACGCAGACCAGTTATCTGCACCGGCATCGAGGAAGTAGGCCTCATGATCTGGGTCATAGCCCACATGGTTGAGGGCAGACATATCGATAATGGCACGCGTGGATTCGTTGTATGTGAAGTTCTCATAGCAGTGCCGACCGGAGACCACCTTCACGTCGCGACCAAACTCACTCAGGGCAGCCTCAACGCACGGTGCAACCTCGAGGAGTTGGGAAGGGATGAATACCGCCTCGAGATTCGGTGCAAACCAACGACGATTGAAACCCTGCCGGTCACTTGGAATGACTCCGCGGCGCACAACCCTCGGCGTCGCTGTCGGCGCGGACGCCGCGCCTGTGGGTGCCAGCGCGATCGCTCCCAGCGCCGACATACCGGCGACGAAGGATCTCCGTGTGGTGCGGACCTCCATGAGGGCACTCTAAGCGTCGGCAAGATCGATCTGGACCTCAATCCCATCTGACTCCAGAAATATCTGCTGCTCCTGGCTTCCACGTCCAGTGATCACTCGCAGAATCCACGGGCCCTGCACTGCATAAAAGGTGAACCTGCCATCTGCTCCCGCGGGGACTTCAGCCACGAAGTCCCCGCGGGCGTCAAGTAGGCGTACATACGCTCGCACTGGTTGCCCATCACGTTGGATCCGCCCACTGATGCTGAGGCTCCCAGTCGCGGTTGGATCCCCTGGGCTCGTACAACTCGACACGCTAGGCCTGACCCGGTTCATCGCCGACGACAACCGGAACACCCACCAAGGACCCCCACTCAGTCCAGGACCCGTCGTAGTTGCGAACGTTGGGCCAGTCCAACAATTCGTGCAGGACAAACCAGGTATGCGCGGAGCGTTCGCCAATGCGGCAGTAGGCGATGGTCTCTGCTCCTGGGCGAAGTCCAGCGGCTTCATAGAGTGCAGCGAGTTCGGCGTCCTGCTTGAAGGTTCCATCGTCATGGGCTGCCTTTGCCCAGGGAACATTGCGCGCTGTCGGGATGTGGCCGGGACGCTGTGACTGCTCCTGGGGCAGGTGCGCAGGGGCTAGCAGCCGTCCGGCGTACTCGTCAGGCGACCGCACGTCAACGAGTTGCTCCGCATTGATCGCCGCTAGAACCTGGTCGCGCTTTGCTCGCAGCGCAGAATCCTCAACCGGAATCGGATACGACGTCGCTTGCCGGACCGGCACTTCAGTGACCAGTTCGCGCTCATCGAGTTCCCACTTCTTGCGACCGCCATCCAGAAGCCGAACATCCTTGTGCCCGTACAGCTTGAAGTACCAGTAGGCATAGGCGGCGAACCAGTTGTTGTTTCCTCCGTACAGGACAACCGTGGACTGAACATCTACCCCATTGCGTGAGAGCAGTTCCGCAAACTCCTTCGGGCCGATGAGATCCCGACGTACGGGATCCTGCAGGTCCTGCCGCCAGTCAAACTTCATTGAGTTGCGAATATGCCCGGTTTCGTAGGCAGAGGCATCCTCGTCAACCTCAATCACGACAACCGACGGATCATCAAGGCGCTGGAGCAACCAATCAGCGTCGACCAGCACATCTA
The DNA here is from genome assembly GCA_964551975.1 of uncultured Bifidobacteriaceae bacterium. GTDB lineage: Bacteria > Actinomycetota > Actinomycetes > S36-B12 > S36-B12 > REEB426. The sequence goes on along the minus strand of CAZKFI010000122.1, from coordinate 180 downwards.
CTCGAGACACGAATTCCTCCATTGATTATTTCAGCTACTGAGTTCATGGCATGCAACGGATCCGACTGCCATTACTTCACAATCACGACAGTGCGGGTCATGACAACTGCTGAGCCCTACTGAGCCCCGTCCAGCGGTGACCAGTGGGCGATTGAGAATCTGGCCAAGCTCGCTACGTCA
>CAZKFI010000121.1:0-4187 GCA_964551975.1 uncultured Bifidobacteriaceae bacterium | reverse complement strand
CTCGCGCTTGCCCTCCCGGTTGACGCCCCGGCCCTCGGCCATGAAATCTGGTGAGAACTTCGCCAGCTTGCCCAGCACGTCTCCCATGCGGCGGCGCGCCGGCCGAATGCGCAGTTCATCGCCTTTGCGCTCGATGACCAGATCGATGTCCCAGCTGGTGTAGGCGAGCTCGGCTGGAATGCGCACCGCCTGGGAGTTGCCGTTCTTGAAGAGCTTGGTGTTGGCCATGGGGGAAGTCTCACTTGGGATGTACGTGTACATCTTAACCGATGTCGTCAAGATCGCGTGCGCCTTGCTTGGGCGGCGAAGTGGTCCGGCTGCGTGGTGCCCAGTCGGCTTGTCTGATGCGTTACGCCCGACGTGTCCTTCAAGGAGGTCCCGACGGGGAAGGCGCGGAATGGCTCCGTCCAGTTCGAATCCCTTCCCTGACCAGCTCGGAAAAGCTCTTGACCGAAGGCAGTTTGGAACTCCATACCTTCCTGCCCCGCCAGAACAAGACCTGCTAACCTGCTGAGCGGGCTTTGAGGTGCATCTCAGCAGCGGCGCGCCCAATCGTCCGTTCGTGTGACAAGCTTCCCGAGAAGGCGATCCAGTTCAAGGAGTTCAGTTCTTGTCAGTGGTTGAAGCATCGCTTGCTCTCGCCGATCAAAGTCTACTATCAAACTGGCGTGGAGCTTGACCCCACTATCTGTGAGCGCAAGTATGAAGGCGCGAGAGTCCTTAGCGTCCTCAGTGCGCATGATCCGTCCTTCCTGCATCAGGCGCTTGATTGCTCTGCTCAGAGTATTCTTAGCCTGGCCGGTCATGAGGCAGATGTCCTGAGCTGTGACGTTCGGACACTGCGCTAAACAATGGAGGATCGAGAACTCAGGTCTAGTCAGGCCCAGTGTGGATTCCATCTGGCGGTAAAGTGGGCCAGAGAAAAAATTGGCGAGCCAACTGATGCGAGCGGCGATTCGCACGGTCTTGCTGTCTAGGATTGCGAGCGGCTTCGGGTTTCGCTCACCGCGTGCCAGGACGGTTTTCTTTTTCAATCGTGCCACCAGGTTGCTTGCGGATTCAACTTTGCCTCAAGTGTATTGCGGGACGAAGGCCCCTTGACATCGCACATTGGGCTTCATATAGTTCTATTAAGAACCATCCCATTTAGAACTAATGGAGATAATGTGAAACAACGTCACTTCATCTTTTTGTCGTGGATTGCCTCGATATGGCTTGCAGTGCTCCCGCTTGTGACCCACGCACAGGGTGCCACCAACTATGCGTTGAAACCAGAGTATTTCCGAGTTGCCGACTTCAAGTTGCAGTCGGGTGCGGTGATGAAGGAGATGGTGGTCGAATACGCGACCCTTGGGGAGCCGAGGCGCGATGTTGCCGGAAACATTGTGAACGCAGTAATTAACCCGCACGGATGGAGCGGAAACTACGCTCAGAGCGTGACGATCGCCAAGGACATGGTCGGTCCGGGTAGGCCACTGGATCCCGGCAAGTATTTCATCATCTTCCCCACAGCGATGGGTAGTCCGGGCTCTTCTTCGCCGTCAGTCTCGGGGCTGGGGCCACGCTTTTCTCGTTACACAGTATCGGACATGGTAGCCGCGCAACACCGCCTTGTGACTGAAAAATTCGGCATACGCAAGCTGGCCGGAATCATCGGCGCCAGCATGGGTGGCTACCAGACTTTGCAGTGGATCACCCAGTACCCTGACATGATGAGCTGGGCCGTGCCTATCGCCGCCAGTCGAAAGCACGATGGGCGCAATCTCGGCATTTTCGGAATGATGTCCTACAACATCCGAACCGATCCGGCCTACATGAACGGTGACTACAAGGAGCAGCCAAAGGAAGGCATGCGCCGGGGTTTCATGGGAACCTATTTGTGGTATTTCGGGGCCGCGTTCTACGACGCACAGTACAAGACTGAGGAGCAAGCGCTCAAGGGACTTCAAGACGCGGGTTTGGGAAGTGACAAGATGGACGCCAACGACATCATCTGGCGCAACCAAGCGATGGCGAGCTACGATGTGACCGCCTCTCTGCCGAAAGTCAAGACGAAGGTGCTCGTGGTAGGGGTCGTCGAGGACGAACTCTTTCCGCCCAAGGAAGCTATACAACCAATCGCGGATGGAATCCCGGGCTCAAAGGTGTTCCTGTATGAATCGCAACTTGGTCACCTCGGTTGTGCCTTGCATATCGGTAGGGCCAACGATGCCATCATGAAGTTTATCGGGGAAGCGGAGAGGAACTGAAATTACCTTCGCTAGGTGGGCAGCGCCTGCCCACCGTTGGACGCACATCCTCAAGGCCCGTATGGTGCCTATTGAAGCCAACCGAATCTGAGTTCGGCATGCATCTTGTGCGTTTGAATGCGGGAAAAGATTTCTGTCGGTTGCCTGGCTCTCTCGGCGATGGCAATTGCCATCCGCCAAAGGATGGCTTCAGGACAGCGTAAACGGGCTTTACAAGGCTTTTATCGGTGGATAGAGGGTGTGTCTCAGGACCTCCTGACTGAGCACGTTCGAAATGAGTGAGACAAATCAAGCTCTTGGCGCGATCCGGGGTCCGCTGAAGTTACGTACCGAGCCCAGGAACGTCAGGAGCTTTGTGGTTTCCTCCATTTGACGTTAGGCATGCGAAACGTGCCTCTCGACAGGCGCCTATAGTGTAGCTACACTAAAGCGTGCGATTCGAGTTTGACCCCAAGAAAGACCAACTCAACTTTCAAAAGCACGGCGTGTCCCTGGCCCTGGCTTCAGAGCTCGACTGGGACTCCGCGCTGCTTTGGGTTGACGACCGGCGGGCCTAAGGGGAGACACGGATCCTTGCTCTCGCGCCTCGGACTGACATCCTGTACTACGTCGCCTTCGTCGACCGTCTCGACGTGCGCAGAGTGATCAGCCTTCGGCGCGCCAACCGACGAGAGGTCAGACGATATGTCCAAGTCTTCGAGGAAGACCCCGATCCAGATGCCTAGCGTGGCCGAGGACCGCAAGATCATCGCGGCGGCCAAAGCCGACCCCGACGCCCAGCCCCTGACGAAGGCGCAACTGGCTCAGATGGTGCCCGCCAAGGCTTTGCGGGGGAGACCTCCTGTGGCCACAAAGAAGCAGCTTGTCTCGGTACGCTACAGCCCGGAAGTGCTGGCGTACTTTCGGTCCACGGGTGAGGGCTGGCAAGCGCGCATGGACGGCGTCCTGAAGCGCTACGTCGAGTCCCAAAGCCGGCGCAGGCTGCGTGGCGATGCCTAACCCTGCGCTCAACCGGACGTGCAACAGCGTTCTTCGTCCGGGCCTCATTTCAATGCGTTGAGCCGCTTCTTGCCGCGGCGCGGTGTGGTTGATGCCTGCACCCCAGGGGGCACTGCTTTATCTCGCGACCTGTCGGCACGAGCCAGCGCCCGCAGGACGCCGAACGCAAGGATGCTTCCAACGATGGCCACTGGACTCGGCGCACGGTCGTACCTGCCAGTGTTGTTCTGATTTACGGAATTCACAATCTGCGCTCCTGGTGTTTAGGGGCGCCATGGTCGCGTCGCTTCCGGCGATCTAGCAACTCGAACCTGTGCGGCGTACCGAAGGTGCCGAGAGCAGACCGTGGCGTGGGCACAAGCCGCCTCGCTGGATCGCGGCGATGACCGCTGTAGACTCGGTGCATTGTTCGAATCTTCGCCAGAGGGCGATGCGGGAAACCTTCTGACCGAAGGCTGTTTTGAAGTCCATCCTTCCTGCCCCGCCAATACAAGACCTTCGAACCTGCTGAGCTGGCTTCGAAGGCGCTCGCTGAGCTTGCAGTTCACGACGGCTACAGCGGGTACGCAGCGCTTATCAGGACGTTGTCCAGGTATCCTGCAACAAGGCTGCCCCCAGTTTCATTCCTTGCGCTCGGGCATCGACAGCCAAACGGGCAAGGACCATCACCGGAATCGGATCGGGCATGTTCTGACGAATGGACCGCGCAGCGTCTTGGTGCGCAACGGCACCTGCAGCCAAAGCGTAGTAACCCATGACCTCACGCTCCGGGGTCGTGACGACGAACGTGCGGCTGGCACCATTGGCCTGATTGCCCAGAGCACGACGTTTGAGCCACTCGTAGAGCGAGGATTCGCCGCAGGCGAATAAGCTGACTTGGTGATCCGGTGGCAACGACTCAGGGGCACGCAAGTTCATGCGTCAACTTTCCAGGGGGCC
>CAZKFI010000120.1:0-4240 GCA_964551975.1 uncultured Bifidobacteriaceae bacterium | reverse complement strand
ACCCGCCCAACCCTTCCGAGGAAGAAGGGGTCACCACCAGGTGAAAGTGATCGTCCAGCAGCAGCCAGGCGTGGACGTCCACACGGTGCGTGACCGCCGCGTCGCGCAACAAGCCCTTCCAGCCCGCACGGTACTCATCATCCAGGACGATAGCCTGATGGTTGTGGCCCCGCTGCACCACATGGTGGGCGTGACCAGGCAAACACAGGCGGGGAAGTCGGGCCATGGGTCAAGGGTTGCGCAACGCAAACGTGGCTGCGTGTTCAGACTGTCAGCGCTGTGACCGGCAGGCCCAGGACCGCCCCCGCCGAGTCGACAAACTCAAACTGCCTCAGACACCCGAACCGATGCATCCAGCACCGCACGCACCACCGCGTCTGGCGCCGGCCGCACCGCAGCGCGCCCGAGAGTCTCCAACACGACGAAGCGGATCTCGCCCGCTTCGGCCTTCTTGTCCCGGCCCATCCACTCGAGGTAGCGGCCGGCACCCAGATCAGGAGCCCGAACCGGCAGGCCAGCGCGCACCAGCAGACGGTGCATCCGCTCCAGCGCCATGGGTGGCACCAACCCGAGGCGCACCGACAGGTCGGTGGCCATGCGCATGCCGCATCCCACGGCCTCGCCGTGCAGCCACTGGCCGTAGCCCAAACCCGACTCGATGGCATGGCCGAAGGTGTGGCCGAAATTGAGAATGGCCCGCAGCCCGCCTTCCTTCTCGTCCTGCCCGACCACGTCGGCCTTGATCTCGCAGGAGCGACGGATGGCGTACGTCAGGGCCGCGGGATCGCGCGCCAGCAGATCGTCCAGGTGGTCTTCGATCCACGCCAAGAAGCCCTCGTCGGCGATGGGCCCGTACTTGATGACCTCGGCCAGGCCGGCGATGAACTCGCGCTGCGGCAGGGTCTGCAAGGTGTCCAGATCGCACACGACCCGCTGCGGCTGGTAGAACAAGCCAATCATGTTCTTGCCCAGGGGGTGGTTGATGGCCGTCTTGCCACCCACCGACGAGTCCACCTGCGCGAGCAAGGTGGTGGGCACCTGTACGAAGGGTACACCGCGCATGTAGCAGCCGGCCGCAAAGCCGGTGATGTCGCCCACCACACCACCACCCAGTGCAAAGAGCACCGTCTTGCGGTCGGCCGTGTGTTCCAACAAATGCGTGAAGATGCTGTTGAGGGCCGGCCAGTCCTTGTGATCCTCGCCATCGGGCAAGGTCAGCACCGTGACCTTCGGGTAGTGCGGACTCAGGGCCTGCACCAGACGCTCGGCCCAGGGCGGCGCGATGGTCACGTTGCTCACGATCACCGCCTGCGAGGCTTTGGGCAAACCGACCCAAGACCGAGGCTGACCCAGCAAGCCGCTGCCGATCAGGATGTCGTAGCGCTCGCGACCGGTGTCGACGCGGACAGTCTGGGTTTCACCTTGTCGTGTCGCAGCAGGCGAGCAGGATGAACCGGAAGGGGAGGTGTCGGCGAGGCCCATAGGCGGGCAGTGTATCGGCGGCTCGGCAGCCGGACGAGAGCTGGCAAGGGTGCAGGACAGACGCCGATCAGGAGCAGGTCAGAAGGGCTGGCGGTACCCGCGAATACGGCAGGCAGCGGTTGGCACTTGAGATCAGCCGGCCGCTTGCGGTGCAGGATCCACGGGCGATGGCACAGCGTTGGCATCGATCAACCCGGCCAGTTCCAACTGCATCAGGATCATATGCTGCAGTCCCTGAACCGAAGGACGGGCGGTCTCCACCGTGAAATGTGCCGTACGCCGGTACAGCGGATCACGCTCACGGTACAGGTCACGAAGGCGCTTCAAAGGATCAGCCACCTGCAGCAGCGGCCGGTGCGTGTCATGCCGCAAGCGGCGAAACAGTTCCTCCGGCGTGGCGCGCATGTAGAAGACCTTGCAGCGGGCGTCCAAGGCCTCCCGATTGGCCGCACGGAGCACCACACCACCGCCCGTGGCGATCAGCAAACGCTGACCATGCGACAGGTCCTCGATGACCGCCTCTTCTTCATCGCGAAACGCCGACTCTCCATGCGTCTCGAAGAAGGCGCGGATCGGCATGCCGATGCGAGCCTCCAGCTCGGTGTCCGCATCCACGAACTGCAAACCCAGATGTCGCGCTAGGTGCCGCCCGACGGTTGTCTTGCCGCAACCCGGCATGCCTATGAGAGCGAGGTTCATGACTCGCGCACGGCGCAGGGGAGACAGCGGCTGCGCCCTGGCCGACGCAATCTGAAAGTCACCGGCAGTCCCCCAAGGGATCGGTATTCAATCCGTCGTCGATGATCACCAGCTTCGCAGTGGCTGAGGCCCCCTTGTTATCGACCACAGTAATGACCACGTCAAAGGCATTGGCTGCTGCGGGCTGGGTCGGGTCCGTCACAGCCACACCGCTGATCGCGTAACGGGTCACGTCGGTATTGCTGCATAGCGTGCCTGAGCTACCCCTGGAAACCCTGATCTGGTTGCCATTGACGATGCTCACTGCGGTCCTAACGGGATCCGTGGTGTAGGCCGAAAAACCACTGGCGCCACCGTAGATATTCAGCAAGAGATTGCCTGCTGCGCCGGAGACGCCCAACTGATAGGTCTCCGGCAAGATGAGCGTCGTGGGCGACAAGCGCAATTGGGTGGCCGACTGGGTGACCGTCAATGTCACTTGTTGCACCTGACCAGCGGCGTCCGTGACCGTGATCGTGGTCGAGCCGGCATTGTCCATGCGGAAGGTCCCTGGGGACGGTCCTGGCGAAACGCTCGTCAGGGTTGCCACCGAACTGTTGTTGACCGTGAAGGAGTAGGGACTGGTGCCACCCGTCACCGCAAAGGCCAGAACGTCCCCCACATTGGCAGAGGCCGTCGTGGGTGAAACGGTCATGGTCTGAACCCCCGACTGGGCGACCGTCACAGCCAAGCTGACCTGAGTACCCGCCGCATCGGTCACCACCACGTTGGCCGCCCCCGCCGCCACAGGTGTCAGGATCAGGTTGGAACTCGCACCAGGCGACGCTACCGTGACCACGGAAGCATTGGTGGAGACAGCCGTGTAAGGAGTTCGGCCACCCAAGATGCCATAGGTGGTGGCTCCCGAGCTCAACCCCAAGGTCACTGCTGCCCCTGGACTCAGACGCAAGGGCTGCACGCCGCCAACGACCACGTTGAAGCTCACACGGCTTCCTGCGGAGTCTGTCACCGACACTGTGGCGGTGCCGATGCCGGCTGGGGTCAAGCACAGCTGGGTGGAGGATGTCGACGGCACCGTGACCACAGCAGGATCGCTCGATGCAAAAAGGTAACTGCCCGATCCACCACCGACCGTGAAGGTCTGCGGTACGCCAACAGCAAGGCTGGCAAGCGCCGGTGCGGACGTGAACAGAGGAGTCAGCACATTGTTCTGTGCGGTCACCGAAACGTTCTGGATTTGGCCCAAAGAATCGATGACGGCAATGTTCGAGGAGCCGATCGCCGTGAGCTGAACAGTGAAGGCCGTCGCAGTTCCGAACGCCGCTGCAGCGGCAACGTTCTGGTTGGCAACCGTGGCGGTGTAGACCGGCGTACCTCCTCGGATTTCGAAGCGGACGACATCACCCACTGTGCCAGTTGCCGCCAGGGGTGTGACAGCCAACGGTGCCGCCGCCCCCGAGGCTACTGCAACGGCGATCGGGACGGTGGCACCCAGTCGATCAGTGACCTGTAGATTCGCAGAGCCGACTCCAATCCCCGTAATGGTGAAAAGATTGCCGGCCACATTGACCGTGGCCACGGCCACGTTACCGCTGGTCACTGTGTATGGCGATGCCCCGCCACGAATCTCGTAAGTCTGCGCGTTGAGGACTCCGGGAGAGACCGTCACGGTCGCAGGGGCCGTGGTGTGCAAGGCAACAGCCCCGCCTACGGTCACCTGGAAAGAAGTACGGGCACCCAGAGAGTCCGTGATGACAATTTGTGCCGTTCCTCCAGAAAGGGAGTTCAAAGTGAGGGTATTGCCTACCAAGGCGGAAGTTACGACGGCAGGATCGTTGCTGACGGCCTGATAAACAGGCAATCCGCCCGCGAACGCCGGAGAGCCACCGTCCACGATGAAGCTGCGTTGCGCACCCGCAGACATCACCACGTTTGCCGGTGCAGAAGTGAAGAGCGGAGTCTGGTTGCCGACCGTGACTGCGATAGAGACGGTTGCCCCGATCGAGTCACGTATGGCTACTGCACCATTGCCTGGCGATACACCCGTCATGGTCAGAAC
>CAZKFI010000119.1:0-4246 GCA_964551975.1 uncultured Bifidobacteriaceae bacterium | reverse complement strand
AGGACTCGGAGGTGATGGTCGCGCCCATGAAGGTGAGCGTGTCCTTGATGGTCTTGGCGAAGTCCTCGTGGTGCAGCGGATGCCACGTGCTGGTGGGCTCCGGTGCGACGAGGGTGGAGAGTCCGGCCATGTCGATGGGCTCGGCACCGCAGTGCAGGTACAGGCGTGATGGCATTGTCATTCCTCGATTCGGATCTTGAGGTGCTGGAAGTAGGCGGTCACGGTGTCACGTTCCTGGCGAGGCATCTCGTACCAGTTGCGCACTGATTCGGGGCTGCCCCAGCAGATGGACGGGGTGTAGTTGAAGATGTACTTGACGATGTTCTTCAGGTTCCTGGAGCTGGTGTCGTCGGCGAACATGACTGCCTTGCGGAGATCGTTCTCGAAGCAGGCGGTCAGGAAGTCGCCGGGCGGGATGGCATCGAAGACGTAGCGCTCGATGGCACCCAGCAGGTGGGGCTGGATGCCTGCGATAATGGCGGGAGACGGCTTCTCGTAGGGTCGCATTGGTTCCTCAGAGTGGGATGTTCTCGTCGAGCATGTGGCAGTCGCCGATGTCGACGAGTCGGGGCGGCGGCTCCATGTCGGGTCCGAGGACGTACTCGGCACGGTCCGGGTTCTGCCATCGGTCGATGCGGCACGAGACGCCGGAGCGGCGGACCTCGTCGCGCATCTGGTCGGCAAGCGAATCCCAATGGCGCATGGCATTGTCCGTGCCGTGCTTGCTGGTGGGATAGGACCAGTGCTGCTCTGTGCAGGTGGTCGAGGACTCGACGAACTGCGAGCGGATCATGGTGCACATGGCAGGCAGGAGGGTCGCCTCGACGAGGACGCCCTTCTGCCTGCGGGTAATGATGGTGATCATGCGGTGTTCACTCCGGGATGGGCACGCCGTTGATCATCCAGCACTGCGTGACGGTGTCGACGGTGACGCCGTGGCGGTGGGTCTGGATGCGGTCGATGCGGTATGCGGACAGGACGCGGACGCGGACGGAGACCGGTGCGTGGTGACCGTTCTCCGTGATGTTGGCAAGTGTCTGGACCATGTCGGGACGCGGGTCGGACGGCAGGTCGGAGGGCTTGGGCAACTGCTTACCCTGCGACATGGTGAGGTCGAGTTCGCGGAGCTTGCGCTGCCACTTGCGATGGACGCGGCGCAACTTGCGGACGTCCGACCACATGATGCTGCCGTCAGCCTTGGTGGGGTACAGCGGCCCGCCGATGGACTCGTCGGCATCCTCGTACTGGAGGCGCATCGACTTGCCTGCGGTGGACTTGCCGCCGGAGTCGAAGCCGTCGAGCGCGATGTCGGCAGCATCCATCTCGGCGATGGCCTCGTTGTCGTCGACGAGTTCTCCGTCCTCGTCTTCCTTGCAGAGGTGGGTGGAGATGGAGTTGGCGACGTCGGCTTCCCACCTGTTCTCCCTCACGAACGAGGAAGAGAGCGGGAGCATGGACGCCATGACGTTGAGTAGCTGGGTGTCAACCGGATTGGTCAAGTGATTCCTTTCTGCTGGTGATGTGGATGGAACGAGCGCACTCGTGCGGAGGGGGGAGTCGCTTCGGACTCCTCCCCCCCGGCGAGTGGATGGGTTACGTCAGGCCTTGACCTTCGCCTTGGCCGCCTTGCCCTTGACGAGCGTGCGGGTGGGGAGGTTGGTCGCGTCCTCGATGCCGTCGACGACGGGCTCGCGCACGTGGTCGAGGGACACCGTCACCTGGCGCTTGCCCTCGGCGTCAGCCTTGGACGTGCGCAGGTTGATGTAGAACTTGCCGGTGGTCTCCGACTTGTTCCACACGAACTCGCCCGTGAAGTTGAGGCCGGCGATCACCGAGGTGGCGAGCACCTGCATCTTCTCGGCCGACTCGCTGACACCGTTCTCGTCGCCCTCGTCGAGAGCGTCGATGGTGTCGTTGAGCAGGTCGATGAAGCCTTCGCCGCTGTCCGGCGAGGCCACGTCAAGGAGGTTGCTCACCGTGTAGGCCGAGGCCCAGTTGCCGGACGTGTCGATGCCGGGGACGACGCGGACCTTGCAGTCTGCGCTGGCCTTGTCACCGTGCACACGGCAGTTCACGTACAGGGCGTAGTCGTTGTCCGTGTTGGACAGGACCACGGACTGCACGGTGAAACCGTAGCGCCCGTTGGGCATCTTGTCGGGGCCGACCTTCATCTGGGCGGCGGTCTGGGTGAGCTTCTGGAGGGACTTGATCTTCATAACTAGGACTCCAATCCTTCTTCTGCTACTGCAGAAATGAGTGAGAAAGTGACAGTGCCAGCAGCACGCGCTGCGGGCGCCCCGCCCCGCAGCGCAGTGCTGCGGGTGTGGTTCGTGGTTGTTTGTGCCCTTGGTCGTACGGCAGCGCGGGTCTTCGGCTGCTACGGTTGCCTGGCTACGGTTTTCATCCGCGAGGATGGGACTGTTCCATTCGGGAACCCGACCGATTTACGCTGGGCTGTCGATCTTGCGGAGGATCTTGCCGACCCGGTCTTGGTCCTCGGTGAAGCGCTTGAGCGCGTCAGTGTACAGGGAGTGTTCGTTGCTGCCGTGTGGCAGCAGTTGCGGTGAGTTTGCTGCGGTGCGCAGGAGGTTGATGATCCTCCTGTTGAAGTCCATCAGGAGGAGCAGTTGCTGTGCTCTTGTCATGTGCTTTCTTTCTGGGAAGGGAGGGCGCACGAAGCGCCGCCCGGAGGCGCGGCGCTGAGTGCGACCGACCCGACTCATTCGTAGGAGTGGAAGACCTGGTAGTTGTCGGGGAGCATGTTGTCCTTGCGCATGGTGCCGATGAACTTGTCCACCATGCGGAAGAGTTCGTACTTCGAGTCGGACTCGAAGTGCTTGGTGAACCTGCCGCCGTCAGGCTTGGTGAAGCTGAGGGTTGCGGTTGCGATCTTGGTTTCCTTGGTGTCCATGGTTCTCCTCGTTCAGCGGGTGTGCATGCCGGACCAGTGGGTGCCGAGCCTGTTGTGGACCTGGCAGAGCAGGCCCGTGAGTGCGTGGATGCGTGCGCAGGTGTCGCTGTTCTTGCCACCGACGCCGATGGTCGAGTTGTCCCAGGCCTCGGCCTCTGCCTTGATGCCGAGGATGAGGGTCTGGCAGACGAGTCGCAGGTCCTTCTTGTTGACCGCGATCATCTCGTCGCGGGTGAGGGGGTTTTCCATGTGGTTCCTTGTGTTGGAGTGTGGCGCCGGCGGGGGCGCAACGCGCATCCCCCGCCGGGCGCCGTTCCCGTGAGTGTCACCGGATAGTTGGCACTCAGCGGATCTTCTCGCGCTTCTCGGTCAGGATGACGATGATGTCATGCATGTGGCGTGACTCCTTTCTTGGGTTCGGATCGGCAATCGTCGCAGAGCTGGTAGGAATCCTGGTTGCCGTCGGATTCCACGAGGATGCACGTCTTCACCTTGTCCGGGTGGTGGTACGAACGGCATCCATCGCACCCGACGAAGTCCGTGAATCCGTCGGTGTTGCAGTACCAGGGACCCGAATCAGGCTCGGGGCACAGGTCTGCGTGTGGCTGGAAGTTCTCGCAGGCGATCGGCTGGGTGACGCCGTCGCCGTGCATCTTTCCTCCGCAGAGCGGGCAAGTGGGTGAGCGGCAAACGAAGGTCATTCGTTTCCTTTCTGTGCCGGCGTCCGGCCGGTGCGGTTGTCCTGAGTGGACGGGGTTGCCCACCAGGTCGCATCTGGTGGGGTGGCCCGACGACTCAGTCGTCAGTCCTGCATGGCGTTGAACTGCTCGCCGTCAGGACCGTCGCTGTAGATCTGGGCCCGTGACTTGGCCGATCGGGGACGGAACACGAAGTGAGACTCGTGCTCCTTGACCGTCGAAGAAGGGACGGGCAGGTCCTCGAGCTTGAGGTTGTGGACGGCGAGGGCCTCGTCGATCTCCTTCTTGAGGTCGTCGAAGCCATCGGTGTTGGCCGGTCCCTGGTAGTCCCGGTCGCCGTCCGGGTCGGGGTTGGTCTCGTTGTAGACGATGTAGGAATCGTCATCGACTGGCTCGTAGTCGCACCAATCGTGGCCGTGGCGAATCTCGTACAGCGCGTCGTTGTAGCGATAGCGCCATGCGCGGGGCGAGACGGTGAGGAAGAGACCTCGGACGATGCCGGCCACGGTCATAGCCGTGGCCTTGATGTGATCGAGCATGACTGCCTTTCTGCCGGCGTTGCCGGACTGGTTGGTCGTTCTCACGACGAGTGGGAACGAGAGGGCACACCCCGTCGCATGGGGTGTGCCGACTCGCG
>CAZKFI010000118.1:0-4291 GCA_964551975.1 uncultured Bifidobacteriaceae bacterium | reverse complement strand
CCCGGGTCCTTGCGCTCCAGCTCCGCGAATCGGTCGGCGATCTCGCGCATCTTCTCCAGTCGTGCGGCCGCCGACTCCTCGGCGCGGCGTCTCGCGAGAGCCTCCCGGAGGGACAGCGTGACGGCGTCGGTCACCGTGGTGTGCTCGAGGGCGGCGAGCTCCCTGGCGAGCGCGTGAGCCTCCGCGGTCTTGATGTTCATGGACATGGCTGCAGTTTCTACCAAACTCCCAGGCGTGTCTACCATGGACCATTGCATGGGAATTCCTTCGCAGGTGCGCCAGGTCGGGCCGGAGGGCCTGCCTGGCCTGGCCCTACAGTCTGCGCATGCTCAGACCGATACTCACGCCCATGCTCCGGGTGAGCGCCTTGGCCGGCGAGGAACTGTTTGCCATGGGCTCCACCAACCGGACCCGCGCAGGGGCGTTGATGATCACCCGCGCCAGCGCCGACCACGTCCTGCCCGTCACCCAGGGCGGGCGCACCACCCCGGACAACCTCGTCACCGCGTGCTGGCCCTGCCAGTTCGGCAAGAGCTCCTTCACCCCCGAGCAGCTCGGCATGCGCTCACCGCTCCAATAGCCCGGAAACGCGAAAAGACCCGACAGGGCGGTGCCCCGGCCGAAGCCAGGACACCGCCCCCAGGCGCATCCGCTAGTCGTCCTCCCACCGGTCGTCATCTGCCCCGTAACGCCCGCCATACAGGCCCGGCGTCGAGGTGCCCAGAAGCGTGTGGAGCACGGTCCGCAGCGCATTACCCAGCGCCAGGTTCAGCACCAGGATCTGGATGAGCGCGCCACCGCCAGCCGCCAACGCCACCGGATACAGCGGATCAGCAGCCATCCGCTCCCGATGCCACGTCAACGGCTTCCGGCCGCCGTCCAAGATCGCCTTCCCGGTTTCCTTGATGACGTCGACCACGCCCAGTCGCAGCGCGGTCCCCGCAGCCAAGGCCGCCAGCACCCACTTCCTCATGACGCCACCTCCACTAGGGCCGGGTGCGCGAACATCGTCAGCGTGGGCCAGAGCCTGGCACGTTCTAGTGTTCAGAAGGCCGACGCAGATAGAAGCGGGCCTGACCCAGCATGCCGTTCAATGCTCCTGATTCGTCGAGGTGAATCTGGATCGCAGCTTCGGTAGCGACCGCGGCTCCCTCGGCGCTGAATGACGTGAAGAAGACCTGGGTGGTGAGATCACCAGCGCGGATCATGTCCTGCACCTGCCGCATGGCTTCCTGATGGCTGGTCCCGGCCAGCATGAATGGGGTTCCGATGACCTCGTCAGGTTGCCATCCCAAGAATGGTAGGTGCGGGCGCACGCTGCGCAGGACTAGTGCTGAGTCATAGGCAAGCTCGACATCCCACTCGACGATTTCGGCGGTGCCGGGGTTTTCGAGATCGAAGCGGTACCCGTAGCCGCGTACCCGGGTGAGCGGTGAGAGGTTTCCGTCGCGGAGTTTTCGACGAAGTCGACTCATCTGCACCTGCAGGACTCCGATAGCGGTGGACCACTCAGGACCCCAGACGTGGTGAAGCAGTTCATGATCCGGTACGGCGACTCCGGTGCGTTCGAGGAGGTAGTCCAGGAGTTGATACTCCGTTGGGGTGAGATCCACGGATTCGCCATCGAGCAGCACCTGATGAGCAGCGCGGTCGATGGTGAGACGCGCCGCTTGAGATGACATGGCTGCTCTCTGAATGGACCTGAAGCATAGGGCTACAGCCAAACGGCGCAGTCGGAAGGGACATTTCGGACTAGGGAGAGGCTCCTTTCATCAGCGACCCGTCCACAACAGGGAGCCACTCTCGCGCGGTCCACAGTCCTGGGTGGGCCGATTCCGTCAGCGGGACAGGCTCGCCACAGTGGCGCCCGAACGCCGATGCACACCCGGTGGATCGGGCGTCATGAGGAGAGGAGAGCCATGAACGATATGACGGTGACAGTTGTGGGCAATGTGGTGCGTGATGTTGAGCTCCGTTTCACTGGCGCGGGTGACCCGGTGGCTAGTTTCCGAGTGGCCATGGGTACCCGACGATTCGATCGGTCCCAGGAGCGCTGGGTGGACAGCGACACGCACTACTTCACGGTGACCTGCTGGCGAGCCATGGCTCACAACGTCGTGCAGTCGATCACCAAGGGCATGCCCGTGCTGGTGACCGGCAGGCTTCGGTCCAGGGAGGTCGAGCGACCCTGCGGCGACCACGCTCACATGGTGCGCTATCACGACATCGAGGCGACCGCTGTTGGGCCGGATCTGGCGCGGGGAATCGCCAATTTCACGAGGGTGAAGCGGGATGCGGTGGTGGAAAGTGAAGCCCGAGCGGTGGCCGATGCGCTCGCGGCTGGTGCGGAGTTGGGTATTGCCGATGACGTGGAATTGGTGGCAGTCGACGAGCCGAGTCAGTCTGCGGCCTAAGAACTTGGGTAGGTGGCGGAAGTCGATCTGGAGTGCCTGGTCGCACTGCGGCAACCAGGCACTCCAGCGGGGACCTGTGGAGTGCCACTGGGCCGGCCTCGTCTGGCGCGGCCCCTGGGACCACGCAGTTCCCTCGTTCCGTTTACCCGTTGTGCTCGGTGACCTGCCGCAGGGCGAGTGAGTCGCTGCACGTCATTAGGCTCAGGGGGTGGCTGAGTTCATCTATACCCTCTCCAAGGCCCGCAAGGCCCACGGCGACAAGGTCGTCCTCGACGATGTGACCCTGGCATTCCTGCCTGGGGCCAAGATCGGGGTGGTTGGTCCGAACGGTGCGGGTAAGTCGAGCCTGCTGCGGATCATGGCCGGGCTTGACCAGGTCTCTAACGGTGAGGCTCAACTCATGGCCGGCTACACCGTAGGCATCCTGCAACAGGAACCGCAGTTGGATGAGACCAAGAATGTCCTGGCCAACGTGCAGGACGGTGTGGCCGAGACCAAAGGCATGATTGATCGCTTCAACGCCATCTCAGCCGAACTTGCCGAGCCGGATGCTGACTACGACGCATTGCTCGCCGAGATGGGGCAGTTGCAGGAAGCAATCGACCACCGCAATGCCTGGGACTTGGACACCCAACTGGAGCAGGCCATGGATGCCCTGCGTTGCCCGGCGCCTGACGCCGACGTGTCAGTGCTCTCCGGTGGTGAGAAACGGCGCGTCGCGTTGTGTCGATTGCTCCTACAGCAACCCGACCTACTGCTCTTGGACGAACCGACCAACCACCTCGATGCCGAGAGTGTGCAGTGGCTGGAGCAGCACCTAGAGAAGTACCCCGGCACTGTCGTCGCCATCACCCATGATCGCTATTTCCTTGACAATGTTGCGCAGTGGATCCTGGAGTTGGACCGTGGCCGGGCTTATCCCTACCAGGGGAACTATTCGACGTATCTGGAGACCAAAGCGGCACGACTGAAGGTCGAGGGTCAAAAGGACGTCAAGTTGCGTAAGCGACTCACCGATGAGTTGGAGTGGGTGCGATCCAACGCCAAGGCCCGACAGACCAAGAGCCGGGCACGCCTTGATCGATACGAGGAAATGGCACTGGAGGCGGAGAAAACCCGCAAGCTCGATATGGAGGAAATTCAAATTCCACCCGGTCCACGGCTTGGCAATGTCGTGGTTGAGGCGCGCAACCTCACCAAAGGGTTCGGCGATCGCATGCTCATTGACAACCTGTCGTTCACTCTGCCGCGCAATGGCATCGTTGGAGTCATCGGCCCCAATGGTGTGGGCAAGACGACGTTGTTCAAGATGATCGTCGCCGCTGCCGAAAATGACTCGAGCGATAAAGATCAGCTGCCAACTAGCGGTGAGATCGTCGTCGGTGAGACGGTACGCCTTTCCTACGTTGACCAGTCGCGATCGGGATTGGACCCCAAGAAGAATGTCTGGGAGGTCGTCTCGGACGGACTGGACTGGATCAAAGTAGGCAATGTTGAGATGCCGTCACGGGCCTATGTCTCGGCATTCGGTTTCAAGGGACCTGATCAGCAGAAGCCGGCAGGCGTGCTGTCTGGTGGTGAGCGCAATCGACTCAATCTTGCCTTGACGTTGAAGATGGGCGGCAATCTGTTGCTGCTCGACGAACCGACGAACGACCTCGACGTCGAGACTCTGGGGTCGTTGGAGAACGCTCTACTGGATTTCCCCGGATGCGCGGTGATCACCTCGCATGACCGCTGGTTCCTCGACCGTATCGCCACCCACATCCTCGCCTACGAGGGTGACTCGCAGTGGTTCTGGTTCGAAGGCAACTTCGAGTCCTACGAGAAGAACAAGGTCGACCGCCTCGGCGCCGAGGCTGCCAGACCTCATCGGG
>CAZKFI010000117.1:0-4316 GCA_964551975.1 uncultured Bifidobacteriaceae bacterium | reverse complement strand
GCGTGCCGAGGGCCTGCTGGATGTGCGCGCACCGCCCAAGGCTACGCGCGCACCCAGCGGCTACCTACGAATGACTAATCGTGATGGCGACCTGGCGTGCCTTGCGGCTGGTGGCCTTGGCCACCCCAGACCCATTCGCCGTCACCGTGGCCGTCACACCAAGCGACTTCAAGTACGCCGCCACCGCCTGCGCACGCTTAGCCGCCAGCAACGTATTCCCAGTCTTCGGGCCGTACCCGACCACCGCGATCCGAGCCACCGAGCCCTTCCCCGCCTTCGCCAACACCGCACGCACCGCCGCCTGCGACGACTTCGTCAACTTCGTCGACCCCGGCGCAAACGTCACCAACCCAGAGGCCCGCTTCGTCGCCAACTGCGAGGCAGAACTACCCGTCACCTCAACACCCAGCGACAGCGAACGCACCTCACGCATCGGGTTATAGCCATTGGCCTGCAACGTATGCGTACCCGAAGCAATCCCATCCGGCATCGTCACGTACCCGAAGAAATCACCATTCGAATCCGCCAACACCTCACCCATAAAGCCATGCGACAGCAGATACAACTTCACCGGCCGATTCGGGTCATACCCATCACCACGAATCTCAACCACTGGCTGCACCGACCCAGCCTTCGCCCCCGCACGCAGATTCGCCGACGAAGCACCCGGCAACGACTGCAACAACAACACACCATCCGGGTTCAAGCCCAACGCGTCCCCATCAGAACCACGCCCAGCCAGGATGATCGACGTCCCCGAACCGGAAATCCCGATCCCACCACCACCAGGCAACCGCGTCACCGTCACCGCAGCCGGCTGACCATTCACATACATCACCGCACGACCAGGCGGCAACGCAGCCGTCTCACTCGTACGCACCACACCCAAACCAGGATCCTCACCCGACGTCACAGTCGACTGCGAACCAGAAGCAGAAGGCGTCGCCGACGCACTCGCCCCTACCCGAAATGCAGGATTATCAGGACTATTCGCCGACTCCCAGTCATACGGGAACGCCGGAGGCCCAGGCGGCGCCGGAGCCGCCGCAGCCACCACCTGTGCCAGCGTCTGGAACCCCTGGGTGACGCCACCCACCATCGAGAAGGTGTAGCGACCAAGAATCGACGTATTCAAGGAGTTCGACACCAATGCCGAACTGCCGCCATCTGCGATCTGCTCCAAGGTGTAATCCGCGTACAACTCGTAGCTGTCCGCCATCTCCAACGTTGGCTCAGAACCCACCCAGTCTTGCGGCAGCTTCGGCGTAGTCGGGGTGAACGTCAAGGTGTTCGGCCCCGTAACTGTGGCAAAGGCTCGGTCATTGGAGGTGAGGTTGCCCATGTCCGCCGCGCCACCGGTGTTTGGCAGCTTGATCCAGACACCGTTACCTGTGCCCTCCATGCCGTGCGGCGTCACCGTGGTGATGGTTGCCGTAGGGGTGGCGTCGTAGGTGATCTTGTCGATCAACACGGACTTGTAGTCACTCCAGCCAACGCCGAAGCGGCAGGTGTCATAGTTGGCCGTTCGAACGCCGGAACTGTAGGTACTACTGCAGGAACTCGCCGGGTTGGACGCCTTATAGCCGTCCTCATCGTCACGGACCGTTCCGTAGTTGAACTCAACGTCCAGGTCCCAGCCAGCGCTATCGCTACCGGTGGCGCGCTTGACGATGACGATCTGGAAGGTATTGAACTTGGTCAGGTCGTTGTCGTTGTCGTACTGCGGCGCCCGGTAGTAGGTGATGACCGCGGCATCACGCCCGTCAATCGTGGTCGTTCCGTAGTTCACCGAGCGCACCGGACCAACACCATCGCTGTAGAACCAGGTACCCGTGGCCGTGGTGTCCGGCACGGACGCCACCGTGTAACCGGCAGGCAGCGTAAACGTCGCCGTGGTGTCACCAACCGAGGTCACCGGGAACACCTTGCCGTTCATCTTGGTGTCGGCGCTCTGGAACGTGACGTAATCGCCGACCTTCAGGCGCTGATCAGCGCTGCTCAAAGCCGATCCGGTGCCGCTGCTGGACCACGTCTTCAGGTCGCTGATGGTCACGTCGGCGCCCACGGTGGAGGTGCCATTGAAGGTGCCGATGATGTTCAAGCGTGCGTAAACCCAGGTGCCCTGGGTGATCGAGGTCGCCGGCGGAGTGCCCGAGGCCAACGAGCCGCTGAAGGTCTTTGCCGCGTTATCCACTGCGCTCAGCGTCAGGTAGTTCGAACCGGGAGTCAATCCGGTGCCATCAAGGGTGCTATCGCCAGTCCCGTAGAAGGCCACCCGATCCCCCACTGCCAGACCTGAAACGTCTGCGGTGGTCGTGACGGTCAAGACGCTGCCCGACAAGCTCGTACCCGTCACAGCACCAGTCGGCATGACGTTGGGGGTCTTGCCGATGAACAGGGGCCTGCGTGTGTCCTGATCGGTTGCCAAGGCCGCGATGATCGGAGCCGAACCAGACATGGCTAGCTCGCCGACGCCGTAGTCGTAGTCATCAGTGCAGGTACTACCACTGGTGTTGGTGGGGTAGATAGTGCCGTTGGTCGTGATGCACAACTTCGTGTAGGTCGCGTCAAAGAAGCGAATGGGGAACGGCGCAGTGATCACCGCGGAGTCATCGTCGCGCTGGATGAGGCTCGGCAGCGGCACGCCGATAACGGTGCCGTCGGCGTTGTAGCGCATCGCCGAGGTCACATCCCAAGCGCCAGCCTGAGCTGGTACCTGCTTGGCAACCTGATCAACGACAACGGGCGTCGCAACCAACGCCAAGCACACACCAAAGATCACCCAGCGAGTGCGAGTGCCCAAGCGCTTCATGTCCTACGTCCTCTCGACGCTGTCCCTGGGCTCGCGCGAATCCAGGGTGTGCTCGCCATGCCGGTCTACCCCCCAGGCGGAGGACTGGCAAAGCACAATTAACTCTTCTTTCAGTATGTCAGCATACGACCTTTAAGCGCATGGCGGGGTCGAGAACACCTGCGTGGAGGAGGTTGGCGTGGCTCAAGCCCGAATTGCCCGAAACGCCGCCTTAATCCTGGACACTGCAACAGATCTGGTCGCAAGAAAGGGCTGGTCTGCCATGGCCGCCTCGGCGGTTGCCCGACAGGCCGGCCTTTCCCCGCAGCCCGTTACCAAGCGGTACCGCAACCGGGTCGGACTCGCCTCAGCCCTGTGGTCCGAGCGCCTCGGGCCGGCGCTGGTTGAGGCATTGGACCGGTGCCTGGATGAAGCTGGCCTGTTAGACCCGGCCCGGCTCGCGCCTTCGAATCCGCCAAGCAGCGCAGAGGCGTTCGTCAAAACGATGGAGGAGCTCACCCGGCCGGATCAGCAACTGCTCGCCGCCGCCGAACTCCTTGTGATTTCCACCTTCGAGGCGCCGATCCAGGACGCCGTACAGATCACCGGAGCCGATCAACTGCGCGCCTGGGTCACCCCAACCGCTGTCGGATTAGCACCAACCCTGGCTGCCCGTCGATTGGTCATCATGGCGCTGGCACTGGGCTTGATCATGCTCGCTCGTAGGCCGCAGGCAGCGACACTCGATCTGCGCGACGAACTGACGAGGCTGTTCGACGCCCTGCATACCTCACGCGAACCGGCAATGATTCCTGCCTGGAACAGTGCCCGGCTTTCGGAGCTGACCTACGCCACCGATGACAGCATTCTGGACGCACTGCTGCAGGCCACGGTGGAACAGGTGAGCATCCGGGGATTCGAAGGTGCGACCGTCGAGGCGATCGGACGGGTCGCCGGGGTGACCGGCTCAACGATCTTCCTACGGCACCCGACCAAGTTGGACCTATTTATCGACGCGGTTACCCGCCAACCAACGCTGCAGCCAATGAGCGACGATGACGCCCTTGCCGCCATTCGAGCAGCGACGGGCGATGCGATCACCGAAGCCGCGACATTTCGCGCGACCCTGCAGCCGGGTGCCCGCCAACGTAACGCGGTTGTCTTGGAGTGCCTCCGATTGACCTGGCATCACGACGAAATGGCCAGATGGCAGGAGACGATGCTCGCAACGAATAGCCAATCAGAGGCGGCCACGCATATAACTTGGGCGCTTCGCGTGGGCGGCATGGCACTGGCGCCATTGATCCCTGACGCCTGGCAACTGCCAGTGGACTTCGTAGCCCAGTTACCTCACTAAACATCAGGTCGGGCGACGCCGAGTAGAACGTCCGTCAGCCGACCCACTTCCTTCAGAGGCGTCACAGGGCAATCGCGTCACGCATTGCCCCGTTCAGCACAGATGGTTTGGCGACCTGTGGACAAAGGAGATCGAAGGAGACTCCGAGTCGTTCGGAAAGCGCATCGC
>CAZKFI010000116.1:0-4364 GCA_964551975.1 uncultured Bifidobacteriaceae bacterium | reverse complement strand
CTTTGGTATGTGAATTCGGTATGTTTCGGTCTGTGGCTGAGGAGACGCGGTTCGACTATGGCGTCTTCAGCTTTGGCTCCAAGGCGGAAGTCCTCGATAAGGCCAAGACCTACTGGAATCCGGGCAAGACCCAGTTCTGGATCGATTCCGGGGTCCCACTGGTCATCGACCGGCGCGAGGAGTACTTCATCTATGACATGTCGGGTAAGCGCCTGATCGATGTGCATCTCAACGGCGGTACCTACAACCTGGGTCACCGTAATCCGGAGGTCGTGCAGGCCGTCACAACAGCCATGCAGCACTTCGACATTGGCAACCATCACTTCCCGGCACTTGCTCGAACAGCACTCGCAGAGGCACTGGTGCAGTCCGCTCCCGAAGGCCTCACCAAGGTCATCTACGGATCAGGTGGCGGCGAAGCTATTGACATCGCCCTGAAGACGGCCCGGCATGCGACAAAGAAACGCAAGATCGTGTCCATCATCAAGGCGTACCACGGGCACACCGGTCTGGCAGTCGGCACGGGTGATGACCGCTTCTCCAAGCTCTTCCTCGCAGATCAACCCGAGGACTTCCCGCACGTGCCGTTCAATGATCTCGCGGCGATGGAAGAGGTCCTCAAAGCCCGCGACGTGGCCGCAGTCATTATGGAGACGATTCCGGCGACCTATGGCTTCCCGCTCCCGGATCCTGGCTACCTGCGGTCCGTGAAGGAATTGTGCGAGCGCTACGACGCCTTGTACATCGCAGACGAGGTGCAAACGGGACTCATGCGAACTGGTGAACTTTGGGCGATTACGAAAGAGGGCATCGCTCCGGACATCTTGGTCACTGGTAAAGGAATCTCCGGCGGCCTCTATCCGATCGCCTGTGTCCTGGTCAGTGAGCGGTGTGCGGGGTGGCTCACCGAGGATGGCTTCGGCCACATCTCCACCTTCGGTGGTGCCGAACTCGGTTGTATCGCAGCGATCAAGGCGTTGGAGGTCTGCTCACGCGAGGAAACACGCTCGATGGTGCACTACATCTCTGATCGAATCGGTCAGGGCCTGCGCGAAATTCAGAACCTCTACCCGGAATGGTTCGTCGGCATCCGGCAGAACGGCGTAGTGATGGGCCTGGAGTTCAATCACCCGCAAGGCGCTAAGTACGTCATGAAGCATCTGTACGAGAACGGGGTTTGGGCAATCTTCTCGACCCTGGACCCCCGAGTACTGCAATACAAGCCGGGGGTACTACTCAAACCTGAGGTGACCGAGGAGCTGCTGGATCGCACGGAAGTGGCCATCGGGCGCGCCTGGCGGGAGATTCAATCGGCGGGTCGACCATGACGTCGATGATTGAGATTCCGCTCGAGCCCGCCGGCGTCCCGCGTGGGCGGGCCATGGTCGAGCGCGCTGAGTGGGCGGCTCGGGCGTTCGCAACGTACGACATCCAGTCAGTGCGCCGGATAGCGCGCGCTGCCGCGCAGGCGGGGTTGAGCCATGCAGGCGAATTTGCCGCCCAAGCGGTGGAGGAGACGGGCTTCGGCGTTGCTGATCACAAGCTCCTAAAGAACCAGGCCTGTTCCATTGGCATCTGGGACGAGTACGGCGGAGATGACTATGTCTCGCCCATCGTCGACGACGCACGCAAGATTGTCGAGATTCCCCGGCCCGCCGGAGTGGTCTTCGCCCTCACCCCCTCGACCAATCCCGTCGCCACGGTCTACTTCAAGATCATGCTCTGCCTGCTCACTCGTAACGCGATCATCGTTTCCCCACATCCCTTTGCCAAGGTGGTCAGTGCACAGGCCGCGCGAGTCATGGCTGAGGCTGCCGTAGCCGCAGGCGCTCCGGATGGCTGCATTCAGGTGATCGAGGATCCGTCGATTCCCCTGATCAGCGCATTGATGCAGGACGAGCGCGTGGATGTGATCCTCGCAACCGGTGGCTCGCCGATGGTGCGTTCGGCGTACCGCAGTGGCAACCCGGCGATCGGCGTGGGTCCGGGCAACGTACCCGTACTTGTCGATGCATCTGCCGATATTCCCGCTGCTGCGACGCGCATCGTGGCGAGCAAGGCATTCGACAACTCAATCCTGTGCACCAACGAAAGCGTCCTCATCGTCGAGGAAAGTGTTCGAGATCGGCTGGTCGGGGCAATGCAACGAGAAGGAGCCGTGTTTCTCGACCCCGAGCAAACTGCCAGCATCCGAACTCTGCTTTTCCCGAACGGTACCTTCGACACGTCCTGGGTTGGGAAATCGGCGGGAGTGATTGCGGAGGCGGCGGGGATCAAGGTGCCGGCGAAGGCGCGAATCCTGGTTGCACCATTCGACCTGGTGGTTCCAGAGGAACCACTGGCACACGAAAAGCTCTGTCCCGTCCTGGGCATG
Organism: uncultured Bifidobacteriaceae bacterium; assembly: GCA_964551975.1. GTDB lineage: Bacteria > Actinomycetota > Actinomycetes > S36-B12 > S36-B12 > REEB426. Next base: position 1,990 of record CAZKFI010000116.1, on the reverse strand, counting down.
GTCACGGTACCCACGGCTCGACGCGGGATCCAGGTCGCCCAGGCGGTGCTCCGAATCTCCGGCGCCGGCCATAGCGCAGCGGTGCATAGTGAGGATCCGGGCCTGATCATGGCGTTCGCCTCGGCCGTGCGGGTTCTTCGCGTTGCAGTGAACGTGGGAAATTCCCTGGGCAGCGCTGGAATACAAACCAACCTTGCACCGACGATGACAATTGGCACCGGCTTCTTCGGGCGATCCTCGGTCGGTGAGAACCTGCATCCGAAGCATCTAATTCACCACACGCGAATCGCGGTGAATGCAGATGACGGTGTCGCGATGCCCGCTTTCCACGAATTTGATCCATGGCAGGCACCGCAGGGTCAGGTCCCGGCGTATCCACTGGCCTCAAACCTCGCGGAGGCAGTGGGCTTCGACGCGTCACACTCGGACGGTCAGCGCCGGCAAGGTCCAGGGGCAGTGCTTGGCGATGGCACCGACCAGCTTCGCGAAGAAATTCGTCGCTTGGTCATTGAGGAACTTCGAGAGATTCTGAAGGGTTGATATGGCCGAGTTACGTTCCTTCATCTTTCTCGATCGTCTGCAGCCGCAGACGATGTGCTATCTGGGTACCTGGATTCGTGGTGCGTTGCCGCGAGCCAACGTGGCGGCGCAGATCATCGAGGTAGCTCCCGGATTGGATATCGAGCCGCTGACTGATGTGGCCTTGAAACATGCGGACGTCTCCGCAGGCATCCTGATCGTCGAACGACAGTTCGGCTACTTGGAGATGCACGGCGACACCAGTGCGGTACGCAGTGCCGCAGGCGCCGTTCTTGAGGCTCTCGGAGCATCTGCTGGCTCGGCTACCCGGCCACAGATTCTTGCCTCGCGGATCGTTCCACGGATCGATCGACAGCACGCTTTCCTGATCAACCGCAACAAAGTCGGCTCGATGGCGATTCCAGGTGAATCGATGTTCGTCCTCGAGATGCAACCAGCAAGTTACGCCATCCTCGCCACGAACGAAGCGGAGAAGGCCGCACGCATCAAGGTTGTCGACTATCGCATGATCGGAGCCACCGGTCGGGTCTACCTCACCGGAGGAGAGTCAGAGGTTCGTGCTGCCGCAGCCGCAGCTGAGGCCGCGCTTGGGGACGTGCGATGAGCGAGGGGTCAGGTCGCCAGCAGGTGCCGCACGACCTACTGCGCTCGGTGATCCGTGAAGTCTTGACTGAGGTGGTCGCAGATGAGGTCATGGCCACGGCCGGGAAGACCTCCCGAACGGTGCCGAGTTCGCAGACTGTGGTGATCGCCAGTCAGGCGGATTTGGACGCTGCCGTTGCCCGACTCTTGACTGATGCCACTGACCCCCAACGCCGTCGCGCAATCGAATCGGGCCGCACCCGATTCGTTCTGGCCGACCAGGCGAGACAGCGGAAGAGTGCTGATACTGCGCCATCGGGAAATGAAGCCGGCGGGGTGGAGCGCATTCTGCGTGGTGTCGTTACCGAGCGGCATGTCATTGCAGCGGCACGTGATGGCAGGACCATCGTGATCGGCGAGCGCGTTGTCATGACGCCGTTGGCCAAGGAGCGGGCCCGGGCGACCGGTGTCGAAATTCGCAGGGAGAGGTAGGTCAACATGCTACGAGGACGAGTGGTGGGGAATGTGTGGGCCACCCGCAGGCTGCCGGAGATCCCGAACGGCGCGTTTCTGGAGGTTGAGGTGGAGGGCAGCTCCAGCCGTGTTGTTGCCTTTGACGTCCTTGGGTCGGGCGTAGGTGAGTCGGTACTTGTGGCCACTGGATCCGTGGCAGCAGCGTGGTTCCCAGGCACTTCGCCGCCCATTGACGCGCTGATCATCGGATCGATTGACGAGGGCTCCTCCGGCGACCGCCCCATGGGATGACGCAGCCGTAGCAGCAAGCTCGAAGACTGTAGGGCAGACAACAACAAAGTTCGAATAAGAAAAGTTCGAATGAGAGAGGAAAGCAATGTCAAACAATGCAATT
>CAZKFI010000115.1:1345-4367 GCA_964551975.1 uncultured Bifidobacteriaceae bacterium | reverse complement strand
CCAGAAGCAGGGTTGCCAGCAAGGGAAGGGCGATCTCGGCGACAGAGGACTCGCGTAGCGCAACACCACCCTTTAGGCCGATGGCCAGCAGCAGGTACATGGACGTGGCCTGGTACACCGCGTCAGGCAGTCTGAGATCCACCCGGACGGAGGCGGCGATGATGCCGAGCACGAATGCCAGCACCGGCACTGAGAGCAGGTTGGTCGCACCGAGGCTGAGCGAGGAGGCCAGGTCCACCTGGGTCAGCGTAGTTGGACTGTCGGTAACGCTACGTGCCGAAACCGAAAGGGTCCCGGGCGCTGTCTCGAGTCGCCTCAGATGACTGGGCTGAGGTGTCCACTATGCACGTCGTAGACAGCCCCAACAACCGTAACTCCCGGCGGCATCAGTGGGAAGGCCTTGAGTCGGGTTACATCACGCACTAAGGCCTCTTTGAGATTCACCACGGTGCGAAACTCCAGACTCCGCGTGTCGACTCCATACCGCTCCGCAATCGCGGCATGAATCGCATCCTCGTCTTGGGTAGCCATACGACAGTCGGTATGCGGCATAACGAGAATCCGATCCACACCCAGCAGGTAGGTCGCCAAGGCGAGCGTGCGAATAATGTCTTCGGTTACCCGTGCACCAGCGTTACGCAGGATCTTCGCGTCACCCTCACCCATGCCCACTGCTTCCAGCGGCTTGATACGCGAATCCATACACGTCACGATTGCTAGGCCTCGAGCGGCGCGTCCCGTGAGTCCGCGGTCCACGTGTTGTGCAGCAAACTGTTCGTTTGCGGCTTGGACGTCCGCAAACTTCGCCCATGCCGCCATATCCACGGGCGGACCTTAGCAGCGCTGGCGAGCGCAATCGTGCCTAGTGTGCCTAACGTGTCTGATTTCGCAATGCCGGGGAGATCACGGTCACCAGCAGATCTGCTGCCTGCCCGGCCGTCATCGTGGGCTGCATGAGGTTGCTCAGCACCAGGCGAACAACAACCTCGGACGCGGCCTTGGCTAACTGGGGTTCAACCGCACAGGCCTCAAGGCGCTCAGTGAGCAATTGGTTGGCCAACATCAACAAGCCAGCGGATCGCGTGGTGAGAAGGGGGAGCAGATCGGGTTGCACGCCATGCGCTGATGTCACCACCGCACGCATGAGTGCATTATCGGCACCGAATTCAAGGACCCCTACTGCCGCGACTCGCAATGAGGTCACCGCATCGGGAGCATGGGCATCGAATGCCGCCTCGACGATCGCCAGGAACTTGGCTGCTTCCGCGAGCACCATGAGCTCGGCCAGATCCGCCTTGGTACCGACCTCGTTGTAGATGGTCTGTCGACTCACCCCGACGGCCTCTGCCAGGCGGGCCATAGTGAGCTCCGACCACCCACTGTCCAACGTGAGATCGATTGCGCTCGCAACGATCCGTTCAACCAAGGTCGATGCCCTGGGGCCGGGTTCGCTCACACCGCGATCGTGCGCGCCGGAACGAAGTCCATCTTGTCGCGCACACCACAGTCCGGGCAGCACCAGGAATCCGGTATGGATTCCCAGACCGTGCCAGCCCGGAAGCCCTCGCGCAGATCACCCAGGCGCTCGTCGTAGCGATATCCGCATCCCGGGCACTCCATCACCAGACAGTCCAGGCCGTGATTCGCGGTGCTCTCAGCAGGGACTGTGGTGGGGTCAGCCGCGACCTGCGCAACGGAATCATCCTGAGGGAAGCGCTCTAGGTACCGCTGACGTGCCGACGGTGCGATGTTCGCCCGGCGAACTTCGCCGCCGTAGTGCTGAACGACTCGCGGATCCATGACCCTGCGCCACAACGCGGGAATGAGGGCAAGCAGGATCATGCCCGCGTACCCGGTGGGCAGAGCGGGGGCGTCATCCGCGTCCCTTAGGGCCTGATAGCGGCGAGTGGGATGGGCGTGGTGGTCGCTATGACGTTGCAGGTGATAGAGCAGCACATTCGTCGTGATGTGATTTGAGTTCCAACTGTGCCGTGATTCCACACGCTCGTAGCGCTCCTTGCCAGGGACTCCGACGATCTGGCGGAGCATTCCGTAGTGCTCCAGGTAGTTGACAGCCTCGAGCAGGGTGATCGCCATTGCCGCTTGCAGTACCAGGTACGGCAGCACCACCGGACCTAGCCAGATCGCCAACGCAGCCCACAGCACGCACGTCATTGCCCAGGCATTGAGTACATCGTTACCCAACCGCAGTGGCAGATGGCCGCGACGTTGGTACCGCCGGCGCTCCAACCCCCAAGCGCTGGCGACGCTGCCGAAGATCGTGCGCGGCAGGAACCGATAGAAGGATTCACCCAAGCGAGAACTGGCTGGATCATCCGGTGTGGCTACCCGTACGTGGTGCCCACGGTTGTGCTCTATGTAGAAGTGTCCGTAGGCGCTCTGCGCCAGTGCGATCTTGGAGAGCCAGCGTTCGTGGCTCTCCTTCTTATGTCCCAATTCGTGCGCCGTGTTGATTCCCAGCCCACCGATGAACCCCACGGTCACGGCGAGACCGATGCGCTCCCAGGTATCGAGGTCGCCGCGGGCAATCACCCACATGCCCAGGACAAATCCGGCGTACTGCAGGGGCAGGAATAGATACGTGATCCACCGGTAGTACCGGTCTGATTCCAGCTCGCGGATCACCGAGTCGGGGGGATTTGACGGGTCGGTGCCTGTGGTCCAGTCGACCAAGGGCACCAGTCCCAGGATCACAATGGGTCCGATCCACAGCCAGACCGCCCACCCAGTGACGGCGTTCATGCCGACGGCGATGAACGGCAGCATGGGCATCGTCAACGCGACAAGCCAGAGCCAACGCTTGCGGTCTCGCCAGGTCTGCTCGCCCATTGCCACTCCGTCCCCGACGCTCAACTTTACAAAACGTAGGGGAATGTCAAGTGGGCGTCAAGGTCAGTCGAAGAGCTCCTCGAGGAAGCTCTTCCGCTTCTTGTAGGGCTTGTAGCCATAGGGCTGCTGACCGTAGTGAGGTTGCGAGTACTGGGGTTGTTGAGGTGGTGCG
>CAZKFI010000115.1:0-1335 GCA_964551975.1 uncultured Bifidobacteriaceae bacterium | reverse complement strand
ACTGGCAAGGTGCTCTGGACATTGTATCTGAGTGGTGGGGATTGTGGGGGTGGTGGAGTCTGCGAGGCGGAGGCCCAGGCAGTCTCGGCATCCACGAGGCGCTCCAGTTCGCCCCGATCCAGGAAGATCCCCCGGCACTCGCTGCACTGGTCGACATGGACGCCACTGCGTTCGTACTGACGCATGACACCTTGGCATTTGGGGCACTTAAGATCCATATCAACACTTTCTCTCGGATCGGGCATCCCCGCAATCTGACCTACATTCCAAGATTTCCTGTGGTGGGATGCCCCCATGAAGCCAATTTCCGCACTACCCCAACCCTTCCGGCAACTGGTTGGCGCGGCTCTGGCCGCCACCATGATCGGAGGCGCCGGCCTCATCGCGTCGCCTGCGGCCACGGCTGCCACCGGGGACGTCACGCTGGCCGTCGATGTGCCGGCAAGCGGCGGAGGCCTCGCCCAGGCCTACGCCGATGTCGCGCTCGGGCCCGACGGCAATCTGTGGACGACCAATGTCTCGGCCAACAGCATCAGCCGGGTTTCTCCCAGCGGTGGCCTGGCAACGACGTTCGTGGCTCCGACGGCAGCATTTCCAACAGGGATCGCTGCCGGACCGGATGGCGCCATGTGGTTTACCTACTACAACGCGACGAAAATTGGCCGTGTCGACATGAACGGCAACTTCAGCGAGTTCCCGTTCTCCTCAGGGACCGGCGCTTATGACATCGCAACGGGTCCTGATGGCAACCTCTGGTTCACCGAAAAGGGATCAACCAAGGTTGGTCGGATCTCGACCAGTGGTGCGGTAACCGAGTTTGATGCTGGTACGCCCACCCACTTCATCACGGCCGGGCCGGCAGGTAGCAACAAGATGTACTTCACCGGCGCCCTGGGCTCTCCGAAGGTGGGATTCATCAGTACTGGCGGCGCAGCATCCTTGGTGAATACACCTGGTGGTGTCACGAATACCTACGGCATTACCACCTCTGAAGACAAAGTGTGGTTTATCGAAGCAACCGGCGCAAACAGCAAGCTCGCTCAACTGGTAGGTGATACCACGATTCAGGAAACCGTCCTACCGGGTGCTACCGAACCCGTGGGTATCACCGCCGGTGTTCAGGGAGCAACGTACGTTTCCGACTACGCCGGCAACGCGATTATGCAGCTCTCCGCTGCAGGCGCATTGCAAGCGACGTACCCGGTCGGTGTGCAACCTGTCAACAGCGCAATCGGCAGCGATGGAAATCTCTGGTTCCGTTCTGACGCCAAACTGTCCCGGATGTTGACTGGTGTGGTGCCGGTGTTGTCGGCGGCTCCGGCGGTGACGCCGGCT
>CAZKFI010000114.1:0-4378 GCA_964551975.1 uncultured Bifidobacteriaceae bacterium | reverse complement strand
TCGGGCCGATCGCCACAGTTCCACTGACTGCCACCGGCACACCCCCAAGCGGTGTGACGGTCGTGAAACCAGCCGGAAGCGGTATCGATGCGTTGCTGTCGTCGTCGGTGTACGCAATGCGAAATGGTTTGCCATCTCGATCGAAGTTGCAGGTCACCTGAGCGCCCAAGGTTTGACAGCCACTGAATCGCGCACCAACGACCCAGTCTGCGATCTGGCCATAGGCAGCAGTGGCTGGCAGGCCGTTCCACATCTGAATCCCCAGCAGGCGATAGTCAGGAGTCCAGGCGTACCAGTAACTGCGATCAATCCCGAAGCGCAGGGAATCCAGGTAGGTGCGGGCCACGTATCCCGCGATCTGGTCTTCCGGAATTGCACGTGCGGCATCGCCAAGGCCCGGGTTGGTCACGCCGTAGTTGATCTCCGTCTCCCAGGTGGGTTTTGGTGGCGCGTCAGCTACCTGCAGTGCATTGCGGAACATGCCAAGCAGGTAGGCACGATCACGCGGAGTCCCGGAGGCGAGTGGATACAGGTGCACGCCGTAGGCGTCAAAGGGCCAGCCGTAAGCACTGAGTGCCTTCAGGTACTCCGGGTAGAACCGTTCGAAGCCCTTGATCCACCGGGAGCCGGTTGACGCGGCAACAACAGTCGCCTGCGGGTTACGTCGCTTGATCGCGTCGTAGGCGCGGGCGGTGAGGTCGGCCATGAGTTCGGGTGTGCCCCGCCAGAACTGTTCGATGTTGGCTTCATTCCAGATCTGGTACGCGGCAATGCGTCCGCCATAGCGATCGACGACGGCACCGACGTAGCGCTCGAAATCAGCCGCGTCGCGCATTGGCATTGACGATCCCGGTCCCGCAAACTCTGGCCCGGGTGCCTGATCGACCGCTGCCCACGCTGGTGTGCCGCCGAGGACCAACAGCACCGACTGTCCATGTGCCTCGGCCTGAGCAACGGCCCGATCCAATGCCTGCCAGTCGTACTGACCTGGTGCCTTTTCAACGTGGTTCCACGAGGTTGCCGTGTCCCAGAGCCGAACGGTCCCAGCCCATTCGGGTGCGCCGATGATCGGATGGTTGCCAAACAGATCCCGGTTGACCACGATGCCGGCCTCCGGCAGCGTGATGTCATCGGGAGCTGACGGGCGATAGGGATTCTTGATCTCCAAGCGCAACGTGCACGCCCCTTGACCCTTCACCGCGATCCGCAACCAGAGCCGGCCGATCTGCTCACCTACCGGCAGACTGCCGAGTGCGGCGCCGCGACGCAGGGGAAGGCTTCCGATGATCGCGTACGAACGACCATCTCGTGAGGCACTGACGACGGCCTTGGTAGCCGAAGACCCTGTCGGCACTTGAACGCGCAGCACGATCGATTCACCGGCCAATGCCTGGCTCGGGCCAAATACCTGTACCTGTGCGGGCACAGCTGCTTGCACGGGTACGACGGCGTGCAGGGTTGGTGCGACGACCAGCAGCGTCAGCGCTCCCGCGAGTAAAGGCCGTCTCACCCCGCCATTGTCAGTTACCGCGGCGCGTAAGTCGCACGATGATCAAGTACATCTCACAGCCTAGGCAGAGCCCAAAGGCGGCATTGAGTAGCGCGGCAATCAGTGCACCAGCCGTGAGGATCAGCCCAAGCAGCGGTAAACCAGCCAGAACCGCTACAAGCGCTGCTCCTGTGAAGGTGAGGCCAACCAACTGTGCAAAGCGTGGCGGACGCGGATCCTCGAGCTCACGCGGTGGCCCAAGGCGAGGCCGCACCAGTCGTGCGAAGACGGTGGCGTAGGGCTGGCGACTAGGCCCTGCCGCTGCCCCGAGCGCGAAGACGAAGGTCTGCAGACCAAGCAGGATCAGCGAAGGCAGGGTGTCCCAGGTCAGCAGCACGATGGCGAGGACCACCGTGGTGATGGCCGCCCCGAAGCGTGCACCGCGCGGGTCGATGCCATTTGGCGCGGTTCCGGCTGGTGTCGGGCCCTGCGTGACAGCACTGGTGGATGCATTCTTCGAGGTTGGAGACGTCATGCGAGCAACGTACGGCGATTCCGGTTGCCGCCGCGGAAGGGCCCTGAGCACATGCCAACTCCTCGCAGTTGGCTTGTACCGTTGTTAGTCGATGACGGCACCTACAGCCTGAATGACATCGGCCTTGCGCGGCTGACCGACCGCACGATGCCGGATAACCCCATCGGCATCCAGGATCAACACCGTCGGGGTGCGACGAATATCCAGTTCGCGCACCAACTCCAAATGGGATTCCGCATCAATTTCTAGGTGCTGCACCCCATCAACCATGGTCGCGACGTCACTGAGGATCTGGCGCGTGGCGCGACAGGGTTGGCAGAAGGCGGTGGAGAACTGCACCAGGGTGGCCCGGCTGCCGAACTGCGACCCTAGAGCCGCAAGCCCGCTCACCTCGGGGGCCCGGACATCTGAGTTGGTCACCGATTCCAGCGAGCCGATTGCATTGGTGGAACTCAGGGTCGTGCTTCGGCCGCGCGCAGCTCGGAACCGGCCGTTGCTGAACCTCCACCACAGGCCGAGTACGCAGGCAATGACGACCGCCCCGACGGCGAACCAGAGCCCCATTAGCTACTGCTCCTGGCAAAGGACGTGTTGACCTCGGCCTGCTCGGGCAGTTGCAGCTGAGCCTGCGCCCATCTGGCGATCGCTGCCACGGTGTCCGGTCCGATGGCCGCTTCGGCGTGACCCATACCGGGAACGATCCACAATTCACATGTTGGGTGACCCGCCTGCTGGGCAGCCCGCTGCAGCGCCCTGGGGTGATCCAAGGGGAAGTAGCGATCCAGGGTGCCGTGCACCAGGAGAAACGGTGTTTCCCGCAAACCGGCCGCCGCCTCCACTGGCTGCATGGGATGCGGGGTGGGCCAACCACCGCCCCAGACGCGCACACCGCGAGCCCGAAGGGCCAATCGGCCGGCCGGGGTTTGCACGAGTCGATGCACCACTCGCATCACCGGCGTTCCCCGGTAGAACCAGAACGCGGGTCCGCTCACCGCGACCACGGCGTCGACCGCAGCGGGTCCATCCTGATCCAGGCAGGCCTGGCGCACCACGACGGAAGCACCCATGGAGAACCCGATCGTCACGACCCGCTGGTACCCGAGGTCCCTGGCATGCCGCACTACCGCGGCCACATCGAGGACCTCGGCGTCACCGACGGTGCACCAGCCGGCGGAGGTGCCGTGCCCTCGGAAGTCCAGTGACAGCACCCCACCCCACTGGCGCAGGTAGTCGGCAATACGGCGGACCTTGGGTTGCTGGGTGTGTCCGGTGAACCCGTGGGCGAGGACGAACACCAGGCCTGGATCGGCCGTGTCCGGCGTGTCCAGGGCGCGGTCATGCCGGATCGTGAGCGCGACCCCATCCGAGGCGATGACCCGTCCGGTGCTTCCAGTGCCCTCGGCGCCGCTTGGTCGGGCACCCCCCGGTGTGAGCGACATGCAGGAATTCTGGCCCCAAGTAGTCTGAGCCGGAAATCGGCGGAAAGATCGGGGAGGCAGCATGCGGTTGGTGCTTCTCACGCGAGCCGTCGAACCCTCTGCTGAAGTCCTCCCGGCCCTGGGTCTGCTGGCCCACCACATTCGCGCGCTGCCGGCCGAACCCACCGCCCTGCTGGAGGCACCCCACTGCGATGCCCTGCTGGTCGACGGACGCCGGGACCTGCCGGCGGTACGGAGCCTGACCCGTCTGCTGCGACAGACCGGGATCGATGTGCCGATCATCCTGATCACGACCGAGGGGGGCCTGGCGGCCCTGCAGCGTGATTGGGGAATGGACGAAATCCTCGTGGACACCGCCTCGCCAGCCGAGGTCGAGGCTCGACTACGGCTGGCGACCGCTCGGGCACCCCAGGTTGAACAGACTGTCTTCAACGAATCTGAGGAAATCCGCAGCGGCGAACTGGTGATTGACGAGAGTTCGTACACCGCGAAGGTCCGTGGACGCGCCCTGGATCTGACCTACAAGGAGTTTGAACTGCTCAAGTTCCTTGCGCAGCACTCCGGTCGAGTGTTCACCAGAGCACAGCTTCTGCAAGAGGTCTGGGGCTACGACTACTTCGGCGGTACGCGCACGGTGGACGTGCACGTGCGTCGACTCCGAGCAAAACTCGGTGTCGAGCACGAATCGCTCATCGGCACGGTGCGCAATGTGGGCTACCGATTTGTGCCGAGCCGCGTGGATGAGGCCACCCTTGCGGTGCTGGGCTCCGATCTGGATGCCTCGCTGGCCCAAGATGCCCGCTGATTTCCGGATCCAGCATGCGATCGCACTCAGTCCCGAGCAGGTCGACGACGTCCTTCTTCTAATCAATGCCACGGCCCAGGCCGATGGCACCATGCCGATCTCCGAGCATG
>CAZKFI010000113.1:0-4519 GCA_964551975.1 uncultured Bifidobacteriaceae bacterium | reverse complement strand
TTGCCAGCGGCAATGGCCGGAGCGAACTTCCACACCGCCATCATCATCGGGTAGTTCCACGGGGTGACCTGCCCAATGACGCCAATGGGCTCGCGGCGAATGATCGATGTCATGCCGCGCATGTACTCCCCTGCGGCACGTCCCTCGAGGACCCGGGCAGCTCCAGCGAAGAACCGGATCTGATCGAGCATCGGGGGGATCTCCTCGGCCGCGGTGACCGGGATGGGCTTGCCGGTGTTCTGGCTTTCTAGAGCCACGAGTTCTTCGGCGTGCGCCTCTAAGGCATCGGCGATCTTGAGTAGCGCCTGCTGACGTTCGCTGGGGGTGCTGTCGCGCCAGCCTGGAAATGCCTCAGCAGCCGCCGCATAGGCCCGGTCAACATCGACCTGTCCGCTGAGCGGCGCAGTGCCGTACACCGCCCCGGTTGACGGGTCGACGAGTTCGGTCGTACGACCATCGGCCGCCTCACAGGAGGTGCCGTTGATGAAATTCCGCAGTGCTCTGTTCGCCGTATCAGCCATGCCGGGATGGTAGCGATCCCTGCGGGAATCGGGTGCAGAACCCAGGGAAACCCACGAATTCCTGTGCTCAACGCCCTCGAAACCACGGATTCACTTGCATTCTGCTTCGAAATCCGCGAATCTGAGGCGGTGTCACGCCGCGTCTCGGTCGATGAGGTGTCGGCGACCATCATCCGTCTCCTTCAGCGGGATGGACGGATGTCCTACGCAGCGATCGGCAAAGAGGTCGGCCTATCGGAAGCCGCAGTGCGCCAACGCGTACAGCGGCTTCAGGAGTCCGGACTTATGCAGATCGTTGCGGTCACCGATCCGCTGCGCTTGGGCTTTGGGCGTGCGGCGATGGTGGGGATAAGCATCACGGGGGACCTGGAAACCGTCGGTGAGAAACTCGAGGGCTTGCCCGAGGTGACCTACCTGGTCGCCTGCGCCGGATCCTTCGATTTCCTGGCCGAGGTCGTCGTGGAGGACGACGACCACTTATTGGAAGTGGTGAGCCGCGGCATCCGGAGTATTCCGGGTGTGCAGCGAGCCGAGGTGTTCGTCTATCTCGACGTACGCAAACAAATCTATTCTTGGGGAGCACGATGACTACCTCACCGCAAGAGGTCACTGAATTCGGTCCGGATGCCCTGGCAGCCAAGGCACGCGACTACCTATGGATGCACTTCACTCGCTACAGCGGGTACTACCAGGGATCACATGTCCCGGTGATCACCCGCGGCGAGGGTTGCTACATCTGGGACGACCAAGGCCGTCGCTATCTCGATGGACTCGCTGGTCTCTTCGTGGTGCAGGTCGGTCATGGTCGTCGAGAGTTAGCTGAAGCGGGTGCCAAGCAAGCCGAACAGTTGGCGTTCTTTCCGCTGTGGTCCTATGCACACCCCAAGGCCATTGAGCTAGCGGAGCGCCTCGCCCATATGGCACCAGGCGACCTCAACCGAGTCTTTTTCACCAGCGGTGGTGGCGAAGCGGTCGAGACTGCCTGGAAGCTGGCCAAGCAGTACTTCAAGTTGGTCGGCAAGCCCACCAAGCACAAGGTGATCAGTCGCTCTATCGCCTACCACGGCACCACGCAGGGCGCCCTATCCATCACCGGCATACCCGCCGCCAAGGAAGCATTCGAACCGCTGGTGCCAGGTGCCTCGAAGGTTCCCAACACGAATTTCTACCGTGCACCAGAGGATCTGCGATACGACGAGAAAGCCTTTGGACTGTGGGCAGCCAATCGCATCGCTGAGGCCATCGAGTTCGAAGGAGCGGACACGGTTGCCGCTGTATTCCTCGAGCCTGTTCAGAATGCCGGTGGTTGCTTCCCGCCCCCGCCCGGATACCTGGAGCGGGTTCGAGAGATTTGCGACCAGTACGACGTGCTCTTCGTCGCCGATGAAACGATCTGCGCATTTGGTCGCATCGGAGACTACTTCGCAATGAACAGGTTCGGTGTAACACCGGACATCATCACCTGCGCAAAGGGCATGACCTCCGGCTATGCGCCGCTCGGTGCCATGATCGCTAGTGACCGCCTGTTCGAGCCGTTCAAGCACGGAACCACGTCATTTCTGCACGGCTATACCTGGGGTGGGCATCCAGTCGCAGCCGCTGTGGCCATGGCGAACCTCGACATCTTCGAGCGCGAGGGCATCAACGAGCATGTGATCACCAACGAGAGCGCCTTCCGTCGAACCCTGGAAAAGCTGACGGATCTCCCCATCGTTGGTGATGTCCGAGGGGCCGGCTTCTTCTACGGCATCGAGCTGGTCAAGGACAAGGTCACCCGAGAAACCTTCAACGATGACGAAGCCGAACGACTGCTACGCGGGTTCCTCTCCAAGGCTCTCTTCGATAACGGGCTGTACTGCCGTGCCGATGATCGCGGCGACCCGGTCGTGCAGTTGGCGCCGCCGTTGATCTGCGAGCAAGCACAGTTCGATGAGATGGAGCAGATCTTGCGCTCCGTGCTGACCGATGCTTGGAAGATCCTGTGACCACGTCACCTGGAAGTACCCCTCGCACACGAGTCCATCGGGTGCCGGACAGGGCCATCAACGACGTCGCAACCCTGCATGCGATCTTGGATGCCGGCCTGGTTGCCCACGTTGCGGTTCGTGATCCTGAGGGCCAGCCGTACGTGGTTCCGGTTGGCTACGCCCGCATGGATGACGCCGTCGTTTTCCATGGATCGACTGCATCGCGACTGTTTCGCACCCTGGCAGACGGTCAACCCACCTGCTTGACCGTAACTCTCCTTGATGGTGTCGTGCTCGCTCGCAGTGCCTTCGAATCCAGCATGAACTATCGCTCAGTCATGGTGCTCGGCATTGCCCGCCAAATCACCGGTGACGAGGAACTGCGTGCTTTACACCGGATCAGCGAACAACTCACGCCGGGTCGCTGGGAGGTCGCTCGGCAACCAACCCCAAAGCAGCGAGCGGCAACCCTCACACTTGCTTTGAACCTCGACGAATGTTCGGTGAAGGTTCGAACCGGCGATCCCCAGGATGAACCGGAGGATCTCGTCGAAGCACCATATGCGCAGCTTTGGGCGGGGTACGTGCCCCTGATCGAATACTTCGGCGATCCAGTCCCCGACCAGCACACTGCCGCGGATCAGGGAACACCGGCCGAGGTGCTCTCCTGGTCCCATCGGCCCTGGATATCCACGTCGCCGTGATCCCGCACTCACTGTGGTGGGACACACTGCCGGCAACACTGACGCAGCCGCTGGGTGAGCCCCTTGATGGTGACGCGACAGCCGATGTTGCGATTGTCGGTGCCGGCTACACCGGACTCTGGACAGCGTATTACCTGCAGATGCTTGAGCCGACGATGCGGATCGCCCTGATCGAAGCAGAGGTCGCCGGCTTTGGCGCTAGTGGCCGCAATGGCGGATGGGCGTCTGCGCTTTTCCCGGCCAGCCTGGAGGCGCTTGCGCGGCTCTCCAGTCGAAGTGAGGCCGTGCGCATGCAGCGCGCAATGAACGCAACCGTCAGCGAAATCGGAAGAGTTGCAGCTGAGCACGACTGGGACATTCACTTCGCCCATGGCGGAACACTGCGAATTGCGCGCAACAAGGTTCAGGTACAGCGCATGCAAGACGAGGTTGCTTACTACCACGACTGGGGTTTCACCGACGAAGATCACCGCTACCTTGACCCGCAGGACGCTACGCATATGTTCGCTGCAACAGACAACCTCGGTGGGGCTTTCACTCCGCACTGCGCGGCCATTCATCCCGCCAGGCTCGTTCGCTCACTGGCGACCGAGGTGGTCAGGCGCGGTGCGCGAATTTTCGAACACACTGCCGCATTAGAGATCAACCCGGGAAACGTGCGCACACACTTAGGCACTGTGCACGCACCGATTGTGGTTCGCGCCACCGAGGGGTACACACGCGACCTGGTCGGCCAACGCCGCCGATATGCACCGATCTATTCCCTGATGATTGCCACCGAGCCACTCCCCGCGGAAGTCTGGGCTGAGATCGGGCTGGCCCAGCGCACCACTTTCAGTGATGCCCGACACCTCATCATTTATGGCCAACGCACTGCCGATGGGCGCATCGCCTTCGGCGGTCGCGGGGCGCCGTACCACTTCGGTTCCCGCATCAAGCCATCGCAGGACCAACACCCGCGAGTGCACGCCGAGTTAGCCAGCACGCTGTCTGAGCTCCTCCCACAAGTACGGGACGCGCAGATCACCCATACCTGGGGTGGTCCCCTTGGAGTCCCCCGAGACTGGATGGCCTCCTGCGGTTTGGACCGCAGCACCGGACTGGCCTGGTGCGGTGGCTATGTAGGTGACGGCGTGGGTACCTCCAACCTCGGCGGACGCACCCTGGCCGACCTGATCACCGGTCGTCAAAGTGACCTCGTCAGCCTGCCCTGGGTGAACCACCGCAATCCCAACTGGGAGATCGAGCCGCTGCGGTGGATCGGCACCAACCTGGGCCTTGCTGTGATGAGCAGTGCCGACAAGGTCGAAGCACGTACCGGGCGTCC
>CAZKFI010000112.1:4381-4748 GCA_964551975.1 uncultured Bifidobacteriaceae bacterium | reverse complement strand
ATCAAGCCACCACCATTCGTCGACGTCTGCATGGTCGCTCCCAAGGGTCCAGGTCACCTGGTGCGGCGTGAATATGTCGCAGGGCGCGGTGTTCCGGCGATCGTCGCTGTCGAGCAGGACTTCACCGGCCAGGCCTGGCCGCTGGCCCTGTCCTACGCACGGGCACTGGGCTCACTGCGCGCTGGTGGCATCAAGACGACCTTCACCGAAGAAACCGAGACAGACCTATTCGGTGAGCAGGCGGTGCTCTGCGGTGGTGCGAGCCAGTTGGTGATGTACGGGTTCGAGACGCTGGTGGAGGCCGGTTACCAGCCCGAGGTCGCCTACTTCGAGTGCCTGCACGCGCTCAAACTCATTGTTGATCTGA
>CAZKFI010000112.1:0-4371 GCA_964551975.1 uncultured Bifidobacteriaceae bacterium | reverse complement strand
TACGGCGACTACGTCTCCGGGCCGCGAGTCATCGATCCGCACGTCAAGGAGAACATGAAGAAGGTGTTGGAGGACGTGCGTAACGGGTCTTTCGCGCAGCGCTTCATCGACGATCAGCGCTCAGGGGCGAAGGAGTTCAAGGAACTTCGCGCCAAAGCCGAGCAGCACCCGATCGAGCAGGTCGGTCGCCGGTTGCGCGGGATGATGAGTTGGGTGGATCGCGGCGACGACGACTACACCGAGGGCACTGCGACTCGCTAGACCTGAGGCCAGGCACTGGCGTCGAATAACGGGGGCACCGGGTACCCGACCCGGTGCCCCCGTTATTAGCCCCGGCCGACGGGGATGTGCGTGACTTCAGCCTTGGCGGTAGGCATCGCGATGCGCACTTCCAAAATCCCGTCGTGATACTCCGCATTCACCGACTTCTCATTGGCTCCTGAAGGCAGCGCGATCGTCCGAGTGAATCGACCATAGAACAACTCCGAGCGGTGCATCGTTTCAACCTTTTCCTTGCGCTCGCCGCTGATGGTCAGCAGTCCATCACCCACGGTGATGTCGATGTCCTTCGCGGGGTCGACACCGGGTAACTCGGCACGAACGATGTAACTGCCGTCTTGGGCATATTCTTCAACGCGAATCGAGTGGGTGTAACCACTACGCCAACCGAATTCACCCGGTACGAGGGTGTCGAACCAATCCAACAGCCGAGGAAATGGGTCGTTCCAGCGACGCAGCGCCGGGGTGCGCTCGGTTGTTGCCGAAGGGGTGGGTGTCGTCATCGGTGCTCCTGTCGTCGTGCCGTTCGTGACGGCAATGTGGACTCGTTCTCCCATTTGACGCTGGCTCGCGGTATGGGCACCAGTGACGTCAGTCGCGTGTACGGCGGCCCAAGGTCCCACTCGACCCATGCGGGACTGAATTCCGATCGCGGGATCCTGCGGCCGGACCCACAATTGGGCTATGGCCGAGGCAAGCAAACTCTGTGCCGCCTGTGGCCGGGAGATGACATGGCGAAAGTCCTGGGCGCGCAACTGGGATCAGGTGCGCTACTGCTCTGATGCCTGTCGACGACGCAAGGTCAATCCCGTCGACGCTCAGCTCGAGGTAGCCATTCTTGAGTTGCTGGCCGCCCGCTCACGCAGCAGCAGCATCTGCCCAAGCGAGGCAGCGCGACTGGTTGCCGGTGATGGCGACTGGCGAGCGTTGATGGAGCCCGCTCGCCGAGCCGGGCGACGACTGGTAGCTGCAGGGCGTGTGCAGTTCACCCAGGGGGGGCATGTGGTCGACCCATCGACGGCAAAGGGACCGGTTCGGCTGCGATTGGTCAGCGCGAATGAGCCCTGAACCAGGGTGGCTTAGGACGCCATCTGCCTCTGACGCCCATCGTTGGGCTCACGAACATCTTGGCCGATTTGCGAGTACGCCTATTCGTTCGGGGGGTCATCTCGGTGGGCAGCGGGCAGCGGATGCTGCTCTGGCGGCCTTTGATGTCCGTGGTTACGCGCATGCGCGCAACGAGGTATGGCCAGTCAGTCGTCGTGGGGCATCACGACTGTCGCCCTATATTCGGCACGGGCTGTTGAGCCTGCCTCAGGTGTGGGCCCATGTTGCCGGGGGACCGGCACAGGATGTGACGCGATTTCGTGATGAACTGCTCTGGCAGGAGTATGCCCGGCATCTGTACGCCCGAGTAGGTGCTGGGAGTCGACGTTCCTTGCGCTTCAGTGTCCGCGAGCAGGACGCTCATCCGGCTGATCCATCGGTGGTGTGGGGCGGTGACGGCGCCCGCTGCCTCGAACTGGCGTGGGCCGAGTTGCGTGATGAGGGATGGCTGCCGAATCAGACGCGTATGTGGCTTGCCTCGCACTGGTCGGTGCGCGAGGACCTCGGTTGGCGCGATGGCGAGGACGTCTTTTTCCGCCATCTCCTCGACGGCTCCAGGGCGGCGAATCGATTGGGCTGGCAGTGGACTGCAGGGGCACTGACGGGAAAGGCCTACGGCTTCTCTCAATGGCAGGTCCGCAAGCGAGCCCCAGACCTCTGCGCTCAATGTCCACTGCAGCAGGCCTGTCCGATCAGCGACTGGCCCAGCACCCAGGAACGCGAGCCCCGTTTGGCCACGGATCCGCTGCTGCGTCGGGATGAGGATCTGCAGGCCACGGCAGGTCCTCAAGTACCCCAGCAGGGGATCACCAGTGAGGCGGCTCCACCGGTGGCTGTCTGGATCACGGCCGAGTCATTGGGCGACGCCGACCCGGCGCTCCAGGCGCATCCGGAACTCCCCGCGGTGTTCGTCTTCGATGAGACCCTGCTGACCTCTTTGCGTCTTTCCGGATCACGCCTGCTCTTCCTGACCGAATGTCTGGCCGATCTGGCCCAACGCCGCGAGGTGCGTGTTGCCGTCGGTGACGTGCAGGTGCTTCTTACCGGGCAACCGGTTGCCGCGACATTCACACCCGTTCCGGGATGGCGACGACGAGCAGCTGCACTGCAGATCACCGCTCTGCATCCCTGGGCGTGGTTGCGGGCACCACAGGCAGGCCCTGTGACCTCCTTCACGGCATGGTCGCGTAGCGGCCGTTCGAAATCGCGGGGCTGAGTTGCGACGGCTAGGGTGTGCCGATGCCAGCCGCTCGCGTGTTGATCGCCGAAGAACTCTCGCCCGCCACGGTTGAGGCGCTCGGACCCGAATTCGAGATCGTCAATGTCGATGGCACCGACCGGGCCGCCCTACTCGCCGCAGTTTCGGACGTTGATGCCCTTCTCGTGCGCTCGGCGACCCAGGTTGATGCCGAGGTTATCGCCGCAGGTCGCAAACTGCGGGTTGTCGCTCGCGCCGGTGTTGGGCTGGACAACGTCGATGTCAAGGCGGCAACCCAGGCCGGGGTCATGGTGGTCAATGCGCCGACCTCGAACATTGTCAGCGCCGCGGAACTTGCCGTGGCACTGCTGCTGGCCAGCGCTCGGAATGTCGTCCCAGCAAATGCCGCGCTCACCCGCGGTGAGTGGAAGCGCTCCAAGTACACCGGAGTGGAGCTGGCCGACAAGGTTGTTGGCATCGTAGGACTTGGCCGCATCGGGGTCCTCGTGGCTCAGCGATTGAGTGCCTTCGGCGTCCAACTCATCGCCTACGACCCCTATGTGCAACCCGCGCGTGCTGCGCAGATTGGCGTGCGGATGGTCACCCTGGACGAACTACTCCAGGCCAGTGATTTCATCACCGTGCACCTGCCGAAAACTCCGGAAACAGTAGGCCTTATCGGCGCCGAAGCTTTGAGCAAAGTCAAGCCAACCGTGCGCATCATCAATGCGGCACGTGGTGGCATCGTCGACGAGGCTGCGCTCTACGACGCTATTGTCGCGGGCCGCGTTGCAGGTGCTGGGCTGGATGTCTATGCCAAGGAACCCTGCACGGACTCTCCACTGTTTGGTCTGGAGTCCGTCGTGGCTACCCCGCACCTAGGGGCGTCCACTGACGAGGCTCAGGAGAAGGCGGGTATCGCCGTTGCCAAGTCGGTTCGCCTCGCGCTTGCTGGCGAACTGGTGCCTGATGCGGTCAACGTGCAGGGTGGGCAGATCGCCGAATCGGTGCGTCCGCTCTTAGCTGTTGCCGAGCAGTTGGGTGGGATCGCCTGCGCACTCGCGACCGCGGCCGTGGCTCGCATCGAAATCGAGGTACGTGGCGAAGCCGCGGATCACGATGTGCGAGTGCTGGAACTGTCTGCTGTCAAGGGAGTACTGCAGAAGCTCGTGCATGATCCAGTTTCGTACGTCAACGCCCCGGTATTGGCGGAACAGCGTGGCGTCGAAGTGGAGTTGAGCACCGATCGGCACTCGGCGGATCATCGTTCCCTGGTTCGCATTCGCCTCACGCTGACCGACGGCAGTCAGGTCGCAGTTGCTGGCACCGTCACCGGCCCCCGCAACGCGCCCAAGGTCGTTGAGGTCAATGGATTCGACATTGATGTCGCCGTCAGCGAACACATGCTGGTGTTGCGCTACGAAGATCGCCCTGGCGTTGTCGCCATCGTGGGAACGGTGCTGGGTGAAGCTCACATCAATATCGGAGGCATGCAGGTCAGCCCCGGTGACGATGGCGATGCTCTCATCGTGCTGACCGTTGACTCGGCTGTGGGACAACAGGAAGTGGAGCTCATCGCCGAGCGCATTAAGGCAACCTCGGCGCGTGCCGTAGACCTGTAATGACCCTGGAACCAAGAGTTCGGCAGGGTCTGATCCTGGCGTTCTTCGCGGTTGTGCTCTTCTCCTTTTCACTTCCACTGACCAAGATCGCCCTAGAAGGCTTCAACCCGTTCTTCACCGCCACGTCTCGTGCGGTCATTGCCGGGGCGATCGCCATGGTCGTGC
>CAZKFI010000111.1:0-4807 GCA_964551975.1 uncultured Bifidobacteriaceae bacterium | reverse complement strand
GTGACGTCCGTGGTCCGGAAGTAGAACTGCGGACGGTAGTTGTCGAAGAACGGCGTATGACGGCCACCCTCATCCTTGGACAGGATGTACACCTGTGCCTCGAAATCGGTGTGCGGCGTGATCGAGCCTGGCTTGCAGCAGACCTGACCGCGCTCCACATCCTCGCGCTTGGTGCCACGAAGCAGCAGGCCCACGTTCTCGCCAGCTTGGCCCTCGTCGAGGAGCTTGCGGAACATCTCCACGCCCGTGACGGTCGTCTTGGACGGCGGACCGGGGCGAATGCCAACGATCTCGATTTCCTCGTTGACCTTCACGATGCCGCGCTCGATACGACCCGTGACCACAGTGCCACGGCCGGTGATCGTGAACACGTCCTCGATCGGCATGAGGAACGGCTTGTCAACCTCACGCGCCGGTGTGGCGATGTAGGAGTCAACCGCGTCCATCAGCTCGAGGATCGAACCGGCCCACTTCTCGTCACCCTGGAGTGCCGGGAAGGCGGCTACGCGAACCACGGGCACATCGTCGCCGGGGAACTCGTAGGTGCTCAGGAGTTCGCGCACCTCCATCTCCACCAGCTCGATGAGGTCGTTGTCGTCCACCATGTCGCACTTGTTCAGGGCGACCACGATGGCCGGTACACCGACCTGACGGGCCAGCAGAACGTGCTCCTTGGTCTGCGGCATCGGACCGTCGGTCGCTGCCACAACCAGGATCGCGCCGTCCATCTGAGCCGCGCCGGTGATCATGTTCTTGATGTAGTCGGCGTGACCAGGGCAGTCGACGTGAGCGTAGTGACGCGCCTCCGTCTGGTACTCGACGTGCGCGATCGAGATGGTGATACCGCGCTGGCGCTCCTCGGGAGCCTTGTCGATCTGGTCGAATGGTGTGAAGGGGTTCACATCGGGGTACTTGTCGTGAAGCACCTTGGTGATAGCCGCAGTCAGCGTCGTCTTGCCGTGGTCAATATGACCGATGGTGCCGATGTTCACGTGCGGCTTGGTGCGCTCAAACTTGGCCTTGGCCACTTGAGTTCTCCTAGCTTGTGTCGTTTGCCGTCCGGCTTATCGCGGATCGGTTTTGCTGCCTATTTCGTTGTGTTGCTTCGACTGATCCGCGACTACTCGCCGCGAGCCTTGGCGACGATCTCCTGCGCAACATTGGCCGGAACCTGTGCATAGGAGTCGAACTGCATGCTGTAACTGGCCCTACCTTGCGTTCGGCTGCGTAGATCGCCTACATAGCCGAACATCTCCGACAACGGCACCAGAGCGCGGACTACGCGGGCGCCAGCCCGCTCCTCCATCGCCTGGATTTGACCGCGTCGGGAGTTCAGATCCCCGATGACATCGCCCATGAAGTCGTCGGGAGTGGTCACCTCCACCGACATCATCGGCTCGAGGAGTACCGGACCGGCCTTGCGGGTTGCATCCTTGAATGCCATCGAGCCGGCGATCTTGAAGGCCAATTCCGAGGAGTCAACCTCGTGGTAGGCACCGTCCAGCAGGGTGACCTTGATGTCGACCATCGGGTAGCCGGCGAGGACACCGTTCTCCATCGCCTCCTGGCAGCCGGCATCCACCGATGGGATGTATTCCTTGGGGATGCGACCACCGGTCACCTTGTTGACGAACTCGTAGCCGCCCTCGCCGATGCCACCGGTCGGTTCGACCGAGATGATCACGCGGCCGAACTGGCCGGAGCCACCCGTCTGCTTCTTGTGGGTGTACTCCACCTTCTCGACCGGCTTGGTGATGGTCTCGCGGTAGGCGACCTGCGGCTTACCTACGTTGGCCTCGACCTTGAACTCACGACGCATCCGGTCGACCAGCACCTCGAGGTGCAGTTCACCCATCCCGGAGATGATCGTCTGACCAGTCTCCTCATCGGAGCGCACCTGGAAGGTCGGGTCTTCTTCGGCGAGACGTTGAATGGCCGTCGCCAACTTGTCTTGATCGCCCTTGGTCTTCGGCTCAATGGCCACGGAGATGACCGGTGCCGGGAAGTTCATCGACTCCAGCACAACCGGGTTCGACGAATCACAGAGCGTGTCACCCGTGGTGGTGTCCTTCAGGCCCATCACCGCGACGATGTCTCCAGCGCCCACGCCTTCGATCTCTTCGCGCTTATTGGCATGCATCCGGTAGATCTTGCCGATGCGCTCCTTGCGGTCCTTGGTGCTGTTCAGCACCTGGGTGCCCGACTGCAGGCGACCGGAGTAGACGCGAACGTAGGTGAGCTTGCCTAGGTGCGGGTCGCTCATGATCTTGAATGCCAGTGCAGAGAACGGCTCGGACTCTGCCGGCTTGCGCTCGATGATGATGGCCTCATCGCCCACCTTGTGCCCGGCGATCGCCTCGATGTCCAGCGGCGAAGGCAGGTACGCGACAACGGCATCCAGCATCGGCTGTACGCCCTTGTTCTTGAAAGCCGAGCCGGTGAGTACCGGCGTTACCTTGCCGGCCAGTGTTGCGCGACGAATGGCGGCCTGCATCTCCTCAACGGAGGGTTCAACACCCTCGAGGTACTTCTCCATGATGGCGTCATCGGCCTCAGAGAGGGTCTCGAGCAACTTCTCGCGCCACTGCGCGACCTCGTCGGCCATATCGGCGGGCACGTCCTCGACGACGTAGTCCTCACCCTTCTTGGTCTCGCCACGCCAGGTCAGCGCCCGCATGGTGACCAGATCAACTACGCCGAGGAAGTCGGCCTCGAGTCCGATCGGCAGTTGCAGCACGAGTGGCGTCGCGCCTAGCCGGCTGACGATCATGTCAACGCACATGAAGAAGTTCGCACCGGTGCGGTCCATCTTGTTCACGAAGCAGATGCGCGGCACGTTGTAGCGGTCGGCCTGACGCCATACCGTCTCAGACTGCGGCTCCACCCCGGCTACGCCGTCGAACACCGCTACCGCACCATCCAGTACCCGCAGGGAGCGCTCGACCTCGACGGTGAAGTCCACATGGCCTGGTGTGTCGATGATGTTGATCTGGTGGTCTTTCCAGTTGCAGGTCGTCGCGGCAGAGGTGATCGTGATGCCGCGCTCCTGCTCCTGCTCCATCCAGTCCATGGTGGCCGCACCCTCATGGACCTCACCGATCTTGTAGTTGATGCCGGTGTAGAAGAGGATGCGCTCCGTCGTGGTGGTTTTGCCCGCGTCGATGTGAGCCATGATCCCGATGTTGCGGACCTTGGCCAGATCGATGGCGGTCTGGGTAGACACAGTGGTTCTCCGTTGCTCTTGGGTGAAGTCGTTTACCAGCGGTAATGCGCGAAGGCCTTGTTTGCCTCCGCCATCTTGTGGGTGTCCTCACGCTTCTTGACACTGGCGCCGAGGCCATTTGAAGCGTCCAGGATCTCGTTCATCAGGCGCTCGGTCATGGTCTTCTCACGCCGCTGGCGCGAGAAGCCGATTAACCAACGCAGGGCCAGCGTGGTGCTGCGCCCGGGCTTAACCTCGACCGGCACCTGGTAGGTCGCACCGCCCACACGACGGGAGCGCACCTCGAGCGTCGGGCGTACGTTGTCGAGGGCGCGCTTGAGGGTCATGACCGGATCCGTACCGGTCTTCTCACGGCAGCCTTCCAGGGCGCCGTACACGATGCGCTCAGCTGTCGAACGCTTGCCGCTCAGCAGCACCTTGTTCACCAGCTGGGTGACGAGGGGCGAGGCGTAGACCGGATCGATGACGACCGGGCGGCGGCCAGCGGGTCCCTTGCGTGGCATTAGCCCTTCTCCTTCTTCGCGCCATAGCGGGAGCGAGCCTGCTTGCGGTTCTTGACACCCTGGGTGTCGAGGGCACCGCGGATGACCTTGTAACGCACACCTGGCAGATCGCGCACCCGGCCACCGCGCACGAGCACGATCGAGTGCTCCTGCAGGTTGTGACCAACACCGGGGATGTAGGCGGTGATCTCCACCCCAGAGGTGAGGCGGACGCGAGCCACCTTGCGCAGGGCGGAGTTGGGCTTCTTGGGCGTGGTCGTGTACACGCGGGTGCACACACCGCGCCGCTGTGGGCTGCCCTTCAGGGCCGGTGCCTTGTTCTTCGACACCTTGTCCTGCCGGCCCTTGCGGACCAACTGCTGAATCGTTGGCACGTCCTGCCTTCCTGCTCGCTGCCTACGTTCGCCGACCCCCGAGGTCGGGCGTGTCGCGGCTCCAGCAGGAACCGACGACACTGAGTCGTGGTTTCCCCGCACCTTCGAGGGCCGCTGAGAGGCGGCTCCGGCGCATGCCACCCGGGGCGGGCAGCACTACAGGGGCGTGCCTTGGCAGGCACGAGGGGTGAGGTTACCCCGCGGGCGACTGAGAGTCAAAACGGGTCCAATGCTCCCACCGGCCAGGCCCAGCGTGGGCCTGGCCACACCGCCTTTCAGGCGGGAATCGTGGAACTGGCTGCCCCGGCGACGAGGGCCACGAGGAAGAACAGGCCGAAGAACACAATGAGCGCTGCGTAGAGGCCGATATTGATCCAGGCGGTGATCTGGGCGCCAAGGACCAGGCCCGCACCCTGCATCGCCCCACCCGATGCTCGGAGTTCCTTGGTGGCCTTCGAGGCGAAGACCAAGGCCACGATGGCTGGCACTATCGGGCAGATCAACCAGGAGGCCACGGCTAGGACGAGGGCGACGATGGCGTTGGTCGAAGTCTGCGCCGCGGGCGGATACGGCGCCGACGGGTAGGCAACTGGCGGAGAGCCTGCAGGCGGGTACCCGGGTGGCGGGTACCCGGGTGCATACCCCGGAGGTGGCGCTGCCGGACCCCCGGGCGGTGGTGCTGACTGTGAGGGCCAACTGGGTGGCGA
>CAZKFI010000110.1:0-4839 GCA_964551975.1 uncultured Bifidobacteriaceae bacterium | reverse complement strand
ACACCGCTTGGGGGTGTGCCGGTGGCAGTCAGTGGAACTGTGGCGATCGGCCCGAGCCCTGTCCGCCTCAACTAGCGCAACTATCGCCGCCTGATTGGCTCAGTAGTTCAGTGCGGTGGTTCCCGGTATCAGGAGTTCCTCCACGAATGATGCGGCACCAGCGATGCGCACACCTGGCAGGAGCATCTCGCCGGTGAGCCCTCGACGGTGCAGGCACTGGGTGCAGGCAGTGATCTGCCCGAACTGTTGCACTGTGGCGATGAGTTCACGCGGTGGTGTTGCGCCGTCCAGGGTGAACGGCTCGTCTGCATCGTTCAGGACAAGACGGGTCGCCTCACCGGTGAGCCACAGTGAGACCTGGGCACCGGCTAGGCAGGCCGTTGCTGCGACCGTGAGTCCCTGCGAACAGCGCTCCGGTGCATCGGCACCGACGAGCAGCTTGATCAGCAGGCTCTTCTGTGGGATCGGACCGGAATGCGTCACACCGGGTACGCTGCCGCAGGGGATTGCAGGCGTCAAGTGCGGTTGCGGATCCATCGCGGAAGACATGCGATTGGACTGCAATGGCCAGTGACCGGGAGGTGGAGTCGCGATGAGCGAGCACGCCGATGCTGTGCCTGATGAAATCAAGCCGCTTGCCTGGCTACTCGGGCGCTGGACTGGCGTTGGCACGGGGCAGTACCCGACCATCGATGACTTCCGTTTCGGGCAAGAGGTTGGGTTCAGCACAGATGGACGCCCGTTCCTCACCTATTGGTCTCGAAGTTGGCTGCTGGACGACGAGGGCAACCAGGTGCGCCCTCTGGCTACTGAAACCGGCTTCTGGCGGCCACGACCGAATAACCACATTGAGATGCAGCTGGTGCATCCCACCGGCTACGCGGAGATCTGGTACGGGACGCTGACCGTGACCGGCTTGGAGAACGCAGCAATCACTGGAGCTCGGGTCGAATTGCGCACTGACATGGTGGCGCGTACGGAGTCAGCGAAGGAATACGTCGATGGCCATCGGCTGTATGGCCTGGTTGACGGGAAGTTGCTCTGGGCCTTCGACATGGCGGCGATGGGGCAGTCCATTACCAACCATCTTGCAGCAACACTGAATCGCGTCGACGGAAGTTGATGTGGGTACTGAGGACTGGGATCGCCGACTGCGTGAGCAGGGCTATCGCATCACGCCCCAGCGTCAACTTGTCCTCGAGGCTGTTGAACGACTGCGTCATGGCACACCGGAGGCGATCCTGGTTGAGGTGCAGCGCACTGCTTCCGGTGTGAATCTCTCCACCATCTACCGAACACTCGAAGTGCTCGAGGAGGTCGGGCTGGTCACCCATGCGCATATTGGGCATGGGGCACCGACCTATCACGCGGTGGAAGAGGAACTCCACATTCATCTGGTGTGCGACCGGTGCCGAGCGGTGGAAAGCGTGCCGGCTGAGGTGGCAGCCGCATTCGTTGAGCGCTTGCAGGATGACTTTGGGTTCGACACCGACATCGCGCATATCTCTATGCATGGCTCCTGTCGTACCTGCAGTGCCCAGGATCGCAAGTGGCGTGAAGCTGAGGGAGTTGCTGAGCGGTGACCGATGGCGTCGCGCCACCAGCAGACAATCCTGATCAAGGTATTCCGTGGCACTACGGGGATCCGCTGCGTGAGCAGCGCTGGCTTGCCGAGGGTTCTGGGGTCGTTGATCTCGGCAATCGCGGTGTGCTGCGCGTCCAGGGACCGGATCGACTGAGCTGGTTGCATGCGCTGACCACGCAGCATCTCGAACAGTTGCCGGCCGGGCAATGCGCAACGGGCTTGATCCTCGATCCGCAAGGTCACGTCGAATACGAACTTCATCTCATCGATGACGGTGAGTCGACGTGGATCATCTGCCAGCCGGATCAGATCGGCCCGCTGCAGGAGTACCTCAACCGTATGCGCTTCATGCTTGCGGTCGAGGTCGTCGATTGCAGTTCAAATGCAGGGGAATTCACCGTGATGTGGTCGGGGCAGCCCTTGAGCCCATTGGCTTGGTCGCCACCTCAGGCGTTCCAAGACAGGGGCATGCGCGGGTACGAGTCCATCGTCCCGACCAACGAGCGAGCGGAGATCCTCTCGAAGGCTGAACACCGGTGCGGAAGTTGGTCATTGGAGGCGCTTCGGGTGGCTGCGTTGCAGCCGCGGGTCGGCCAGGAGACTGATCACCGCACGATCCCCAACGAAGTGGGCTGGCTAGAAACGGCCGTTCATCTGCAGAAGGGCTGCTACCGCGGGCAGGAGACCGTTGCCAAGGTGCACAACCTCGGTCGACCGCCGCGCCGCCTGGAGTTGGTGCTGATGGACGGATCGGTGGAGCAACCGCCCAAGCACGGCGACCCGGTCTACGTGGGTGAGCGCGAGGTGGGTTGGATCGGTACGGGAGTCCAGCACTATGAACTCGGTCCAATCGCGACAGCTGTCATCAAGCGGTCGGTCGAACCCGATGCGGTGTTGATCGTCCACACCGCAGACGGTGAATGCTCAGCGCACCAGGGGTCAGACCTCTAGCAGGATCGTCATGGGCCCGTCGTTCACGAGACGGACCTGCATATCGGCGCCGAAACGTCCGGTGTGCACCATCGCACCGGCTGACTGCAGAGCCTGCACGACGGCATCGACCAGTGGCTCTGCGACGGGGCCGGGTGCGGCTGCATCCCAGGTAGGGCGTCGTCCCTTGCGTGTATCGGCATAGAGAGTGAACTGACTGATCACCAGGATGGGTAGTTGCAGATCGCAGGCCGAGGCCTCGCGTGCCCCCTCCTGCCCGATGAATATGCGCAGGTTCCAGATCTTTTCGGCGAGTCGGCTGGCGCTGGCGGTGGTGTCGTCATGGGTCACCCCGATCAGGGCGACCAGACCGGGCCCATCGAAGCCGCCCAGTCGGACCCCATCCACCTGTACTTCGGCGCCTAGGGCGCGTTGCAGGACAGCACGCATTGGCTCAGCCTGCCAGAGGTCATGACGTCAGATCGGCGGGTCAGCACTGCCAGGATGGGCCGGTGATCGCCGACCGCGCCGAGGTACTCGCCGAAGTCGTGCGCAGTGACCTCGTGGAGTGCGTGCACCTCGGTCACGCGATCCTCGTCGACGCACAGGGCGAAGAACTGGCGGCCTGGGGAAATCCGGATGCCGTGGTCTTCACCCGATCGGCGAACAAGCCATTTCAGACCATGGCCATGCTGGGCGCGGGACTGCAGGTGCCGCTTCGACACCTTGCCATGGTGACGTCCTCCCATAGTGGTGAGCCGTTCCACCTCGATGCCGTAACGCAGTTGTTGACCGCCGAAGGATTGACCGCCGACGATCTGCGCACGCCGCCAGATTTCCCACTCGATGCAACCGAACGCCGTCAGTGGGTACGTGCTGGGCTGTCGCCGAGCGCATTGGCAATGAACTGCTCAGGCAAGCACGCCGGCATGCTCGCTACCTGCCTGGTCAACGGTTGGCCGCTTGACGACTACCGCGATCCGGCGCATCCGCTGCAGCAACACATCACTGAGTACGTCGCTGAGTTCGCGGGGCATCCGATCTCCGCTGTCGGCGTGGATGGGTGCGGTGCACCGGTTTTGGCACTGCCCTTGCGCGCTCTGGCGCAGATGGTTGCGCGACTCACCACGACCCCGGGCCCCGGGCAGGATGTGGTCAGCGCAATGCGCACCTACCCCGAACTCATCGGTGGTACTCGCCGCGACGCCACGGCCTTCATGCAATCAGTTCCCGGCCTGATAGCAAAAGACGGTGCCGATGGCGTCTTCATTGTCGGTTGGCCAGACGGTCGAGCCCTCGCCGTCAAGATGATCGACGGTGGAGATCGTGGACGCGCTGCCGTGGTGGCGACGTTGATCTCGGAGATTTCGGGCGCCCCGTCGATACTGCCCGAGTGGCGCGAGCGCGCCGTATTGGGGGGCGGCCGCCCGGTGGGGATGCTGCGTGCGTCAGCCGCGGTACGAAGGCCATTCGATGGCAGGTAGTGAACCCCAGGTCGACACATCGGGTTCACTACTGGTCCGGCATCTCGCTATACCGGGAGCGACGGTGGTGGGTATCGCGGCGATGCTGGGCACCGGAGTTTTCGCGGTATGGACTCCGGCACTTGCCCTTGCTGGTCCGTGGCTGCTCATGGCACTGTGCTGCGCTGCGTTGTGTGCGGGACTGAACGCGGTTTCGGCAGTACGACTTGCCGCAGTCCATCCGGAATCGGGTGGTGCCTACGCCTATGCCCGTATTCGCCTTGGACGCCCACCTGCACTTCTGGCCGGCATCGCGTTCATCGTGGGCAAGTCAGCATCGGCTGCCGCTGCCGGTCTGACCATCGGTGTGTATCTGGTGCCCGAGTACGCAGTGTTCATCGCCTGGGCTGCCATCGGCATCTGCCTTGCCCTGGATCTGGCTGGCTTGCGGCGGTCGACGGCGGTCAGCGCAATCCTCGTTGCCATCGTCGTGCTCATCCTCGCGATGATTTGTATTGTCGCGCTAACGCAGCAGTCCGCCGGTGTTGACAACGCAATCACGCCTCGCGGGGCAACCCAGACCCCAGCGAACGTTCTCGCAGCAGCTGGTCTGATCTTTCTCGCCTTCGCCGGTTATGCCCGCATCACCGTGCTCGGTGAGGAGATTCGGGATCCAGCGCGGACGATTCCGCGAGCGGTGCTGTTTTCGCTGACCTTCGTGCTGCTGCTCTATGCAGCAGTAGCGGCAGTCATCGTGACCACCAACCACTCGGGTGTGCCGCTGGGCGCGGCGGCCCTGATGGACCTGGTGCCTCCGCCGCTGCGGTGGTTGGTCGCCCTGGGTGCGGTACTTGCAGCGGG
>CAZKFI010000109.1:0-4884 GCA_964551975.1 uncultured Bifidobacteriaceae bacterium | reverse complement strand
GGCGTGATTGCAACACTTCTCTATAAAGTCTTCGGAAGTCGTAAGGGCGACTTGGGATACACCTCTATTATCTTCTACGACAGATTCGGATTTCCCTTGAGCCAACTTTTAGACCGACTTCTACGACATCGGTTCGGCAAGAACGCCTACGCCGTCGGAGTGAAGATGTAGACGGCACGTCCTGCAGCAGAGCGTCCCTAAGGTCTCAAGCCGTTGTCGTGCGCTGTTACCAACGCCTCAATCCAAGGCCTCATCGGTGCCAGACCCACCTCGGCCCAGCGCCGATGCCCGAGCACTGAGTACGAGGGACGCGGCGCCGGTCGCACAAATGCCGATGAATCCGTCGGAGTGACGGCGGCCACGTCGATGCCCCAGGTCCGGAAGATCTGCTGCGTGAAGCCGAACCAACTCGTCACGCCGTCGTTCGTGCCGTGAAAGACGCCCGCTGCTGGGCGACAATCCAGTAACGCAACGATCTGCGCCGCGAGATCTCGCGCATAGGTAGGTTGCCCGACCTGGTCGTCGACCACGCTGACGCTCCCACGATCAGCCTGCGCCTTAAGAATCGTCTTGACGAAGTTCGCACCACGCACCCCATAGAGCCAGGCCGTACGCACGATGTAGTGCCGCTCGGGCAGGTGCTCCCGCACCGCGATCTCGCCCGCCAATTTGGTGCGGCCATAAGCGCTCTGCGGGTTGGGCGTCGCATCTTCGTCATACGGGGTCTGAGCGTGTCCATCGAAGACGTAGTCGGTGGAGATCTGCACTAACCAGGCGCCGCGTTCCGCACACGCGAGAGCCAGCAACCGCGGAGCATCGCCGTTGACCCGCAGCGCCGCAGCCTCCTGCTCCTCCGCCGCATCAACGGCCGTCCAGGCCGCGCAGTTGATCACCACGTCGGGCTGCACGCGGGTGAAGACCTCCGCCACCGCAGTCGGATCGGTGATGTCCGCTTCCGGTAGATCGACGCCGACACCGACATCACCACTCGTACCGGCACGCGCTGCATAAAGGCCGACGAGTTCACTGCCCAACTGGCCGTTGGCTCCCGTGACGAGGACTCGCATGGTTGGTCGCAGTCGCCTATCGGGTCTTGGCGATGACGGCGCGCTCCTTCAACGGCCGCCACCATGCTTCATTGCCGCGGTACCAGGAAATGGTCTCCGCCAACCCATTGTCGAAGCCGTGCTGCGGCTGGTATCCGAGTGCGCGCAATCGCGAGTCGTCCACCGAATAGCGGCGATCATGGCCCTTACGATCCTCCACCGGTCGCACACTCGACCAATCCGCACCCATGGCCGCGAGCACGCGCTCAGTCAGTTCACGGTTGTTCAGTTCGAGCCCACCACCGATGTTGTATGACTGGCCGGGTTCACCGACCTGAACGACCAGCGCGATACCTCGACAGTGGTCGTCGACGTGCAGCCAGTCCCGGACATTGAGCCCGTCGCCGTAGAGCGGCACCTGCTCGCCGTCGATGAGGTTGGTCACGAACAGTGGAATGACCTTCTCCGGAAATTGGTACGGGCCGTAGTTGTTCGAGCAGCGCGTCGACGAGATGTTTAGTCCGTAGGTCACGTGGTAGGCACGCACCAGCAGTTCTGCCGACGCCTTGGCCGCGGAGTACGGGGAGTTTGGTCGCAGCGGTTCATCTTCATTCCACGAGCCCACGTCAATCGAGCCATAGACCTCATCGGTGCCGATATGCACTGTGCGCGGTATCCCGTGGCGTAGACACGCATCGAACAGCGTCTGTGCACCCACGACATTGGTGATGATGAAGTCCTGCGGGCCGTGAATGGAGCGGTCAACATGCGTTTCCGCGGCGAAGTTCACCACCACGTCATGGCCCGGCAACACGTTGTCTAGGAGCGCCGCATCGCAGATGTCACCCTGCACGAACCGGTAGCGCGGGTCCTCGGCAACCGAAGCCAGATTCGCCACGTTGCCGGCGTAGGTGAGCTTGTCCAGCACAGTGACACCGGAAACATCCAGGTCGTAATGGCCTGCCAGCAGCTCACGCACGAAATGCGAGCCGATAAACCCGGCCGCACCCGTGACGAGGAATCGCGTCATCTCACTCCCACCTGGCACCAACGAAACAGCCTCAACCAACCAGCCCAAACAAAGCGGCTCCAACGAGCCGGCCCGAGTATCCCACGCACCAGCAGCCCGCTCACCGCCTCTCAATAGCCCGGCTTGAGCGCCGATGGCGGCGCTCTCCTACGGCACAACACCTGTGGCGATCAGCGAACCTCGTGGCGAGAAGATCGCGACCTCCTCCAGGAGGGCACCACGCGGGTTCAGCAGTGAGGGCATGGCGGGCGCGATGTACCCGTCAACATTCATTGAGCGAGCGATCGCATCCGTCAGCACTCGATCCAGTGCCGCAGAAAAACTGAGGCGATTGAGCGCTGCCCGCCCTGGGCCCCAGGTGACGGAACGGTCCGTGCCCGGGCAGCCGCTCACGAGCGTCGCCACCCGCCACAGGCCGGCATCCCCCGCCCGGACAGCGAAGGCATCTCTCACCCCAATCCCGCGCTCAGCGAAGACCTTCTCGGGACTGCGGTCGGGCTCCGTTGTGATGGCGTCGCCGTAGCGAAGGTTCAGGCGCACCTGGTCTGCCCACGTCGCGTCGTAGCCCGTCGTAAGCCGGATGACGTTGAGGTCCCTCCGAAGCGCCGCGACCCTGTCACGAGCTACTTGCACGGCCACGGGATTGCGGGTTGGGGGACTCGGTCCGGTGAGTCGGTCAAGGTCCGCGCGCGCCTGTCGGTACTCGCGGCCGACACTCGCCCAGAGAAAGTTCAGGTTCGGCATGCTGGCGAGGTTCATCAGGACCAGTGGACGTGTCGTCTCGAAGGACACGACCACGCGGCCCTCAGCGCGTCCCCACGAGGAGTTCGCGTAGATCCTCGCAACGCGCAGGTCCCCGAACCAGGTGGTGTCCGCGGCGAGGGTGTTCCGCACGTCATCAGGTGCCACCGTCGACGTCGTCGGCAGCACCATCGCGCGGTGCAGTATCGAACCCTGCGGAATTCGAATCAGGTCGAGAGGGTATGTCGCTCCGTCAATCACCATGTCAACGGTCTCGGACTTGGCGCCGGGCAGCGAGGGCAGTAATGACGGGAGTTCGCCGATGGCGACCGAAGCACCGTCGTCTGCGACGAGCGTCGACCCATCGGTGAGCTGGCTCGTCGGCAGGAATGACCCGCTGCCGGTCGGAGGTGCCACGCCCTCCCCTGCGTGCGCGGTGATGGCAGGTTTAGCGCCGAGCGTGGCGAGGGCAACGAAGACCGCCCCTGCGAACGCAGTAAAGCGATAGGTCAGGCCACGGCGTTCCCGTCCACGCATGTGCACATCACCCCAATTCCTGCATTGTCGTGCCCGATCATCCCGCAGATATCCGCGGAGCCACAAGGAACTCAGCCGGTGAGATCGCCTAGCCACTGCTGCGCTTCGGCGAAGTCCTCGTCGGTGACGCCACGTCGTAGGTGCGGTGCTCGCCCGTCATGCCGGGGATAGGAACCTAGGAAACGCACGTCCAGGCAGACCCGATGTAGGCCCATCAGCGCCTCGGCCACCCGCGCATCCAGCACGTGCCCTTCAATGTCCACGCTGAAGTAGTAGTCACCGAGTGCGCGGCGGGTGGGTCGCGATTCGATCCGGGTCATATTCACGCCCCGCACCGCAAACTCAGTCAGGATCGCCAGCAGCGCACCTGGTTGATCCTGGTGGATGTACAAACTCAGGGTCGTCTTGTCGGCTCCCGTGGGTGCCGGGAGTGCGCCGGGCCGTCGCACCAGTACGAAGCGTGTCGTGGCCTCCGGGATGTCGCCGATGTCGTCGGCCAGGATCTGCAGGCCGTAGGCCTCGGCCGCGATGGCCTGCGCAACAGCTGCCTGGTAGCTGCAGGCCGGGTCGGTCAGATCTGCCGCTGCCGCCGCAGTCGATAGCGCGGGCATCACAGCAACTTCTGGCAGGTGCTCTGCGAGCCAACCGCGCACCTGCGCATGCGCATGCGGGTGCGTGGCAATTCGGGTGATGTCGGCCACGGCTAGGCCCATCGGCGCGACCAGCGCGAAGCGCACCGGCAGCACCATCTCATCAACGATCACTAGCGGTTCACCACTGGAGAGGGTGTCCAGGGTGAGGGTCACCGCACCTTCGACCGAGTTTTCGATCGGTACCACCGCACCGTCAACAGCGCCGGTGCGTGCCATGTCGAGTGCTGCGTGCACCGACGCTGCCGGGACGGCATCGATCATTGCGCCGTCGGGCAGGGTGCGGAGCGCTGCTTCGGCGAAGGTGCCGCGCGGCCCGAGGTAGGCGACGCGCATCATGACTCCTCGCCCCGTGCCAGTTGCACTGCTCGGCGCTCCTCCGGCGACAGGTCAATATCCGATCGCCCCCCGGTGAGGCCCTTGACGTAGGTGCGCGTTTCGGAGCGGCCATGGATGGACGTCAACACGATGCCATCACCTGAGTCGTCCAGCAGTGCAGCCGAGAACGAGAACCGCCCGCCCAGGTCACCGAAGGCGTCATAGCGCACCACCGAGACGTGCCGCAGTGAGTCAGCGAGGTCGCGCTGCGTTTGGGTCAGGGCTCGATCGATCTCGATCACGTCCTCGCGCAGTTGCTCGAAGTCCTGCAGTGTCCTGCCGATCACGTCCACCATGGTCTCGCGGCCCTCGACGATCTCCATCAGGGTGATCGATCGGCGCAACCGCAATTGCAGGAACAACACCACACCTGCGAGCACGAGTGCGAGCGCAGCAGCCACCAGTGCGATGAGGGTGGTGATCAGGCCACTGTCCGCACTCACCCCCAAAGATTAGTGAACGTTGAAAGCCGCAGTGTTCAGCGCAGCGTGACCTGCCTGGT
>CAZKFI010000108.1:571-4994 GCA_964551975.1 uncultured Bifidobacteriaceae bacterium | reverse complement strand
GGGGAAGAAGCTGTTGCACTCGCGCTCGTCGTAGAGGGCGTGGGCGAGGTTCTTGAGCGCAGCTCCGCGCTTGGCTTTGGCACGTGGCAGTGGTCACGGGATCGAGTCACGATCACCGGCGTCGTACAGACGCACAAGCAGGGAGGGGGTGTCGAAGTCTTCGTACTTCGGCGGCTCAACGTCGAGGTTCATGCCGCCGTGCGGGAAGGCAAGGCGCTTGTACTCGACGACGAGGCGGATAACTGGGTCGGTCATTGCGGACTCCTGTCGAAATGTCAGCTACTCAGCGAGCGTGCAGCCATATTCAGCGCGAGGCGCCTTCACGCAGACAACAGAAGGGCTCGGGCCGTCAGATAACGATTCATCCGCAGGCGGTCGGCTTCGCTCACCTGCTCCAAGCGAGTGATGTCAAGGTTGTCGTCGATGTCGGCCAGCTTGACGACCCGACCTACTGGGTGAGTAGCCGCGTGACGCACGAATCGGGTGTACTTTTCAAGCTTGGCCTGCTCGGTATCTTCTGCTTCGAAGTGGTCTGACTCGGTCTTGGTTACGCTCCTTAGCGCCTCGATCACATCTGGGCCGAAGCCTTCAGCCTGCAAGCGTTCAAACGTCCAGCCGGGGACGTCCTCGACGACATCGTGAAGTACTGCCACTGTCTTGGCGAGCTCCCCGACCACAGCCGCCATCACCCGCAGAGGATGCAGCACGTAAGGAGCGCCTGCTTTGTCGACTGCTCCTGCATGAGCTTCCACGGCGATTGCGATCGCCCGATCGAGTGAACCGGAGACGGTCAGGTCACGGGGTACGGACATCTTTGCTTCCTCTTAGTTGCAAAACACAACGAACAAAGTATCCTACACTTCGTAGCAATTTGCAACTATTAGGAATCTGCAGTGCCGACCAACTCGCCTTCTAACGCTGGTACCCCTGCCCCGCGGTACCCGATGCCGTTCACCCGGGTCGAGTTGTGCGTGTTCTGCGTTGAGGAAGGCGAGCTGAGGGTGCTCCTTGCGCGACGCGCCTCCGAGCCGTTCCAGGGAAGATGGGCCTTGCCCGGTGGTGTGCTGCGGATTGACCTGGATGAGTCCCTGGAAGCCGCTTGCCAGCGTGTGGCGGGGGAGCGGCTGGGGACTCAGCTTGCCGGCACACAGCTTCAGGCAGCACTTGGCGGGAAGGATCGGGACCCGAGAGCCCCTTGGGCATTGAGCCTTGTGTATCGAGCTGCGGTCTTGGCTGATCAGGTCTTGGTGTCCCCGGGGAAGCGAATCTCGGATCTGCGGTGGACGTTGGCTACCCAAGCCGCTGCGGATCGGCGACTGGCCTTCGATCATGCGCGTATCGTCGCGCAAGCGCTCGCCTCGCTGCGCAGCGAGGTGGATGGACTGCGTTTCCCTCCAGGGCTGTTGCCGGAGGCCTTTACGCTCGGGGAGTTGCAGGCGTCGTCTGAGGTGGTACTCGGCCACGCGTTGGACAAGTCGAGCTTCAGGCGCCGAATCGACGCTGCTGGCCTTGTAGAGCCGATTGATGGCGCAATGCGAACCGGAGCATTCAGGCCTGCCCAGTTGTATCGGCTTGCGAAGAAGAGCGGCGACTGAGCGCGCTGGACGCGCCGCTCGTGTTGATGGCCCCGCAGGAGCGGCTTACCGAGAAGTTGCCAGTTTCTTGGGAGCTGACCGTTCTTGGCGGAACTTGATGTGATGAATGAGCCCCTTTGCGTACTCCAGAACGAAGACCCTATCAACGTCCTCTAGAGCCAACAGTTCCTGCTCCAGCCATCGTGCCATGTCGGATGGCTGGTCAGATGCCTTGCTCACTAGCGACTCCATAGAACATCCGTAGAGCTGTGCAAACTGTCGCAGCCGCTGAAGGGTTGGAACGATGACTCCCCCCTCCATGCGGCTGATCGACTCGGGCTCGACCTGGAGTCTCTCCGCCACCTGCTGCTGAGTGAGCCCCCTGGCCTTTCGTTCGGCAGCCAACCTCGCGCCAACGAGGCCAAGAAAGGCCTTCCAGCCAGCCTCGCCGCTGGAGGCACCACCCTTGACTCTAGCCTTTTTGGACATGTCACGCCACGTAAGTTATGACACCAAGCGTAGGTTGCTGATAAGCTCCAGTACATGATTCACAACATCAATACATTCGTTCAACATCAATTCCAGCGTCTTTCTGACGCTATGAGGTCTTCTATGAATAGGTTCTATGTGTTGGCGATAGCAATCGGTCTCTCAGGGTGTGGTGGAGGCGGCGGCGGAAGCAGCAGCAGCAGTGGATCAGGCACTGACTCGGTGCCCCCCGCTCCACGTGGTGTCGATCAAGCGGCGGTTGCCGTTTACAAGGCAACCGTTCGGGGCGGTCCTCTGCCAATCTTTCAAACACTCGTTGTTGGGCCGACTGGCCGCAGTGCCATCTACTACGCAGACGGATTCGACTCTTCGCGGGGATTCGTTGACGCCTCCATCAACGGTACCGGTGGGCTGCTAACAGCAACACTGACTGACTTCGCTCAGACGGGAATCTTCACAGGAAGCGCGTCCGGCACCTACAGGGCGGGATCTGGAGTCAGCGCAAACGTGATCTACCCGGGGCAGGCCTACACGATTGACTTCCTCTTCAGCAGCTACCCGACTGACCCTACTGGTCCGCTGTCAGCGGTCGGCGTCTGGTCGTCCAGAGATGAGAAGGGCGGTACTCAATCGATAACCATAGCCGGCGGGCGCAGCGGTACATTTGCCGTCAGCTATGGAGCCGCGTGTACCGTGAGTGGAACTACGACGTTTGGGGATAACAACTCGAACGCATTTCAGGTGGCCACTCTCACGGGTTCTGCGACTGGAAACGGCTGCAGGTTCGGCACCGGGAGCATGTCTGGTCTACTCCTGATATCCGCTCCTGGCACAAAGAATCCGAGCATCGTCGGGCACTTGGTGCGAAGCGACCTGAAAGAGGGCTTCATGTTCTCAAGCTACCGATGCAGCGATGGGAGCACGCGAACCGTCGCTCCTGTGTTCCAGTGCTAAGGCAACCTATCCAAGATCCATTAGGCGCCACCAACACCTGAAGGTCAGCGGCCTGTTTGAGCCCGCAGATATCTATCGAATGAACTGCCAACGCAGCCCAACGACGATTTGGAGGTACTAACCCCTCAACGCGTTGGCATGACCCCATCGAGGTACTGTCGTGAACAATTCGAAGACTAACTGGCACCCACTTGCGGTACTTTGCTTCTGGCTATTGATGTCAGCGTGGATCCTTTTTGTACTTACTTTCTTTGGCTCTCCAGGAGGAATTCTGGGGTGAGCTATCGACCTCGTTGCAGACATCCTTTCACCGAAGAGTCTGACCCTTGTCATCAATTCGTTCGCAATCGTTGGTGCCTATGTCGTGACGCGCCTGCTCGCTGGATTTAGGATTGGACTTAAGGCAATCGATAGAGAGATGTACGCGCTGGCGTTTGTTATCTGGATCGCCGTCACAGGGTTCGCGCTCGTTGGCGCACGGTGTGACATTTTTCTTTTTTGTGCAGATGACATTACCTCGAGCCACGATTGCGAACCTGGCTCAGATCGGCAGGGGCTGCACTGCAGATAGCGAGTCAGGGCTGCCAACGATTTCCCCGTGATCACCGAGCCGCGCAGCACGATGAGAGCAGTAATCCAACTTCATCGAGCTCGATCATGATGGAGCGAAGCTCGCGCCGGATCACCTTTAGCTTTCCTCGCTTGTCGCCCTTGTAGGCATTCCGGGCAACGACTGCTTTGCCTTGCGGTGATCGCGGACCGGTACTGCTGGCCCATGGGCTCCACCGGCGAATGGCTTCGCGCTGCTTGGCACGCGCTTCATCTGTCCATCTGGGCATAGGCTGGCCTCCTACGAATAGTTTGTTTTGCATCTCACCGATGCTGGATCGAACAGCGATCAGGAGTAAAGGAAGGCGCACCTGGCAACCGCGTTACTCCTGCGCGAGCGGCAATCGCGAAACGGCGTCCGCTTTCGACTGATGTAGCAGGTACAGAAGGGCGTGCGTAACCGCTTCACCCTTACTGGGGAATCCCCACATTGGCATGAGCGCGGCCAAGGCCTCGTGGCCGGGTTCACCCAGCATTAAGGAGGTCTTCCTCGTCCCGAGGCTTGTGGGCTCGCCAGATGGCCTGCGGGCGCCCTTGCGGGTGGGGGCCGCTGGGGCCGTATCCGTCGGGCTCTCAGGGATGCTGACGGGGGTACTGGATGTGTCCACGTTGGAGTCTTCCTGGGTTGTGTGTTTGAGGTGGCGAGGAAGGCCGCTCTTGGCCTCATGCGCGATTCTTTGTGCCGGCCGAGCTCTTCCATCAGCCAGGATCAAAAGACGAACCTGGGTCGGCTCCAGCACCTTGCTGGGGCAATGACAGAGGGGAAGCGCCCCTAGGGCCAGGAGCTGACAGCTTTT
>CAZKFI010000108.1:0-561 GCA_964551975.1 uncultured Bifidobacteriaceae bacterium | reverse complement strand
TCATACAAGGCTGCCTTGGAACCAAAACCGGCAGTAGGACTTAGACCCTGAAAGGTACGGTGCCTGATGAAGGCCTGACACCATCGCACAACATGCTTGTGTGCAAAGATGTTGACGAACGCGTCACTCTCGCGCAACTCTCGGCTTTCGCCCTTGAAGGCAGATTCAAACCTAATGGCACAACCCTGGACCTCGGCTAGGGACTTGATGTGAGTGAATCCACCCTGCCTTCGGGCATGGTGGAAGACCTCGGAGCCACACTTCTGGATATCGAGGCCTGCGGCTTCAAACAATTCACTGATGTGGGCATATCGCTCTCGAGCCACCCGCGTCTCTTCTTCTCGCTTAGCCTGAGCCGCCTCGCAGTCCTTGCGGGCCTGTTCTCTTCTTTCGGCCATCTTTTGCCGACGATTGGCCAGCCGCGCTTCCCGTTCGGTATGTGTCTCCTGCTTCTGCCGTGACTTGGATATCTTCTTCGATGGGGCCGACGTTTGTTTGGCACCCTTGGGCTGCTTTGAGGCCTTGGGCTGCTTCGGCAGCGGGATGCTGTGGTCTTCCTCC
>CAZKFI010000107.1:0-5522 GCA_964551975.1 uncultured Bifidobacteriaceae bacterium | reverse complement strand
TAGAACAGGTAGACCGCCATACCGAGCAGGAGGCTGAGAATCGGTATTCCGCTGCCTGCATCGAGCTGACTGGGCACCAGATTCATGGACAGGAAGATCAAGGCCAGCACTGCCAGGGTCCGAGCGATCGAGCCACCGATGAACAGCGCGACCTGAGCACGGGAGGGGACTTCCTCGAGGAAGGCTTCTGCCTTACGCGCATCGTCGGCGACCCCCGATGAGGCGGCTCCCGGTTGAGGAGCAGGGTTGGGGACCTGGTTGGTTCCTGAATCTGACATGCCGGAAGTGTGTCAGAGGGTCGTCATTGCCAGTTGCCCGCATGCCCCGTCAATTTGACGCCCACGGGTATCGCGAACGGTGACGGCGACACCACGATCCGCAAGCACGCGTACGAACGCGCGCTCATCCTCCGGGCGTGAGGCAGTCCATACCGAACCGGGGGTTGGATTGAGTGGAATGAGGTTCACGTGGACCAACTGACCTGCGATGAGATCTGCGAGAAGTTTTGCACGCCATTTCTGATCATTGACGTCGCGGATGAGCGCGTATTCAATGCTGACTCGACGGTGTGTTCGTTCCGCGTAGGCCCAGGCAGCTGCAAGCACTTCACGAACGGGCCAGCGCTGGTTGATGGGAACGAGCGTGTCGCGTAGTTCATCGTCCGGGGCGTGCAGTGAGAGAGCCAGGGTGAGCGGCAATCTAAGATCTGCCAGGTCATAGATGCGAGGAACCAGACCCACAGTCGAGACGGTGATTCCCCGGGCACTCATGCCAAGGCCGGCTGGGGCGGGATCAACCATGCGATGAATGGCATCCACCACACGCTCATAGTTTGCAAGTGGCTCACCCATGCCCATGAAAACTACGTTGCTTACCCTGCCGACACCGCCGGGGATCTCATCGCGTTGCAGGGCGCGGGCACCGGCTAGGACCTGCTCGACGATCTCGGCGCAGCTGAGATTGCGCGTCAAGCCCTGCTGGCCCGTGGCGCAGAACGGGCAGCCCATGCCACATCCGGCC
This sequence comes from uncultured Bifidobacteriaceae bacterium, assembly GCA_964551975.1. GTDB lineage: Bacteria > Actinomycetota > Actinomycetes > S36-B12 > S36-B12 > REEB426. The sequence continues at coordinate 4,502 of CAZKFI010000107.1, read as the reverse complement.
TGCGATGACACACACATCGTGACGCGGTCCGGGTAGCGCATGAGTACTGATTCGACGATTGCACCATCGGCCAGGCGCCAGGCAGTCTTGACCGTGGTTCCACCATCACAGCTCACCTGCTTGACCGGGTGCAGGACCTCGGGCAGCAGCGCATCGCGAACCTGGTCACGGACCTGCGCCGGAAGGTCCGTCCACTCGTGCGGATCGTCACTGAGTCGCACCAGCCATTGCCTGGAGATCTGATCAGCACGATAACTCGGTAGCCCGAGGGTGGCGATCGCCGACCGCCGTTCCTCGAGGGTCAAGTCAAGGAGGTGCCGGGCTGGTCGTGCGCGACTCACTGGCCGGAACCGAGGAACAGCAGGAACAGCGCCCACGAGGTGAATGCATTCGGGATCAGTGAGTCCAGCCGGTCCATCATTCCGCCATGACCCGGCAGGAAAGAGCCCATGTCTTTGACGCCGAGATCACGCTTGATTGCACTCTCGGAGAAATCACCGGCTGTTGCTGTGAGTGTCAGCACCAGGCCGGCGATGATGCCCTGCCACCAGGGTGCATCTAGAAGGTAGGTGAATGCGAGGGCGCCGATCACCGACTGCAGTAGGAGTGATCCGGCGAGTCCTTCCCAGGACTTCTTCGGGCTGACCTTCGGAGCAATTGGATGCTTTCCGAACAGGACGCCGGCGGCGTAGCCGCCCACGTCGTTGCCGACCGTGAGCAGGATGAACACGATCACTCGAGCAGGTCCGTTGTCCGCTGCCAGGGTCAGCATCAGGAAGCCAGCAAGGAATGGCAGGTAGGCAGCCACGAACACGCTGGCCGCGACGTCGCGGACGAATCCCTCGGTGCCCCGTCGAATGCGCCAGAACATCACTGCCAGCACGACCACCCCGAAGGCGACCATCTGGGCTTGGATACCCCAGATATAGGCTGCGGCCGGAATGACCACCATTGCTGCAAAGAGCGGGGTACGGGCGATTCTGATGTCGCGACCGGCGAAGGCTTGGACGAACTCTCGACAGGCAATGACCAGGGCGATGATCACCACGATGGCGAACAGCCACTTCACGGTGAGCAGGCTCACGAGGACGACAGCTCCCAGGATGAGCCCGGAGGCGATGGCGGCCGGGAGATTCCGACCTGCGCGCGATGTCGACCCGGCGGCCTCAGGCTGACTCACGGCTCACACCTCAAGGAGCTCGGCCTCCTTGTGCTTAAGGACCTCGTCGACGTGTTCCACATGCTTGTGGGTCATTTCGTCGAGAGATTTCTCCGCACGGCGCACGTCGTCCTCGCCAGCGTCGCCATCCTTTTGCAGTTTGTCCAATTGATCCTTTGCGTTCCGGCGGACACTCCTGATGGACACCCGGGCGTCCTCGGCCTTGGACTTGGCGACCTTGATGAACTCCTTGCGACGCTCTTCGGTCAGCTGCGGCAGAACGATGCGAATGACGTTGCCATCATTGGTTGGGTTAACGCCCAGGTCGCTTTCGCGGATCGCCTTTTCAATAGCCTGAAATGCGCCCTTGTCATAGGGGGTGATCAGGATCATTCGGGCCTCGGGCGTCTGAAAACTCGCGAGCTGGTTCAGCGGCGTCATGGCGCCGTAGTAGTCGACCACCACCTTGTTGAACATCGCTGGGTTGGCCCGTCCCGTGCGGATGGTGGCGAAATCATCCCGGGCAACCGCAATGGCCTTGTCCATCTTGTCCTCGGCCTCAAGCAGGACCTCATCGATCAGTTCACTCATGGTTTGTCCTCCTGCAGATGGCCGGTGCCAGTGGATTCTGATGGTGCTCGTGGATTCAGGTGCTGCTAGTGATTAACGTACCGATCGCCTCACCGCGAACCGCACGTGCGATGTTCCCTTCCACCAGAAGGTTGAACACCACTATGGGCAGGTGGTTGTCCTGGCAGAGACTGATGGCGGTGGCGTCCGCAACCTTGAGCCCTTGGGCCAGCACCTCACCCGGGGTGAGCACCTCATAACGCTTGGCATCGGCGACCTTGCGCGGATCTGCGTCGTAGACCCCGTCAACACCCTTGGCCATCAGCACTACCTGGGCACCAATCTCCAGGGCACGCTGCGCGGCCGTGGTGTCGGTGGAGAAGTACGGCTGACCAAGGCCCGCGCCGAAGATCACTACGCGGCCTTTTTCCAAGTGTCGGATCGCCCGCCGTGGGATGTACGGTTCGGCCACCTGACCCATGGCGATGGCGGTCTGCACCCGGGTCTCCACGCCCGCTTTCTCGCAGAAATCCTGCAGGGCCAGGCAGTTCATCACCGTTCCCAGCATGCCCATGTAGTCAGCCCGGGCACGCTCCATGCCACGTTCAGACAACTGGGCACCGCGAAAGTAGTTGCCGCCACCGATGACGACGGCGACCTGGGTGCCACCGCGCACCACTTCGGCGATCTGTCGGGCGATCGACGCGACGACATCGGGGTCCACACCCAGTCCACCGTTGCCCGCGAACGCCTCACCGGAAAGCTTCAGTAGTACGCGCTGCCAGCCCCCCTCGGGCACTCCCGGCCAGGTCTGCACCATGCCGGCAAGGGAAGGCTGCACCGCTGCACCGGATGTCGCTGGCGTCATCGCTGCCTCCCCTTGTCTGTGCCGGTCAGGACTGGCCGGCCTCGAATCGTGCGAAGGCCGTGACCGTGGTCTTGGCGTCGGCGAGGACTTGGGCGACGGTCTTCTTGTTGTCGACCACGCTGGACTGTTCCAGAAGGACCATGTCCTTGAAGTAGGCCTGCACCCGCCCTTCGATGATCTTGGGCAGCGCAGCCTCGGGCTTGCCTTCTTCCTTCGCGGTCGCCTCGGCAATGCGGCGTTCTTGCTCGACCACCGACTCCGGTACGTCTTCTCTGGTGAGATACAGCGGCCGCATGGCAGCGATCTGCATTGCCGTGCCGCGGGCTGCCTCCTCGTCACCCGAGTAGGCGACCAGCACGCCTACCTGGGGCGGCAGGTCGGAGGCACGTCGATGCAGGTAGGTGGCCACAGGTGCGGTCAGCACAGCAACGCGACCCAGCTCCAACTTTTCGCCGATGACCCCAGCCATCTCACCGATCGCCTGATCGACAGTGCGTCCGTCTGACAGGTTTGCCTGAGCGAGTGCACTCACATCCGAAATCTGTCCAGCGTGGGCGACCTTGGCGATCTGGGCTGCGAGGGCCTGGAACTCCGCGCTCTTGGCGACGAAATCCGTCTCGCAGAGCAGTTCCACCATGGCATTGTCTTCGGCCGCAACTAGCCCATTGGCTGTGGAACGCTCGGCACCCCGCTTGGCAGCCTTGGCTGCGCCGGAGATGCGGAGGATTTCGACAGCCTTCTCGAAGTCACCGTCCGCCTCTTCAAGTGCCTTCTTGCATTCCATCATTCCGGCTGCGGTCAGATCGCGCAGTTTCTTTACATCGGTGGCGCTGATATTCGCCATGAGGTGCGTGCCTTCCCTTTCGTGACGATGAGTTTGTGGCTCTATGAGCCACAGTTTCTAGTTGGTGGCTTCGGGAGCCACAGTCTCGACGATGACCTCGGTGACCTCGGTGACCTCGGGGGATTCGGCGACCTCGGTCTGCACGGCGCTCTGCTCCAGGAGCTCACGCTCCCACTCCGCCAGCGGCTCGACCTCAGCCTCAGCTGTGGAGCGGTTTGCCCGGGCGATCAGCCCCTCGGCAACGCCGTCGGCGATCACGCGAGTGAGCAGGGCCACCGAACGAATCGCGTCGTCGTTGCCTGGGATCGGAAAGTCGACCTCATCCGGATCGCAGTTGGTGTCCAGGACGGCGATCACCGGAATACCCAGTTTGCGGGCTTCACCAACGGCGATGTGTTCCTTCTTGGTGTCGACGACCCAAATTGCGCTCGGCGGCTTGGCCATGTCGCGGATACCCCCGAGGGTGCGCTCGAGCTTCTCCTTCTCACGGCGCATCATCAGGAGTTCCTTCTTGGTCATACCGCTGCCTGCGACGTCATCAAAGTTGATGGCCTCGAGTTCCTTGAGGCGCTGCAGACGCTGATGCACCGTCGAGAAGTTCGTCAGCATTCCGCCTAGCCAGCGCTGATTGACGTACGGCATACCCACGCGCGTGGCTTGCTCAGCGATAGCTTCCTGGCACTGCTTTTTGGTTCCGATGAACATGACCGAGCCGCCCTTGGCGACCGTCTGCTTCACGTAGTCGTAGGCGCGATCGATGTAGGACAGCGACTGCTGCAGATCGATGATGTAGATGCCATTGCGCTCAGTGAAGATGAATCGCTTCATCTTGGGGTTCCAGCGTCGGGTCTGATGTCCGAAGTGGACACCGCTCTCGAGCAGCTGGCGCATCGTGACGACGGCCATGGGGCACTCCTTGGGCGCGGACGGCTACGCCGACCGCTGTCGGTTCCTTGCCGTCACCGGTTGGCGGCGGCTGCTAGCACCCGTGCGGGCCATCCCGGCTGGCCGGGACCGACGGCCCTCCCCCGGAGGGGTGGGTGCGTGATGTATCCGGGCGG
>CAZKFI010000106.1:0-5616 GCA_964551975.1 uncultured Bifidobacteriaceae bacterium | reverse complement strand
TGCGCAGGGTCGCGATCATGGAGGTGTGGCGGTGCTCGTCGTTGTACACCGAGCCCGACTCCACCCAAGGTGAGACAACGATTGCCGGTACTCGGTAGCCCGAGCGATCGAAGGCGAAGTCGCACTGCCCCGGCCCAGCGTTCGGGTCCGGCGGAGGCACATCACCAGGCGGCACATGGTCGTAAGTGCCACCCGGCTCATCCCAGCCGATGAACAACGTTGTGTTGTAGATGTTGGAACCCGTATCGCTCTTCATCGAACGGTAGGCCTTGTAGAGGCGGTTCAAGAAGAGTTCACCGGCCAGGATCGAAGACGGCGGATCCAAAGGAATCACGACGTCACCCGGAACCATCGCTCGACTCGCTGCCGGGTGATAGTCACCGTGCCCGGCGAACAGGTTCGGCTCGATGAGGCAGAAATCCGGGAGTGTGCCGTCCTTGGCGTCTTTCTCGAACTGAGAGAACGGGAAGACATTCGTCGCGAACTTGTCCTTGAGGCGGGACATGTGGATGAGACCCGTGAACGACACCGGATCAGGTTCGAGCACGTAGATCTTCCAGGTCTTGCCGTGCGCCTCGAGCCGATCGAAAATCGTCTCGGCAGTGTTGTCGTTGATGAAGTTCGAGACCGGATGATTGATCGTGATGTTTGACGAGGTTGCTGCGGTCCAGAACGAACGATTCATAAACGTCTGCGAGGGAACCTCAGAGAACCAGTGGTCAAAAACGCCGAAATCGCGAGCTAGGCCACTGAGAACGGGGATGTCCTCGGGCAGGTAGCCCGTCATGATCTGCGAGTACTCCTCGTAGGTGGGCTGGCGATCCATCTGCGGCATAAATGCACTGATGTAATCAGTCACAAAGCCGTCCATTGTCGGCTTCGTGTGCGGCGCCGGTGCATTCCATGGGGCCGTGACGTCAGTACCCATCTTGCCTCTGTTGTGGTCGTCCAAGGTGTTGAACAACTGCACGTTGGTATGGAAGTACTCCTCACCAGAATCCGGATTCGGCGAATCCATATCGGTGGCTGGGTGATACTTCACCACACCACTGCCATCCGGCGGCTGGTGCTCGGCCCACGCCGGAACCGGATTCGACAGGTCCTTCCCGACGACGCCCTCGAAGGTCTTGCCATCAGCTGGGCCGTAGAGATGGCCGAGCATATTGTCCAGTGAGCGGTTTTCGAACAGGACGAGGATCACATGGTCCATTGCGTTAGCGTTGGTGTACTTCGACACGATGTTCTCCTAAAGCTCTCCGGTGGATGGGCTTTCGACTAGCCTTATGTCCCCTTTATAGACGAGGAAAAGTGGAGGATGGAGGAGGTGAGGGAATTCCCGTAGGCCCGCCCGCCACTACTCCATCGGGTTGTCGCTCAGCTAGGGCCAGTAGGGCAAATCGGGTAGGCGACTCAGGGAGAAATTAGCGAATTCTGCGTGGGGCAAGCGAACGTCATCAGGGTCATAGGTACACAACGACGGGAGCCTCAAATGGCACCAATGCGTATCCGACTACAGCCCGGTGCCCTGCTATCAGTGCCCGTCTTTTTACTGACCTTGCTGTGGGTAATCCTCATACAACTTGCTGAAGGGGCCGCCCTCGGCGAGGGCGCCGATGGCGTCGTGCTGCGATTGCTGTCGCTCTTCGCCGTTCAGGTGCTCATGTTCGCCTTTCCCTTTGTCACCTGGCGGGTGATTTGTCCACGCGTGCGCTCAAGTAAGTGGAATGGCTTGCTCCTGGTTTCTCTCATCGTGGGAGCAGTGGTGCGCGGAGTCACCTTGGGATTTCTGCTGGTTTCGCTAGGTGTAACTCAGTCACCTAATCTGACTTTTCGAATTTTGGCGTCGCTGAGCCACATGGCGTTGGTCGTGGTACTCCTGTGGTTTCTCGTGAGCGAAGTGCGAACACTGCAGTCACGGCGACGCCAGCTCCTCGCCGAACGTGACCAGCTTCTCGAACTGCAAAGTGCCGCACAGGAGGAACTCGGGAGTCTGGGTGACCGAGCCACCGAGGAGATCCGGCAGTCAATCCTCCAGAGCCTCGGTGAATTGCGCGCAACAGACTCGGCCGAACTTCGGGAGAGGATACGCGTCACAATCGACGACGTCGTCCGGCCACTCAGTCGCACACTCGCGGGGCAGCCGGTGGATTGGGTGATGCCACAGCCGACCGACGAGAAGGTGAGAGTCGATTGGTGGCTGGCCATACGGGAAGGCCTTGATCCCGTCCGCATTCACCCAGTGATAGTGCCGATCCTGCTTGTATGGTTTGGCCTGCCATTCCACCTACTCATGGTTGCCCCAATGCTCACCGCGGGCTTGGTAGCAACCTTGATCGTCACGATACCCAGCATGTGGCTTGCACGAAGGGTCGCCATTCGCTTGGTCGAAGCACGCGGTCCTGGCACTAAGGCAGCGGCTTTTGTCATCGCGGTCATGGTCGGTGGACTAGCCCTTGGTGTCGCCACAGTCCCCTACATGCAGAACGAACCTCGACCGTTTGTGTTCGTCGTCGTAGGTCCTCTGCTGGCGCTGCTGATTAGTGGTCCCCTTGCGATCGCGGAGGCAGCCCGATCTCAAGACCTGGAGTTGGAGTCGGCCCTTGAGGCCACTACGGCAGACCTTCGCTGGACGCTTGCTCGTGCTCGGGAGCAGTACCGTCAGCAGGAGGGCGCCCTTGCACATGCCCTTCACGGTCGACTGCAGGCGTCACTCGCTGCCGCGTACCTGCGCTTGGGTCGCGCCGTCGCCCGCGGCGCTGACGATGAGACGTTTCGCGGGGCACTGCGGACCGAAGTTCGTGCGGCGGTCGCCGAACTCGATGCGATCACATCCGACCCTGACCCGATCGACAGGGTCGTTGCTCTGACTCAGAGCAACTGGGCAGGCGCGGCGCAGGTCACGTTTATGCCTGACCCCACGGTGAATGAGGCACTAGCGCTCGATCCACTGTGCACACGGTCGGTGAATGACCTGATTCCGGAATTGGTCTTCAACAGCATCCGGCACGGAGAAGCGACGTCAATCGACGTTCGACTAGAGGCCGTGGATCGCAGGACGATGCGCCTCACCGTCACTGACAACGGCGGAACCCCCCTCGCGACGGCGCATCGCGGCTTGGGCACTGCGCTCCTAGACCAAGCCTCCATCAGCTGGTCTCGAACGTGTCAGCAAGGCTTCACCACGACAACCTGCCTGCTCCCACTCGCAAGCCTGAGTGTCGCCCTATCTACTCAGTAGCACTTTTCCTTGGCGCTATTCACTAGCGCTAGGAATACCCACAGCAAGAAAGTACTGGCGCACTGCAGCCACTCTGGGGTTGAGTGCTCCCTTGGTATCGATTCCGAGATCCCGATAGATCTGCTCGATCCATCGCTCAACCGTCTTCTGGCTCACTGCACAACGCCGTGCGATCTCTTCATTGTCAAACCCCTCAGCAAGCAGCCGAAGGGTTCGGGATCCATTGACCCCCAAGAAGCCAAAGGCATCTGACCTGCCGCCGGACTCACTGATGAGATCCGCCTGTTCCTGCAACACTCGCTCCATTGCCCCGAGCAGGTGGTCCTCGTCATTCACTTCATGTTTTCGCAGGATGCCTATTCCAGGCGGGAGCGCTAGTCCGTCTGCCGTCGTACTAGTCATATCGGCGTGGCTTGTGAAGACAAGGATTGCAATGTCAGGCCGCGCCAGTCGCATTGCGTGTGCCAGGTGAATCCCTGTTGGTCCCTCCCCTAAGGACACATCCAGTAGCAGCATGTCTGGGTCGAAGAGATCAATCTCTCGCCTTGCCTCGTACACATTCTTGGCAATACGTGCCAGAAACCCGTGCTCTGTCAGCACCTCCGCCAGCAGTGAGGACATCAAGGGCTCATCCTCAACGATGAGGACACGCCTGTGATCTACCGGCATGGCGGAACGCTACGCACTTCGCATCCACCTGGCCGGGATAGCCCGGCACAGCATCACGAACCCGACCAGAGCCTTGACCTGGCACGTCCCGTCACACATTGACGTCCCTCGTTGGATCGACGCACATGCCCACGCACCTCAGCCTGCTGACGGAACTCCTCCGCGAAGCCGTGAACCTACAAGCGCTCGCTTGCCGCCAGCACGCTTCGAGGGATTTCCCTCACAGGGTCACCACCACCCCTGCGAAACCGCAATGTCGGCCCAGTATCAGTCAGATCCCAGTATCAGTCAGATCCCGGTATGAGACAGATAGAGCACCTCGTCAGATGGCTCCTAGCCCGAAGGCCAGGTCAGATCACCAAAAGATTGGCGTGGGGTTCAGCTGCGCTTCGGTGAGTGGGCTCGATCGCCATCCCATTGCCACGGGTACGTCGTAGAGACGTCCAGGTGCGAAGCGTGGCCAGAAGTGGCGCATGCCAGGCACCATCACTTTGACAACGGGCATACCGACATCCGGATGAGTCAGGTTCATCACGTGCAGTTCCAGATCGTGGCTCTCCACGAGGGCTGCGACACGTTCGACGTTGGCCTTGCCGTCGGTGGTCCAGTCGTGGACGTGGGCCTGCGGTCCAATCGGTTCACCTGTCGGGAAGACATAGGGATGGTCCTCAAGTGAGTCCTGCCGCCACCATGCCACCTCGGGATTCAGTCCAGCCTGCACCGCTTCCTCGGAGTCGCTGTGTTCGAGGGCCGGGATCATGCCCAGCATCTGATTCATCTCGGTAATTGCACGCAGGATGGCACCGCGTGGATCCCGGTGAGCGCCGAACCCGAGCAACATGCGCGGAGCCCCGGAGCGCGACTGGGACGCGGCTACGAAGGAAGGAATTCCCAGGTCGCTGGTGATGTCCAACACCCACAATTCACGGTCGAGCTCATCGGCATAGTGATCGCGAACCTGATAAAAGTATGCCTCGTCGAAGTGTGCCGCATAGGCATCCAGATCCGCGGCCGGGCGCGGGATTCGGTTGTACCACCACGTGGCTACCGCATCACGTTCAACAAGCTCGAAGAAGCCTTGGAGGATCGCGTCCTCAATTGAGGTTCCGGCAGCATTGCCGTTGGAGTCCGCGCTACAGCCATTCGTGGGGTAGTCGCCACTGTAGATGTAGTAGGCGGTGGGTGTGGGAACCCAGACCCGTCGATTGCGGCTCAATGACCATGCCGGTGACCATTCCATGACCACTGACGGATCGAATTCCACGGGCACCCTATGCATGGCTTTGTGTGTCTCGTTCCAGCGACTGCGATCCGCGTACTGCGCCGCACTGAACAGGGTCATGGTGCGCGGGTCAAGGCCGTCCTCGCCAATATTCACCAAGGACGCCACCCTGGTCGGCACCTCGGCGGAGTAGGTGGCGGCAAAGCGCTCGATCGCCTCAGCCAGTGCTCCAGCACGTGCCTGCTCGGCTGTGGTTCCCTTACCTCCGGCACTTTGCCGGAAACCGCATGCCTTGGCTCCCTTGCGAACCGTCGCGAGATTGACTCCGGATTCCACGACGTGGATCACGCTGGATTCATCGGTGATGCGCCGCAACTGCTCAACCACTCCGGTGCGCGGGCTGACGTGATGCCCGTAACGGTCCAGGGTCTGCTGCGGGGTTAGGCGCCGGTAGGAGCCGTCATCTTCCGCATCAAGCGCCCCAGAC
>CAZKFI010000105.1:0-5622 GCA_964551975.1 uncultured Bifidobacteriaceae bacterium | reverse complement strand
GCCTGATACCTCTGCTCCACAACACTCAGCTCCACCAACATCAGGCGAGTGTCACGCGTCAGCCGTAACCAAACATTCGGTGGGTCGCCGGGGGCTCGAACCCCGAACCTACGGATTAAAAGTCCGCAGCTCTACCATTGAGCTAGCGACCCTGGGACGAGCGCTCCAAAGACCTGCATCCATCGGAGTTTCATCCGGCCTGCAGCAAAGGCTATCTGCGTAGCTCGCGCCCGACTCAAGGCCGCCCTAGGGGCCGTTGCTCAGGTCGGGGCCTACGGCGGATAGCTGGCGACGAGTTGCCCGTTGAGGTAGACGTTCATGGAGCCCAGGGGCAGGTTGGCCACGAACCATTGGAGGGTCTGCGGGTCCTGACCGACCCAAGCACCGCTACTTGCCTGGTTAATGGGCAAGGTTGGCGAACCACCCATGTTGTTGGTGTAGTAGGCGCTCGTGATTACCGCCGTTCCGCTGCCAGCGAGGGCATACAGCGTGGGGGCTACGGTGACCGGCTTGCCGGTCACGGTCATGACGGAATAGCTACCACCCGAATACTGCTGGGCAGCTTGCGTGGTGAATTGCGAGCTGGTGCCTTGCGTGTAAGGCACGAACGTGCCATTGGGGGCCCAGGCGGCGCAGAGCGGCTGGTTCGCCGTATAGACCGGACCTGAGGTCCATTGTCCAGAGTTGTATGGAGTCAGGACACTTGAGCCCGGAAGAATGCTGCCGTCGTTGGTGACGACGCAGTTCGTGAGAACAAAACCCTCCTGATTGTTCGTGGCGATGTCGGTGCCACCGGTGCCCTGGTAGGTGGCGGTGAGATTGTTGAAACCCTCACCACCATTGAAAGCGTTCGCGTTGTTGAGCGTGAGCCCTAGGTCGTACCAGGAAGCGCCCTTCTGGATCGCCTGCCCGTTCACCTCATTGAAGACCGTATAGAGTCCACCGAAACCGATGTTGTGACTTGCCGTGCCTGTGCGATTTGTGGTGCCGAGCCCCACCCACATCACCGTGACCTGACCCGGGTTGACTTGGAAGTTCTTTGTATAGGTTGCCCCGCCGGTGGCACCGGTGCAGTTGATGTCGCTCAACGACGAGCCGATCTGCACAGCGCTGGTAATCGCGGTCGGAACGGTGTAGGAGCCGTAGCGCACGACATCGGCACCATTGCCCACAACAACAGGGAACACGCTCACATTGCCGTTGGCGCAGGTCACGGTGCCTGGAGTCCATCCCCCCACGTTGCTGGTTGCGGCTTGAGCTGGAGTAGTCCAGGCGATTCCGGCGACAGCGATGCTTGCAGCGGCGATGATCGAAACAGGCAGTTTCATGAGGTGATGCTCCCCAGCCCTTACCCAGTGACGTTGCTGCCCACGGTTCTGCTCAAGGCAGCATGCTTTTTGAACACGCTCAGTGTAAGTAACTGGGCGTAGATGACGTCCACTTATGCAGGATTTCCATCAGCATCAGGCGGTAATCAACACCAGGCGGTAATCAATCGGGGTGCGTACCCGCAGGCACACACCCCGAGCGTCAAGACTGGATTACCTACTCGGCATCGTCCGCAAAGCACATCCCATAAAGAGCGTATGTACCAGTTGCGCCTTGAGTACCTCGGACGCACTCAGTGGACAGGGTCAGACGGTTAATCGATACGGCCGGAACAGGTGCTGTGATTCCACTCGGCATAGCGCTCCTTTAGTCAGACCCAACAGTGGGTGAACCTATTATGTACGGGCGAAGCAGTGCGGGACCCAAGTTCCCTTGAATCCCGCACTGCCATGAACCATCGTCCTGCCGTTACTACTCCGTGATCGTGATGGTGACGGCGCGCGTGCTGTTGTCAGGACTGGTGACCGTGACCACGGCGGTGCCGGCCGCAAGCGCCTGTGCGCCCGGGTTCAACAGGGCGTCACCCTCCTGCTTGGCCTGCGACAACTCCAGCAGGTCCGGCTGATCTGTCGAGATGGTGGTGCCAGCCAACTGGTCGGCCGGGGTGTTGAACACGATGAAGTCGCCAACCTTGGCCGTGGCCTCGGTTTGACCTTCCTCAACGATCACTGGGGGAAGCACCTGGCCACCAACCTCGCTTGCCGCCGGGGAGGCCGCGTCGGAACTGGAGGTGCTCGAGCACCCACTGATCAGGGCGACGGCGGTCAGGGCCGATGCAGCGATTGCAACAGTGCGAACTGAGAACTTCATGGATTTCCTTTCCTCGGTGACGGTTGGACGTTCCATTCGCCACGCAGGTTCCAAGCATCCCTTATGACGTACCGTCGTGCCGTGAGACGCGGAGCTGTTCGCCGAGTCGTAACCGTGGTGTTAGTAACGATTGGATTACAGGCACCATTGACCTCTCCCACCTGGGCCGAGCCGAGCGGCGGCAGGGTCGTGCAGGCCGCAGGTCAGGGTCAGTGGGTGCGGTGCTCCGGTCAGCTGAACCAACCAGGTGAGCCGACAATCGTGCTGGTGTCGGGGCTGCGAGCCGATCACACGATGTGGTCCAAGGTGGAGCGCCGTCTCGCCCGAGTGGGGCGCACCTGCATCGTGGACCGCCCCGGCCTAGGCGCCAGCCCGGATCGACGTGGATCTAAGAACACCGACGCCGCCGAACATGCTGCGGAACTACAGGCCGCCCTACAGGCTGTGGGGGAACCAGGTCCCTACCTGGTGATTGGCCACTCCTATGGCGGTCTGATCGTGCGAGCACTTGCTGCTCAGAATCCGTCGGCAGTGCGCGCCGTGCTTCTGCTGGACTCGGTCTGGCCGTCCATCTATCGCGACTTCTTGCCTTCCTATGGCAGTCCATGGAACGAGGCAGGTACGCGCATAGATCTTGCAGCGACGGAAGATCTCACATCACGCGGCTTCACGCTCGGTGATCGACCGCTCATCGTCATCGAAGCTGGTTCGCCCGGGAACGGTTCGACCTGGGCGGATCGACGTTGGCGTCAACAACAACGTGCGATGGCTGACCTCTCCACCAACGGTAGGCACTGGGTGGCCAAACGGTCTGGCCACGTCATCCAGCGCGATCAGCCCGGCATCATTTTGCGCGCAGTGCGCTCCCTGTTCGCGGAGCTGCGCACCTAGGCGCTGGCTCGCCTCGGACTACGCCCGCGACGCGGACCGGATTGGGCTCGACCCTCGCCACCGCGACGTTCCGCAGAGCGCGGACCCCCGTTGCGCCGATCACCACTACGTCGCTCCCCGGGTCGTCCGCGCGAGCCTGTGGATCGACGCGGCCCACCAGACTTCCGCTCGGCGACAACCGGTGGTGCGATCCAGGCAATACCGGAAGGTTCACGGGCGCCGGTGATGGCAACGAGGTTGTCATCCATGGGACGGATGCGCTGCACCCGCGGTTGCACACCAGCACGTGAAGTGAGTCGGGCCACCTGGCGCTCCTGCTTCGGCGAGACCAGGGTGACCACTGTCCCGGATTCGCCTGCGCGCGCAGTGCGACCGGCACGATGCAGATAGTCCTTGGGGTCTTCCGGTGCATCAACGTGCACCACCAGCGAGATGCCGTCGACATGGATGCCGCGGGCTGCCACATCGGTGGCCACCAGAGCCGGGGTGAGGCCATCTCGGAATGCCTGCAATGTTCGGGTGCGCACTGCCTGGCTCTTCCCGCCGTGCAGCGCACCGGCCGGCACACCCCGGGCGACGAGGCGCTCAGCCAAACGGTCCGCTCCTGCCTGAGTGCGGACAAAGAAGATGGTGCGACCCGACCGAGCGCCGATCTGTTCGGTGACGGCATGACGGTCGGCGGGATGCACGACGAGCACGTGATGCGCCATGGTTGGCACATTCGCACCGGGGGCATCCACCTCGTGGCGAGCCGGCTTGCTCAGGTAGTCGCGAATCAAGGTGTCGACGTCGCCATCCAAGGTGGCACTGAAGAGCAAACGTTGCCCGCCAGGTTTGGTCTGATTCAAGATGTCACGCACCACCGGCATGAATCCCATGTCCGCCATCTGGTCGGCCTCATCCAGCACGGTGATGCTCACCTGGTCCAGTCGAACTGAACCGCGCTGCACGAGATCCACCAGACGACCCGGGGTCGCAACGATCAAGTGCACACCGCGCTCAATTGCACGGATCTGGCTGGTGTACGGCATGCCCCCGGCGATCAGGCGAACCCTGATGCCACAGGCATCTGCCGGTCCGGTGAGATCGTCGGTGACCTGCATAGCCAACTCGCGCGTGGGAACGAGCACCAGGGCCTGCGGGCTTCCGGGGATCGTCGGGCGCCCACGAAGCCTGCTCACCACTGCCAAGCCATAGGCCAGGGTCTTGCCCGAGCCAGTGCGGGCGCGCGCGAGGAGATCGCGACCGGCGATGCCGTCCGGCAGGGTCGCCTGCTGGATCGGGAACGGCTGGGTGATGCCGGCGGCCGCCAGGGCTTTCGCCAGGCTCGGATCTACACCAAGTTCAACGAAGGTGGGCACAGCGGTGCCCGAAACACGTTCAGTCATCATCATCCAATCGAGGGAATCGACGCCTCGATTGCACTCAACAGATGGTCCGTAAAGCGGGGCAACCCAGACAAGTTCCTCTATGGTACGCCCCGCACTACCCAAAAGCGAAATCCAACATGCCTGCTGCGGTCAACTGAGGTCAGCCGACGATCAGGGTGCCTCGCTGCATGGTTATCGGTACCGAACTAAGTCCGCGAGTCGCAGGTCCCAGTACGAGGTCACCATCGGATTCGAATTGCGAACCGTGAGCAGGACACTCCCACCCCTGTGCACTGCGCACAACGGGGACTCCCTGATGCGGGCATCGCAAACTGAAAGCCTTGTACGTCGACTGTCCGGTGCGTGCTACCGCCACGGGGACACCCTTGACCGTGCCCACGCGTACCGCACCACCCACCGCGCCCAACTCTGGGATCTCCTTCAGTTTGATCTCAAGGCGCCCATCGGGGCGTTTGCGCAGACCGCTGGCGGCGGCAGCCGGCAGGGCTGTGCTGCCCAGGGCAAACAGAGCACATGCGCCCGCTAGGACCGCACGCCGGGAGATGTCTTCCATGAAAGCCTCCGAAGGAATGGCCGGGGCCCGGCGCGATGAGCGCCGAGCCCCGACGTGATCAATTTGCCGGGAGTACGGAATTCAGCGTGACCTCTGCAGTCGCGAAGGATGACCCATCGGCAATCGTGCCAGCCGGCAAGCCAAGGGTGGAGTTCAGGACTGCTCCGACCCCCGGAGCGATGACAAGCTGGGCTCCGGCATACGTGGTTGTACGGATCCGCGCCTTGCGGTCTGTTTTGACCACTGGCTTGAGCGCAGCCGCATTGCTGATGGTGAATACGGGGATGGACTGTCCACCAGCCTGCGGCACCGTCGCAGTGACAACACCCTGGGTGAGGTTGATGACAGGGTTCTGCAACTGCACCTGCTGATTGTTTGACGTGTTGTAGACGACCAGCACGCTTCCTAGGTGCTGCACACCCGATTTCGTCCCGGTGACGGGAACATGGAACACGACCTGGCTATTGGCCGCTGCAAGTGATTCACCGATCACCGCGCTGGTAGCACCGCCCTGGGTATAGAGCACGACTCCAGCTCCTTCAAGACTGGATGCAAGTCCGGCAGTCGTCTTGATGTGGGTCATGCTCG
>CAZKFI010000104.1:0-5880 GCA_964551975.1 uncultured Bifidobacteriaceae bacterium | reverse complement strand
GCCCACACCGGGCGCGACTCCGCCTGCGCCACCAGCGCCGCCGTTGCCGCCGTGTCCGCCGTGTTCCCCGTGCTCCGCATTGCCGGTCGATGCATGGTCGCCGTGCGCGCCGTGCTGACCGGCGCCACCATTGCCACCGTCACCACCTGCGCCACCGTTACCACTCAGCAGCCCACCTCGGCCACCGGCGCCACCATCGCCGCCGTGCGATGCGTTGGCTGCCACTCCGGCCGGGCTGATACTCCCGCCGTTGCCGCCCGCACCGCCGTTGCCGCCCGCACCGCCGTTGCCGCCACTGCCCCGAAGGAGGCCACCGTTGCCGCCATTGCCGCCTTTGCCACCCAGGGCGCCATTGCCGCCATTGCCTCCGTCACCGAAGCGTCCGGCACGACCGCCGTCACCACCGTCGCACGCGTCCTCGACACAGGTGCTCCCCGCGTTTCCGCCGTCACCCGCGGTGCCTCTGTACCAACCGGCGTTGCCGCCGTTACCACCGTTGTAGCCGTCGCCGCCGTCACCTGAAAGGAGACCACCGTTGCCGCCGTTGCAGGCCCCGTCCGCATTGCAGGTCGCGTCGGAGTAGGAGAAGCCATCGCCGACGAGTAATCCGGCATTGGGGCTCTCGGCCGTGCCGTCGTGGAAGATCACATCAACGCACTCGGGCGAGGCCTCGCGAATGCGCTCGATCGTCGCGTTGACCCCGCGCGCTCTCGCTGACCCCGGCTTGCCTTTCGACTTGACGAGCGGACGGGCCATATCCATCGCGCGCTCGACGCAGGCCGACTGGCTCGCGGTGGCACTCACGTCGGCGGAGGCAACGGCTGGCGCAACCGTCAGGGCTGCCCCGGCCAGGGCGGAGGCTCCGAGCGCGGCCGCCAGGCCGCGCCTGCGGGTAGACGACATCGTGGGATCCTCTCCTTGGCGGCACGCTGACCAGTCAGGGGCGCGACGCTACACGGGAAATGGCAATGAAGTGATGCCGAATCGGAAGGAGACGTCACGTGACCTCTGACCCCCTCGGCGACATCGTCTCCCGGCAATACGAGAAGTGGGTCTACCCCGCTCCCATCCAGGATCTGGACGCGTGGCTGCAGGGCAGCTGGCAGTGGTTCGATCCCAGCCACGCCCACCGAACCATGTGGCCGGATCGCGACTACAAGCCGGACATGGACATCCTCGTCGCCGGCTGCGGCACCAATCAGGCTGCCGTGTTCGCGTACACCAATCCCTCCGCCCAGGTGGTCGCGATCGACGTGAGCAATGCGTCCCTTGATCACCATCGCTGGCTCAAGGACAGATACACCCTTTCCAACCTCGAATTGCACCAGCTACCCATCGAGCAGGTGGCCTCGCTCAATCGCGACTTCGACCTCGTCGTCACGACCGGTGTCCTTCATCACATGAACGATCCCGGTGTCGGCATGCGAGCGCTCGCCGAGCGCCTGCGCCCCGACGGCGTCCTCGCGGTGATGCTCTACGCCACCTACGGGCGGATCGGCGTCCAGCTCATGCAGTCCGTCTTCGCGGACATGGGCCTCGGCCAAGACGACGCTTCGCTGGCGGTCGTGCGCGACGCCCTGGCTCAACTCAGCCCCATGCACCCGCTGGCGAGTTACCTCCAGATCGCCCCCGATCTAGGCGACGATGCCGGCGTCGTCGACACCTTCCTCCACGGCCGCGAACAGGCCTACACCATCGACGAATGCCGGGCGCTGGTCGAGTCGGCAGGGCTCACCTTCCAGGATGTCTTCCTCAAGGCTTCGTACTACGCACCGACAACCTCCTCGAATTCCTTCTTCTCAGCGGTCGCCGCAATGCCGCGCGAGCAGCAGTGGTCGGTCATGCAGCGGATCAATGCGAGCAACGCCTGTCACTACTTCCTTGCCTGCCGTCCCGACAGGGAGCCAGCGTCCTACTCGATCGACTTCGGCGTCGGCGATCCCCTGGTCTACGTGCCCGCGTTCCGCAAAGGCTGCGGCCTGCGCGGCGGGGTCATCCATCGGCATGACTGGCAGCGTGAACTCACACCCCTGCAGGCAGCGCTCGTCGAGCATGTCGACGGGAATCGGACCATCGGCGACATCGTCGACACCGTGACCGGCAGCGGTGCCTTCGCTCGTGCGGACCGTGCCGAGGTCGTGACCGTGAGCCTCGAGACATTCCAGTCGCTGTGGCAGCAGGACTACCTCGCCATGGGGATCAGCATCTAGCGTGCGACCGGTATGCCGGTTATGCCAGAATCGCTCCGGCCACGCAGGCGACGAGGAGCCGAGTCGGCACCTCGACATTCTTTGGAGGATCGATGCGCAAGAGGACCACATTTCTGAGCGCCGTTGCCGCGGCAGCACTCGTCGCTGGTGCAGGCATCGCCGCTACGCCGGCACAGGCCAAGGTCACATCCCAGGTCAGCGGATCTACGACCATCACGTTCCTGCCCGAGGTGTACAGCCAACTCAGCACGGTGGGCGTGCAGTTCCAGGGTCTTGCCCCCGCAACGAGCACCAACCCCTCTGGCACGCAGGCCCTTCACTTTCCGGTGACCACGCCCTTCAAGCCGGGCGTCGTCGCGAACACGGGAACGATGGCTATCGGCGCTTTGCTGAACAGGATCGATCTCGCGTCGCCCCACCTTGAGTACGCCACCGGGGCAGGAGCCACGACCGGCCGAATCACCTTCCAGGATGAGTACGACGCAATCGGGGGCGACCGGGTCACGATCTTCGGCGTCAACAACATGGCGGTCAAGATCACGAAGGGCAAGGTCGCCAAGGCGGGAGCCGCCTGGAAGCGGACCGATAGGCAACTCATCACCGGCGAGGTCTCCATCGTCGACGATCCGCAACTCGTGAGCACTCTCAACGCCTACATCGGCACCACGTTATTCACTCCCGGTATGGAGTTCGGCACGCTTGACTCCAAGGTGACCACCACGATCACCTGCAAGACGCGGCGGGAGTGCGCCTAGTCCGCTCGGTCCTATCGAGTCAGTCTTCAGGGGCACGGCTTTCCCACAGCTCGCCGAGCCGACGATGAAGCCGAGCCAGCCGGTGATCTACATCGGCGTTCGTCGAACTTGATCACTCTTGCCTGGCGGCGGCACCGTGAACTGCCAGGCGATTGTCAGACGATGAGTCGCATACCGCCATCGACGGCAATGCATTCGCCGGTGGTGTACGAAGTGTTTAAGAGGTACTCGCACGCGGCAGCGATGTCTTCCGGATGACCCACGCGGCGTAGCGGCGCAGCGCTGCTCACGCCATCCTTGACAGCACCCCACTCCGCAGTCCATGCCGTCTCGACTAGGCCAGGCGCCACCGCATTGACCAAGACATCCGGGCCGAGAACCTTTCCGAGGATCGATGTCATGTGCACGATCGCAACCTTCGACACCGAGTATGGGACGCTGCTACCTACGGGGCGCAGGCCGGCCACAGACGCGATATTCACGATGCGGCCGGGGGCAGCAATCTTGAGATGGGGCATCGCCGCCGAGATCATCTGCCAGGTGCCGATCACGTTGACGTCAAGGACTCGATGCCAGACCTCAGCGGTCACCCCTTGGATGTCGTCAAGATCCACGTAAGCCGTGGTGCCTGCGTTATTGACCAGGCCATCGATGCGCCCCCAGGTGGCAACCGCTGTCTCGACGACCTGAGCACAATCCTGCGGATTCGAGATGTCACCGCGCGCAAAGATCATGTCGTCACTCAGCGCCGCCATGCCCTCACCGACCTCTTGGTCGCTACGAGAGTTGACGACTACGCGCCAGCCTTTGGAGAGAAGCAGCTCAGCGACGCCTCGGCCGATCCCACTGGTCGAGCCAGTCACGATGACTACGCGCTTATCGGAGTTCGTATCCATTGATTTCGCTCCTCTGGGCTCTTACTGTAGCCTTTTCTCTATTTTGCACGAAAGTTAGCACCAACGGACGACCGCTTGCCCACGACCAGGCTGGGTTTCTTGGTCCTGACTTTGACTTTCAGGTAGGACGCCTTGCCAGCGGGCGCAACTAATCTGATCGTGTACACGCCGGAAGGCACTCGCTGACTGGCGGCTCGCTACTTGCTCACGGATGAATCGAGCACTGCGGGATGGAAGGTGCGCATCGGCATGCTTCGAGTCTCGTTACGCGCGTCAATCTCGTGCCCGAGCGCAATGAGCGAGTCTTGGAATCTCTGGAAAACCTCCACGGCTTGCTCTCTATTGAGTTCCAAGAACATGTGGGTGTAATCGTCGAGCAACTTCGGCTCGTACACGCCGGTCATCCCATTGAGAGTAAGTTGAAGCACCGTCGATTGAATATCGTTAAACTCAGACCCCACACGGACCTTTGCTCCCATGAAACTCTGATCGACCAAGTAGGAAGCCAGCGCACCTACCTGAGAGTGGTACCCGCTCACGGCAAAGATAAACTGTCCAAGCAGATCGACAACCTGTTCCTTGGTTTGCAAGGGCTTCAATCCTGCTCGTGGGGCAGTTGTTTCAAGCTGCTTCCACCAAGCCTGAACCGCAGCATCATTCACGATTGATTCGCCAGGGAAGTAGATCGCTACATAGCTTTCCGCGTACTCGCGACAAATATTGTGCAGCGCTAGGCCATCGGTCGCGTAGGGGTAAAACTCATCGCTCAAACCGTCCAAACCTCTGTTGTTCAACCACACCGGGAAGGGCTCGTAGGACGCCATTTCAATTCCGCGTACGAGCAGCTCGGTCAGGCCGTCGAAGGTAAATGGCCACAATCTATGAGCCACTCCTCCCTCAGGTGCGAGCATTGTGGTGGCTCGGGCATTGACTTCCCCAACACCGAAGACATGTGGCTTGAGCAGACGCCGCAGAGGGTGATCTGCAGGCAGCTGTTCACGGGTTGCTTGCATCATTACCTCGGAGATGCACAGGTGCAAGCCTGAAAGATGGTCCGCCACGGTCACGAATGCAAAGACTGCACAACGCCAATGCCACTTTGCGTGCTCCCACAGCTCATCACCGGGCACGTAGGTAGCGTCATCATTAGAGACATAAATGCTGAGAAGATTCCTATCCGCATCAAAGAGGGCTGTCGCGCCCATGCGTTCGTTTCCATCACGTACAGGAAGCTCGCCCATCCACGCGAGGTCAACAGCAAAAGCGGCAGGCTCCTGCCCAACTACTGGGATCAGGAGGTGAGCTGCGAGTCCTTGGAATGCGAGATTCGTGATGGTGGCATCCGATGTGACGTCCGTCCACAACGCGAGCGCCTCTGGCTGGAGATCAATCAGATGATCGGAAATGGCGTTTTCCGCTGCCGCTGCATCCTGCCACTCGCGGAAATCGTCCACGAGCGGAATCTTGCGAAGCCCCGCAATGATTCTCTCAGGCGACATGGTTGAGGTGTTCTCTTCGGCACCGTCTTGAACTGAGGACGCATCTTCATCGAATGGGACAGTGGTGATGTATCCAGGCACAAACTCAAACTTTTCCAGGGGCCCAGTCACCGAGGGGACTGCTACATCCTTAGCGTGCCTGGGGACATGCCCGGTCACATACCCCGTTCCGCTGAAAAACATGAGGCGACTGAACACATCAGTCTTCTTGATGGGTAGATCACCCTCATTCTCCTTCAGCTGTGACAGCAACTCGTTCACCTGTTGAGGCTTCAGCGGCGGCTTCAACTCTGAAATCTTGCGCATCTTTCCTCCAGGTTTTGGGAGACCCTCTATTGGCATCGCTGCGTTCACAATCTGAGAAGTGTGTACCACAGAGAGTAGAGAAATACTACTATTCTTTCTCGCGCTGCACAACCCATTTCGACGGAGTCCTGGCGATGGCCTGGGCATGTCCGGGTATTCACGGGCTATCGGCTTGACGTTCACCACGCATCAGCCATGACAGTTGACAGCGCTG
>CAZKFI010000103.1:0-6008 GCA_964551975.1 uncultured Bifidobacteriaceae bacterium | reverse complement strand
CACCGCGCCGGAAGAGCGACGGGTACGGGGCGAGTTCCTTCGCCGGGGTGATGCTGGGAGGGGCACCCGTGGTCGAGGTTTTGAAGCCCTTCTCCTTGAGGAAGGCACGGATGGCGACGTCCTGGGTATTCCCCAGCTGGGGTGTTGCGATCTTTTTGCCGCGCAGGTCCTCGATGGAGTTAATGCTTGGTTTGACCACGAGGGCGGCGCCCCCGGAGGTCACACCGGAGACAATGCGCAGCAGCGTGCCGCCTGTCGAGGTGTAGCCCGCGATCGCCGGGTTGGGGCCGATATAGGAGACGTCGAGCGCACCACCCTTCATCGCTTCGATCACCGAGGGACCCGCGTTGAACGTCGTGTATTCGACCTTCGTGCCGTCCTTACCGAGGAAAGTCTCGTTGAGCGCCAACTGCTGCGCGACCAGCGCTGGTGCGTGCGTGATGTTCGGGAAGAAGCCCAGGCGGATGGTGGGGCAGGTGGCCAGCTTGGGCAGCCCGTCCGAGGCCGAGACCCTGCTCGGAACGGCCGCACCCGCGGGTGCGATGACACCGGTCACCGCGATGACCGAGCCCAGGATCGCCGCCAGGGTGCCGCGCACCCAGGTGATCCGTTTCATGTTCATCGTCCTTTCGATCGCGGGCACCGGCGTGATCCGACACCCTTCGCGGGGTATTTCCTATCAATCCTATCGGCTTTATGCAAATTACCCCGCGCTTGCGCGTCGCATTTCCTACTTTACTAGGTGGTAATGTAGGCAAATGCCGAATATGCGAACCCTTACCCCACTAGTCGCGACCTTCATCGCCGCGCTAGCCCTGACGGCTTGCTCGAACGCCGGCGGAGCGGAAGGGTCGTCCCCGGCCCCGACGGAAGCCGTCGTTACCGGGGAGGCCGTGGACCTCGTGGCCGAGCAGACAGCGCTATGTGATCAGATCGTCGCCCAAGGTCTCCCGGTAGATGCAGCGTCCGCGCTGGCCGAGGCCTCGGGATACACCTACGTCGTCATCGAGTCCGGAGAGGATGCGGGCGCTGCGGCCGGCACCGTGGTCTTCACTTCCGCCGACGGCATCGTGGTGGACTGCACGGTCACATGAGCACCGATCCGGGGGGCATCCGCCGACTCTCGGCGGGCCTAAATCGCACAATGGAGGTGTCGGCGCGTGTCGACTACGGGATGCGCGCCCTCCTCGAGTTGGCCCACGAGGCCACCAGCGATCCGCACAAGCTCACCACCTGCGACACCCTCGCGAAGCAATTGACGATGTCCGCGAAAGTCCTTGAGAGCATCCTGCGCTCACTCCGACAGGCCGGGATCATCACCAGCCATCGTGGTTCCGCAGGCGGCTACCGTCTTGCGCAACCGGCGAGTGAGATCACCGTCGCCGATGTGATCCGCGCCCTTGAGGGACCCCTCGCAGCAGTGCGCGGTCGACCACCGGAAGAGGCTGTCTATCCCGGGCGTGCCGAGCATTTGCGTGAGGTGTGGGTGGCAACCCGCGCCGCACTCCGCGATGTCCTCGAGCACGTCACCCTTGCGGACATCGAGACGGGCATCATGCCCCTAAGCATGACCGAGCATCTGAGCGCGCCCGGAGCCTGGAAGCGCCGAGAGCTGCACTGATCAGCGCAGGACCCGGGCCAGGAACGCGCGAGTCAACTCGTCGCGCGGATCGTCGAGAACCTCCGCGGCAGTGCCCTGCTCATGCACCAAGCCGTTGTGCAGAAAACACACCCGATCGGCTATATGCCTGGCGAAACCGATTTCATGTGTGGCCATAATAATTGTGAATCCACTGTCCTTTAGTTGACGCACCACATCCAGTACCTCCCCCACTAGTAGTGGGTCGAGAGCACTCGTGATCTCGTCAAAGAGAAGCAGTTCAGGCTCCATCGCCAACGCGCGCACGATAGCGACGCGCTGGGCCTGGCCCCCTGACAGGCGATCCGGATAGTCGTCAGCCTTGCCCTCGAGACCAAAACGGGCGAGTAGATCCCGTCCGGCCTGCCGCGCTCCTTTCGGTGAGCGACGCAAGACTTTGATGGGTGCAAGCGTCACGTTGTCCAACACGCTCATATGCGGAAAGAGGTTGTAGGACTGGAAGACGATACCGATGCGCGTGCGTACCGCATCAAGATCTGCATCCAGGGCACTGACTTCAGTCTCTCCGTCCAAAGTGATCGTTCCTGCATCCACGGCCACGAGGCCGTTGATGCACCGCAGCAGGGTCGACTTACCAGAGCCAGAGGCTCCGATCAAGGCGGTTACCGTGTGTGCTTGCGCCACCAGATCGATACCGCGCAGTACCGGCAGGGTGTCGAAGCCTTTCCAGACTCCCGCAACGTCAAGCAGGGGTGCAGTTCCCATCAGGCCACCGACTGACGTTTGCGTTCCGTACGCCGCTGGACCCAGTCAGCGAACCGTGTCATCGGGATCGTCAGCGCGATGAAGATGCATGCGGCCACGACGTAGGGGGTGTAGTTGAAGTTGAACGAGGCATCGATCTGCGCCTGACGTAGCGCCTCGATCGGGCCGAGGACGGCCACGAGTGCGGTGTCTTTCTGCAGTGAGATGAAGTCGTTGAGCAAAGGTGGGAGGACATTTCGTGTCGCCTGTGGGAGTACCACGTAGCGGCTGGTTTGCGCCGAGTTTAGGCCCAGGGACCGCGCCGCCATTCGCTGTGATGGGTGCACGGAGTTGATGCCGGCCCTAAACACTTCGGCCACATAGGCGCCATAAGACAGGACGAGCGCGACAGTGCCCCAGAAGATCGGGTCAGAGGGCACACCGGGAAGCCGGAGCGCGGGCATCCCGAAGCCAAGCAGGAAGATCACAAGGATTGTCGGAACACCACGGAACACATCAACATAGATCGTGGTGACAACCCGCAGCGGCAGGAAGATCGGCGCGCGTAGTCCGCGAGCCAAGGCCACGAGGAGGCCGAGGATCAAAATCAGCGGCTCAGCGATAAGGAATATCCGCACGTTCAACCAGAATGCGGAAAGGACCTCGGGGAAGGACGTGGCGAATTGCTCACCCGAGAAGAACGTCTCCTGAACGGCCGCCCAGCCGGAGCTGCGACCCACGAGCGCGACCACGAGCAGTGCGAACACGACCAGGCTCACGATCCCGATCAGCGCGTTTATCCAGGCCTTCCTACGCAATCGCGCCTGGCGCAGCGGATCTCGGTAGACCACAGCTGCGCCAGGCGCGGGTGCAAGGCTCATCAGGGGATGAGGCTATTCCTTGAAGTAGGGAGCGGCAGCACCGGCAAGCCACTCGTCCTGAATGGACTGCAACTCCCCGCTGGCCTTGAGGTCAGCGAGTACGGCGTTGACGCAGCCGACGAGGGGGTTGCCCTCCTCAAAGAGGAGGCCGAACTGCTCGCCACCCTCTTGGGCCGGGAACTGGCCAACGATCTTTGAGTTCTCGATTTCGACGGCTGTGATGTAGTACGCGGTCGGCAGGTCAACCACGATCGCGTCGATCTGGCCGTTCTGCAGCGCATTCTTTGCATCATTGGTGTCGTTGTAGACGAATGGCTCTGCCGTCGGGGCAACGACGTCTGTGATGAATGCCAGGCTCGTGGTTCCCACCTGGGCGCCCAACTTCGCCTTCTGCAACTCGGCGAGGGTCGTCGCTCCGGCAACCTTTGAATCGTTGAGAGCCACCACAGCCTGGTTCACGGTGTAGTACCCATCGGAGAAGTCAACAGCCTCATCACGCTCAGGCGTGATCGAGATCTGGTTGATGTCGAAGTCGAAGGTCTTCTCTCCCGGTGCGTAGGAGCTATTGAAGGGAACGACCTCCCATGCAACCTCCTCAGGGGTGAATCCAAGCCCCTCAGCTACGGCATAGGCGACCGCGGACTCGAAGCCCTGCCCATTCGAGGGATCGTCGTCGACGAAGTAGGGCGGGTAGGCCGGCGAGTCTGTACCGATGGTCAGCGTGCCAGCCGTCAGCGTTGCGAGGTTCTCCTTCGCACACGGATCGACCGCGGCGTCCTCGGTAGGTGTCGATTCCGCGGGGGTCGCCACCGCGGCCGAAGCCGCCGCGGTCTCAGCGGCAGTCTCGGTGCTCGTACCCGAGCTGCAGGCGGCGACGAACATGGCAGCGGTGAGCACTGCAGCCAACGCGGTCGCGCGTCGTGAGCGAAGCATTTACATCTCCTCCTTATGGTGACCGCTGGATCTCAGCGGACTTCCATCGTTCCAGACTGTAGTCATGACGCGATCCGGGTGCGGCACGAACACACGGGTCGCACCTGCACATCACTTGCAGCTCGGAATTACCCCCGCCCCAGAGGGATTGGACCGTCGGTAGATTCCGATACGTGTCGATTCAGAGCCCTGACGTGTTCACTTCAATCCCAGTGGTCTCACTTACCGGTTGGCGTGGCAACGCGGAGGAGCAGCGTGTCTTCGCAGCCGAACTCGTCGACGCCTGCCACCGCGTGGGGTTCTTTCTGCTGGTCGACCATGGAATCAACCGGGATCTGATTGATCGATACTTCGCGGCGTTGCGCTCCTTCTTCGCGCTTCCGGAGGAGACCAAGGCGTTGATGGCGAAGAGCGCGTCACGTCACTTCCGGGGCTGGGAGGCTGTCGGCGCCGAGTTGACGAACAACCGCGTCGACTACCGAGAGCAAATCGACCTTTCGAGCGAGCACCCGGCACGACCCGCGGACGTCAAGCCCGCCTACCTGCGGCTCGATGGGCCAAACCAATGGTTGCCTGACGAGGTCCTGCCCGGTTTCCGAGAGATCGTCACCGAATACTTCACCACCCTGGCGTCCCTGGCGGATGAGCTGATGGCGGTCCTGGCTGTCGGACTCGGCCTGCCGCAGGACACCTTCACCCGCCGCTTCGGCGAGCGTCCCCTCGGCTTCATGAAGCTGATCTCCTACCCCCCGACACCACCAGGGCAGGCGGGCGTGAACGGTCACCACGACGCTGGATTCCTTACCTTGCTGATGCAGCACGGAGTCGGAGGTCTGCAGGTGGAAAACGAACGCGGTGAGTGGATCGACGTCCCGCCGCGTGACGATGCATTCGTCGTGAATCTCGGGGAGATGCTGCAATCGATGACCGGCAATTACCTAGTCGCCACCAACCATCGGGTCATCTGTGCCACCCAGAGGTACTCGTCGGCGTATTTCCATGGTCCCGACCTGCGTGCCAGCCTCGAGCCACTGGAGTTGGACGCCGTGTTTGTGGATGCGGTGCAGAAAAGTCCGCGACACCGCAACGCCGGTTTCATGGCCCGACGCGACCAGCTCCTCGACGGTGCGGATGGCCTGGCAGGTAGCGCGGTGCCCGTGTTCGGCGAGCAGATGTGGAACTACTACCTACGCAGCTACCCCGAACTCGTTCGCACTCACTACCCGGACGCGCTCTAGTCTCCGGCAACCTGCGATGACAGGAAAGAGCACGCACGGAGTGGGCCTCTCCGAGGCCGCCCGTGTCTGGGGCTACGTCGGCTTGAACAGCTTCGGTGGACCAGCAGGCCAGATCGCCTTGATGCACCGCGAACTCGTCGAGCGTCGACGCTGGATCAGCGAGCAACGGTTCCTTCACGCATTGAACTACTGCATGGTCCTGCCCGGACCAGAGGCCCAGCAGTTGGCAACTTACGTCGGCTGGTTGATGCACGGTCGTCGCGGGGGACTGATCGCAGGAGTTCTCTTTATTCTTCCCGGGTTCCTCGTGATGCTCGCGCTCTCCCTCCTGTATGCGCTGTACGGGTCCGTCGACTGGGTCAGTGGACTTCTTTTCGGCTTGCAAGCAGCCGTGGTGGTACTCGTCGCTGAAGCCTTTGTCCGCATCAGCAAGCGCACGCTCCGAAGCGCCACTTTGAAGATCCTCGCCGCAGCATCGCTTTGTAGCGATCACATTTCTTCACGTTCCTTTTCCGGTCATTGTCATCCTCAGCGCACTTATCGGCTGGAGTGCTGGACGTCGCCGACCAGACGAGTTTCCTGGCGGATCGCATGGCCGTGTGAATTCTGACG
>CAZKFI010000102.1:4481-6014 GCA_964551975.1 uncultured Bifidobacteriaceae bacterium | reverse complement strand
TTTGTGCAGGCTGCCCTCGCCGCGGTCTCGCCATGACCGCCCTGCTGATAACCAACAACTACCCTCCCGGACTCGGCGGCGTGAGTCGCTACTACGCAGGCCTGGTAGCGGCCGCGGGAGGAAGAATTCATGTCGCGGGCATCGACACTCCAGAGGGCTTTGCAGTGCGTTCGGGCCTCCGCGGGCGAGTGGCCGAGGTTAGCCAGGCTCGAAAGGTATCTCGTGCACACTCCGGGAACTACGCCATCCTGGCCGGACAGCCGCACATGGCCGTGGGAGCCATGCTGGGAGGCGTGCCTTTCGGCATCATCCTTCATGGTGGTGAATGGCAGGGCTACCCCAAGGGGCAGCCCATGCTCAACAGGATGCTGAAGAGAGCCCTGGTGATCGGCTGCAACAGTCTTGCGACCCGCGACCAATGGATCCCGCGAGATCTGCACGATCGTGTCGTCGTCATTCACCCGGGGACTCCGGAATTCGTTCAACGGGGAGAACTTGTGGTTGCTCCCGGTGAGAACGAAGGTAGTGCGGAGTTTCGCGTGCTCTGTGTTTCACGTCTATCGCCGCGAAAAGGCATCGACCAGTTGATTCAGGCTGTGGAGAAGAATGTGGCATTGGGGAGGAGTATGCGACTCGATGTCGTCGGCGAGGGTTCTGAGTGGGAGTCACTCTCGAATCTGATCACGATGCCCGACAAGGTGCGCCTTCACGGAAGAGTGAGTGACTCGCAACTGGTCAGCCTCTACTCCCAAGCGCATCTGTTTGCGATGCTTCCACACCGTATTCCAGGGGGAGAAGGGTGGGAGGGGTACGGAATCGTCTATCTTGAGGCGGCTGCGATGGGACTGCCGATCCTCGCGGCCAAGACGGGTGGAGTGGTGGAAGCTGTGGCACCGAATGGCAGTGTCCTTCTAGACGAGGACTGCAGGCTTGAGAATGTCTCTGACGCGCTCGCTGCCCTCATGAGTGACAGTGACGCGCGGCGAGCAATGGGGAAAGCAAATGTGCATTGGGCGCAGAGCCAGCGTTGGGCGAACAAGAGCGAACTTGTAGCCCAACTCGTGAACAGACTCGAGGCGGGTGGTCCGTGACGGTTTCGCCCGATGAGCCTGAGGAGGAAAGCTCATGTCTGGACGTCAGCATCGTGGTTCCAACGCTGGGAAGGCCACAGCAAGCGGCGGCCTTGAGTCACGTGCTCGATCAGCTTCAACCGCACATGCTGGAAGCACTCTTCGTATTTCAGGACGAAGTCGATAGGAGCACATTTCTCGCCCTACGACCAGCTTCTTCGGCGAGTGCCCTATTGGCTGATCAGAGATCGGCGGGATATGCCCGAAACTGGGGCTTGGTGAGAGCCAAAGGTGCGGTCGTCGCTTTCCTAGACGATGACTGCCGCCCCGTTCGGCGAGATTGGCTGCGCGTGCTCACGGCACCCCTGGCCCATCCAGGAAACTGCCTAGCCACGGGGGCCGTGGCCGGGTGGGCTACCGCGTCGGGTCGGGTTCCCGGAATCAAGAAGGCATTCCAACTGTG
>CAZKFI010000102.1:0-4471 GCA_964551975.1 uncultured Bifidobacteriaceae bacterium | reverse complement strand
TTCTCGAGCCAATTGGACACCCTGACTCCGCCGTAGCCTCCTTCTGTGACACAGTGGCAGGCGGCAATTTCGCCGGGCGGACGGCTGACCTCGTCGCATTGGGGGGCTTCAGTGGAGCCTTCGGGTCGCCCAGCCTCTACGAGGAAACCGAATTGTCGATTCGCGTGACCCGAGCTACTGGTGGGCGCATTCGCTACGTGCCCGACGCCGCTGTCCGGCATGAACAGCAGGAGTTGGGTGGAATGCGTACTGGGAGTAGGGAGTTCAACGCAAGTTTTGTCGACTCTCAGCGCTGGGTCCTTCTGCGAGAGGTTTATGGAGATCGTCTCGACACGCACGCCAGATTCCTGGCCTACAGGGCTGTTCGAGGTATCGCCAGATTCCTTCGAAGTGCCCGCTAAGGCTTCGTGGCCAATCCCTCCAGCAATTCTGCTGACACATTGGATGGGTCGCCCACAGTGAGGCTCTCCGGTTCGATGGGCTGCACCTTCATGTGCGCAATGAGCGGATGAAGTGGGCGGTTGGCCTGCTCATCGGTGGCCACGAGCACTTCGTGCTTCTTCTCGCCTGACCGAAGACCTGTGATGACGATTTCGATATCCCTACCTGAACGCTCGATCATGTACTGCGCGACATCGTAGATGCGCACAGGTGTGCCCATATCGAGGACAAGTGTCTCCCCCTGCCTTCCTAGAACAGAGGCTTGCAGTACCAGATGGACGGCCTCGCTGACTGTCATAAAGTAGCGGGTGACATCTCTATCGGTGACCGTTACTGGCCCTCCCTTTGCGATTTGGTAGCGGAATGTGTGCAGGACAGATCCCCGAGATCCCAGGACATTCCCAAAACGCACGGATACGTACTTGGTATGGTCATGATCATTGATAGCGGCAGTGAGACGTTCGGTGATGAGCTTGCTGTAACCAAGCACGCTGGTTGGGTCCGCAGCCTTGTCAGTAGAGATATTCACAAAAGCGGCAACACCAGACTGCCTGGCAGCCAGGAGGACATTGCGGGTCCCTTCGACATTGGTCTTG
Organism: uncultured Bifidobacteriaceae bacterium; assembly: GCA_964551975.1. Classification (GTDB taxonomy): domain Bacteria; phylum Actinomycetota; class Actinomycetes; order S36-B12; family S36-B12; genus REEB426. The sequence goes on along the minus strand of CAZKFI010000102.1, from coordinate 3,434 downwards.
TAGGCCTCTGAGGGAAAGCGCTCAAGGAGAGGCAGATGCTTCAGCGCAGCTGCATGAAACACCAGTTCAGGGCGGTGTTCATCGAATACTCGATGAATGCGGTCACGGTCGCGAATGTCCGCGAGAACTAGATTCCTCGATGAAAGTGTCCCCGAGCCATCCAGCGTCAACTGCACGCTGTGCAGCGCCGACTCATCTCGGTCAAGGAGCAAGAGCGACTCAGGGTTGTATCTTGACAGTTGCCTGACCAGCTCGGAGCCAATCGAACCCCCCGCGCCGGTAACGAGCACTCGTTTGCCCTTGACAAAATCGGTGATCTGTCTCTCATCAGTGTGAATCTGTCGACGCCCCATGAGATCTTCCTCGGTCACGTCGGAGATATCACCAAGTCGCACTGCGCCGCCGGCAATCTCGGACGCCGTGGGAATGATTCGGACGTCTACGTCGATAGCGGCGCACCGACGGTCAAGGTCGAGAAGACGGTTGGCAGGAATTCCAGCGATAGCAACGAGCAGGGTGTCGGCGCCCTGCTCCTGAACGAGGCTCTCAAGAGAGTCGATTGTGCCGAGAACTCGAATACCGGATCTGCGAAGGTGCTGCTTGTTGGGATCATCATCGATGAAGCCCACGGGCTGAAACTCCGAGTTGGCGTCATTGAGCATCAACGTCACGATCTGCGACCCAGCGTCACCGGCGCCGTAGATGAGGGTTCTTGTGCCCTTCCTGCCGAGGGCCGATTGACGCTGGATTCCTCGCCAGATGAACCTCGCGCCGAGCATGCTCGTGGCGGCCAGCCCAGATGCGATGATCACGGTCGTTCGAGGAAATGCCGTCGGTGGAAGTAGCAGGGCCGTCAGGCTTCCAAGGACGCCAACGGCAGCAGTGATTGCCATCACTCCCACGACCTCGTCGTAGGAGCCCACGACATAGCGACCGCGATACAAGCGAAAAAGCCAGCCAAGGAGGATGTACGCGAACGCGCAGGCGATACCGACCAGCAAGCCAAGCTGAATCACGGAAGGAGTCGGTGCTAAGTCGTATCGGAGGAAGACGGCGATCGGTACGGCCGCAATCCAGGAGAACGCATCCCATCCGGCTTGGGCCAAGCGTTTGCGCTGCCACACGCCCACCCTCATGGAACTCCCCCTGCTTTCGACTGGGATGCGGGCCGAGTCACCGACTGACCGCTCACTTCAGGAACCCTAGACAAGGTAGGAGTCCGACGGTTCGCGCTTCCGTTGGACTGTCGCTGGGGTGCCGTATGCGACTACACCGTTGGGTAGGCTCTGATGGACATAGGATGCCGCGCCTACGACGGTATCGGCGCCGATGGATAAGCCGTGCTTGACGGTGGCTCCTAGTGCGATTGCTACCCTCTCGCCAAGGGAGGTTCGACCTCCTAGCACCGCGTTCGGGCCCATCGAGGAGTACTTACCCAGCACACACTCATGCTCGACCACGGCGCCGCTGTTCACAAGGCAGCCGGCACCCAGGATTGCATGCGATCCGACGACTGCACCTTGCAGGACAACGGTCCCTGGACCCAACTGAGCGGAGCGAGATACCGAGGCCGTGGGATGGACCAGCACGGGCAGTTCCGGCTGGGGAAGCCGCCCTGCGTAAAACTCGGCAATGCGTTGGCGCGCGAAGTTGTCGCCAATTGCGATCACTAGTCGCAGGGTCGAAGGCGCCTCAACCTCGGGGACTTCCGTCTCCAAGGGACGTCCTAGGAATTCTGAGGGAGCATGAGCCCGAGAGTCGACGAAGACTGCGATGTCCAGACCCAGGGCCTCGATCGTTTCCGTCAAGCTGACCGCGTGGCCACCCGCACCGATCACAACTAGGCCGCTGCCAGCGATGGCTTCCTCCCGAGGTCGGTAGAGGGAAGTTTAGCGCCTCTATGCTAGAGGTGTGACCCCTGAGGACCGCTCCCGAATCCTCCTTTCGCCGCCTGTGGTCACTCGGAGTGACATTGATGCGGTAGTCGCGGCGATGTCCTCGGGCTGGCTTGCCCCTGTCGGACCCGACCTTCAGGCTTTCGAGGAGGAGATCGCGCAGGCGGTGGGTGTCTCCCACGCCGTAGGCCTGTCCTCCGGTACGGCGGCCATCCACTTGGGCCTGAAGTACATGGGCGTGCATCCGGGCGACTGCGTGCTCGTCCCAACGGTGACGTTCGGTGCGACCGCCTTTGCCGTGACCTACTTGGGAGCGGAACCGGTGTTCATCGACATCGACGAATCTTGGAATATGGACCCTGCACTCGTCGGGGGTGCCATCTCATCTCTTCGGGCATCGGGCAGACGGGTTTCTGCGGCCATTCCCGTCGACCTGTACGGAACACTCGCCAACTACCCCGCTCTTATCCCCATACTGGCCGAAGCTGAGGTACCACTACTGGAGGATGCCGCTGAGGCCGTGGGAACGACGTGCTCCGGGGGAAATGCGGGCTCGTTCGGTCAGGCGGGAGTCCTGTCGTTCAACGGGAACAAGCTGATAACCACATCCGGTGGAGGAATGCTGGTTACCGATGATGACGAATTGGCGCGAAAGGTCCGATTCTGGGCGACGCAGTCCCGCGAGGACGTCCCCTGGTACGAGCACGAGGAGATTGGCTACAACTACCGGCTGAGCAACATCCTGGCTGCATTGGGACGCTCCCAGCTTCGGCGGGTCGCAGCAGAAGTAGCCAAGAGAAGGCAGATTCGCGAGTGGTATCGGGATCGGCTTGAGACAAGGGAAGGGGTCTTGGTTCAGTCAGACCCCCGCTGGGGCGGTTCGAACGCATGGCTGTCAGTCGTGCGCTTTGACCCGTTAATCCATCCGGGTACCTCCACTCGGGTTCGCAGGCTGCTCGACAGCCACAAGATCGAGTCCCGACCGGTATGGAAGCCACTCCACCTTCAGCCCGTGTTTGCTGGTGCCACATCCTTCCTGACGGGATCAGCGGAGCAGTTGTTTCGGGATGGGCTTTGCCTGCCGTCGGGTACCGCCATGACGGAAGAGGACGTCGACCGCGTATCGAACATCGTGCTGGAAGCCCTGCAGGTGTGAATCCAAGATGGGCCGCGTATACAGATTCGGGGGCAAGCGAGTCTTTGACATCACAATGAGTGCTTCTGCGCTCGTCTTGCTCTCCCCCGCACTTGTCATTCTCGGCTGGAGAGTTCGTCGGAATCTGGGCGCCCCCGTGCTCTTTCGCCAAGAGCGACCCGGTCGCATTGGTAAGCCGTGTACCATGGTCAAGTTTCGGTCCATGACCAGCGAAAGGGATTCCGGTGGAGTGCTCGTAGAGGACTCACTTCGCCTGGTTCCCTTCGGGAGGTGGCTTCGGGAGACTTCGCTTGATGAATTGCCGGAGCTGTGGAACGTGCTGCGCGGTGACATGAGCCTGGTAGGACCACGGCCGCTGTTGATGGAGTATCTGCCCTTATACA
>CAZKFI010000101.1:0-6234 GCA_964551975.1 uncultured Bifidobacteriaceae bacterium | reverse complement strand
CGTAACCTGCGCACGCAGGTGGGCACTCTGGCCGGTGCTGGCTGCCAGCTGGTCGTGGTCTTCGGTGTGACGCCGGCAACTGCGGTGTTGCTCGCCACTGCTGCAGGTGCGCGGTACTCGCCGAAGTGGATGGTGACCTCGGTGGGATCAGAGCCTGCAGTCCTGACCCAGTCGCTCAAGGCTGCGGGAATCGCGCAGCCGCTGGCTCTGCTCAACGGTGTTTACACGCCGAGCTTCCTACTGCCGATTACGGACGTGGGTAACGGCTACGTGAGCCAGATGAAGGCGATCGTGGAAGCGGCCGGTCTGCCGTGGAACTTCTACACCTACTACGGCGTGAACGCCGCCTACGTGCTCTCCCAGGCACTCAAAGCTGCGGGTCCGAACCTGTCGCGCAAGGCACTGATCAACGCCCTGCAGACAAAGTCGGGGTCTTTCAAGTCGGCCGCCAATGTCCCATTGCGGATCACTGCGACGTCACACCAGGGCTACCTCGGTTACTGGATGGGTCAGTATGACTCGGCAGGCACCCTGGTGCGCGTGAGCAAGAACGTCCTGCTCGCAGGCAATTCCACGACATCAGGCAAGGTCGTGGAAGCGAATTTCAAGCCGGCTCAGGCCCCAGCGAAGTTGCTGCCGTAGTCGGTAAGTGAACACCGGGTGGTGGGGTCGGCTCCTCGGAGCCGACCCCACCACCGTTTTGACCCTCACGTGCTAGGCCCATAGACTCCCGACTTACCAAAGACCGCCGGTTGCGCCTCAGGGCGCCGAAGGCCCCTGGTGGGCGACCTGCGCAGGTGAGTGAAGCAGTTTCGACTGCTCGCCTGTGCTCGTCATCGCTGGGGCGATGGAAGGAGCACCATGGCAAAGCCAGGCAAAGTCTCGGCTGTCGCCGAACTCACCGAGCACTTTCGCTCCTCGAACGCTGCCGTACTCACCGAGTACCGCGGCCTCACGGTTGCCCAGCTCAAGGCCCTGCGCCGGGCGCTAGGGCCCACCGTCACCTACGCGGTCGTCAAGAACACCCTGAGCAAGATCGCCGCGCGCGAGGCCGGGGTGACCGGCATCGACGAGATGCTGGCTGGGCCAAGTGCCATCGCCTTCGTCAAGGGCGATCCGGTCGAGGCGGCCAAGGGCATTCGCGACTTCGCCAAGGAGAACCCAGCCCTGGTCATCAAGGGCGGCCTCATGGACGGGGCGCTGCTCAGCGCGGCAGACCTCAATCGCATCGCCGACCTGGAGTCGCGCGAGGTGCTGCTTTCGAAGTTGGCCGGTGCCATGAAGGCCAAGCAATCTGCAGCAGCCGCTCTGTTCGCTGCACCGTTGGCCAAGGCAGCACGCGCCTTCGGGGCACTGCAGGCCAAGACCCCCGCGGCTGCGGCCGCACCACAGGCTCCTGCTGAGCCTGCAGCAGGCGAAGAAACCTCGGCCCTGGCCGAGGAGACCGACGCGGGCTGAAAGCCCGGATTCAGCCCGACGAAAGGACAGCACGATGGCCAAGCTCAGCAATGATCAGCTCCTGGAGGCTTTCAAGGAGATGTCCCTCCTTGAGCTCAGCGAGTTCGTGAAGCTTTTTGAAGAGACCTTCGACGTGACCGCGGCAGCACCTGTTGCGGTGGCTGCGGTTGCCGCTCCGGCAGCCGGTGGTGGCGACGCCGGCGGTGCGGCCGACCAGGACGAGTTCGACGTGATCCTGGAGTCCGGTGGCGACAACAAGATTCCGGTGATCAAGGAGGTTCGCACGCTGACCAACCTGGGCCTGAAGGAGGCCAAGGACCTGGTCGAGGGTGCACCGAAGCCGGTTCTGGAGAAGGTCAACAAGGAGACCGCCGACAAGGCCAAGGCTGCCCTGGAAGGCGCCGGCGCCAAGGTCACCGTCAAGTAGGTCAATTGTTCGTAGGTCGATTGTTTACAGGAGGGTCCGCAGGCACTGCCTGCGGACCCTCCTGGCAGTTGTGAACCTGTTTCAGTAGACGTATGTCACGATGTATGGCGTGAAGCGAACAACCGTCTATCTCCCGGATGAGCTGAAGTCGCGCCTGGAAGCTGAGGCCCGTCGACGGGGGCTCACTGAGGCTCAGATCATTCGAGAGGCTGTGGATAAGGAAACGCGAACGCCACGCCCTCGTGGTGGAATCTTCACCGGGGGCGATTTACACGCCCGCGACATTGATGCGGGGGTCGCGGGTGGTCCCGAAACGGCTCCTCTTAGGAGGTTTGGCGAGGAGTGATCGTCGACACCAGCGGCCTGTTTGCCCTCTACCGTTCCGACGATCCTGATCATGCTGCCGTTGCCACTGTCCTGGAGCACGCCGCCCTGCTCGTGATTAGCCCCTACGTCGTTGCCGAACTGGACTATCTGGTCCGCACCCGGGTCGGCCTGCGTGCCGAGATCCTTGCACTAACGGAGCTCTGCTCAGGCGCGTATGAATTCCCGACGCTGCAGGCCGCCGACCTTCTGGCCTGCGCCGGGCTGGTCGAACGCTATGCAGATCAGGACATTGGGGTCACCGATGCATCCCTGGTGCTGCTGGCGGATCGCTACGGCACTCACACGATCTGCACCCTGGATCGGCGACACTTCGGCAGCCTCCGAGCCCTTGATGGTCAACCATTCCAGGTCCTGCCGTGAGCAAATCCGGTCGTGGGCAGATCCGAGAATCGGACATGCCGACACGGACCTGTGAATGCACTTGACGGGTGGCCCATCAGCGGCCAACATTGAGGCTGCGTCCGCGAGTCGGGTGCGAAAACGAGGATCTGGCTGGCGGGCTCACGAGCCGCTGCGGTGGAGAGAAGCCACCAGATCGAGGGGTTCGCACCGGCGCTCGTAGCGGACTTGGCAGCGGCGTGCCCCGCGGGTATGCTGTCGCTTTGCGCTGCCCAATTCCCGTTCCGACCGCTTCGCGGTCAGTAGCGGGCGTGTGAGGCAAGCGCACGCCGCGCGCCCTTGGAAGGATTCAGTTGGCTCCCTCACGTTCGTCAGACGTCGCAACGCTCTCCCCGGGTCTGCATCGGGCCTCATTCGCGAAGATTCGCGAGCCCCTGGCTGTGCCGGACCTGCTGGCCCTGCAGACCACCAGTTTCGACTGGCTGCTGGGGCGCCCGGCCTGGCAGGAGCGGGTTGCCGCCCAGGTGGCTGCGGGCAATACCGAGATCCCGCAGGTCTCCGGTTTGACGGAGATCTTCGAGGAGATCAGCCCGATCGAGGATTTCTCCGGGTCGATGTCGCTGTCCTTCCGCGACCACCGATTCGAACCACCCAAGTACACGGTTGAGCAGTGCAAGGACAATGACTTCACCTATGCGGCTCCGCTGTTCGTCACCGCGGAGTTCATGAACAACGAGACCGGCGAGATCAAGTCGCAGACGGTGTTCATGGGTGACTTCCCGCTCATGACCGACAAGGGCACCTTCGTCATCAACGGCACCGAACGTGTTGTGGTCTCCCAGCTGGTGCGCTCCCCGGGCGTGTACTTCGAGCGCTCAGTGGATAAGACCTCTGACAAGGACGTTTGCGTCTCCAAGATCATCCCCAGTCGCGGTGCCTGGCTCGAGTTCGAGATCGACAAGAAGGATCTCGTCGCAGTGCGCGTGGACCGCAAGCGCAAGCAGCCGGTAACCGTGCTACTCAAGGCCCTGGGTTGGACTACCGAGCAGATCACCGAACGATTCGGCCAGTACGAAACCTTCATGGCGACGTTGGAGAAGGATCATCTGGCGAGCCAGGATGACGCCCTGTTGGACATCTACCGCAAACTGCGTCCCGGTGAGCCACCGACTCTGGAGAACGCTCGCAATCTCCTCGACAACTTCTACTTCAACCCCAAGCGCTACGACCTAGCCAAGGTGGGTCGCCACAAGCTCAACCGCAAGTTGGGCCTTGACCTGCCGTTGACCCAGAGCGTGCTCACCATCGAGGACATCGTCTCCACGATCGAGTACCTCGTGCGCCTGCACGCAGGTCTACCAACCATGAATGGTCCACGCGGCGAGGTCATGGTGGAGACCGACGACATCGATCACTTCGGCAACCGTCGCCTACGCACAGTGGGCGAATTGATCCAGAACCAGATTCGCACCGGTCTCTCCCGGATGGAGCGGGTGGTTCGTGAGCGGATGACCACCCAGGACGTCGAGGCGATCACGCCACAGACGTTGATCAACATCCGACCGGTTGTTGCCTCGATCAAGGAGTTCTTTGGGACCAGCCAGTTGTCCCAGTTCATGGACCAGACCAACCCACTGGCCGGTCTGACGCACAAGCGGCGTCTGTCGGCACTCGGTCCTGGCGGGCTTTCGCGCGAACGGGCAGGCTTCGAGGTTCGCGACGTCCATCCGTCGCATTACGGACGCATGTGTCCGATCGAGACACCGGAAGGCCCGAACATCGGACTCATCGGGTCGCTCTCGACCTACGGTCGCGTCAACGCATTCGGCTTCGTGGAGACGCCGTACCGCAAGGTCGTGGAAGGCCGGGTAACCGATCAGATCGATTACCTGACCGCTGACGAGGAAGATCTGCACGTCATCGCTCAGGCGAACACGCCGTTGGCTGCCGACGGCCAGATGGCCGAGGACCGCGTGCTGGTGCGGCGCCGTGGTGGCGAGGTCGACTACGTGCCTCCCACTGAAGTCGACTACATGGACGTGTCGCCACGTCAGTTGTGGTCCGTGGCCACCGCCATGATTCCGTTCCTGGAGCATGACGACGCCAACCGCGCCCTGATGGGCTCCAACATGCAGCGGCAGGCTGTGCCGTTGCTGCGGGCCGAAGCACCCTTGGTCGGTACCGGTATGGAGTTCCGTGCGGCATACGACGCCGGGTCTTTGGTGATCGCACGCAAGCCCGGTGCGGTGCTGGAGGTTTCGGCTGATCACATCACAATCGCCGAGGATGACGGCGAGACCATGAACTACCGGCTGGAGAAGTTCCGTCGCTCCAATCAGGGCACCTGCTTCAACCAGCGCCCGATCGTTGTCGAGGGTCAGCATGTTGATGCCGGCCAGGTGATCGCCGATGGGCCGTCAACCGAACTCGGTGAGATGGCGCTCGGCAAGAACCTGCTCGTGGCATTCATGCCCTGGGAGGGTCACAACTACGAGGACGCCATCATCCTCAGCGAGCGCTTGGTGCAGGACGACGTGCTTTCTAGCATCCACATCGAAGAGCACGAGATCGACGCTCGGGATACCAAACTCGGTGAAGAAGAGATCACCCGGGACATCCCGAACGTCGCCGAGGAGGTCCTCGCAGATCTTGACGAGCGGGGCATCATCCGCATCGGCGCCGATGTGGTTCCCGGCGACATCCTGGTCGGCAAGGTCACCCCAAAGGGTGAGACCGAACTGACCCCGGAGGAGCGCCTCCTGCGCGCCATCTTCGGCGAGAAGGCCCGCGAGGTGCGTGACACCTCGCTGAAGGTCCCGCACGGTGAGTCCGGCAAGGTCATCGACATCCGGGTCTTTGATCGGGATGAGGGCGATGAGTTGCCACCCGGTGTGAATCGACTGGTTCGGGTCTACATCGCCCAGAAGCGCAAGATCACCGAAGGCGACAAGCTCGCTGGACGCCACGGAAATAAGGGCGTTATCGCGAAGATCCTGCCAGTGGAGGACATGCCGTTCCTGGAGGACGGTACTCCCGTCGATGTGGTCTTGAACCCGCTCGGTGTCCCGGGCCGCATGAACGTCGGACAGATTCTCGAGACGCACCTGGGCTGGGCAGCGCACGCGGGCTGGAAGGCGGATCCGAGTGATCCTCGGGCTGCGCGACTGCCCGAGATCGTGCAACAGGCAAGTCCACGCACCAAGGTCGCCACGCCGGTGTTCGACGGTGCCCGTGAGGACGAACTCTCGTTGCTCCTCGATTCCACGTTGCCCACTGCCGAAGGCCTGACACTGGTCGGTCCGGATGGCAAGGCGCAACTCTTCGACGGTCGCAGTGGCGAGCCCTTCCCGGGCCGAGTCTCGGTCGGCTACATCTACATCCTGAAGCTGCTCCACCTCGTGGATGACAAGATCCACGCCCGGTCGACCGGCCCGTACTCGATGATCACCCAGCAGCCACTCGGTGGCAAAGCGCAGTTCGGTGGTCAGCGATTCGGTGAGATGGAGGTTTGGGCACTCGAGGCGTACGGCGCCGCCTACGCTCTCCAGGAGTTGCTCACCATTAAGTCCGACGACGTGCTCGGTCGCGTGAAGGTGTACGAGGCTATCGTCAAGGGCGAGAAC
>CAZKFI010000100.1:0-6317 GCA_964551975.1 uncultured Bifidobacteriaceae bacterium | reverse complement strand
TGGGCCTTGCTGTGATGAGCAGTGCCGACAAGGTCGAAGCACGTACCGGGCGTCCTGCCCGTCGTGCTGAAGTATTCGGAAGATTCCTCGGCGAGTAGCGTGGAGGCGTGATGCAACCCTTGGAGTTATTCGACTTCGATTCACTGCTCTCTGAAGAAGAACGTGCCATGCGTGACGTGGTGCGTCAGTTTGTCGACGTTGAAATCAAGCCGTATGTCGCGGAATGGTTCGAAGAGGGGCAGATCCCCGCACGCGAACTTGCCAAGGGTTTCGGATCACTTGGACTGCTCGGCATGCATCTTGAGGGCTACGGCTGTGCAGGAACCTCTGCAGTGGCCTACGGCCTTGCCGCCATGGAACTTGAGGCAGGTGACTCAGGCATCCGTTCACTCGTCAGCGTCCAAGGGTCCCTGGCCATGTATGCCATTCACGCTTTCGGATCCGAGGAGCACCGCCAGTCGTGGCTTCCCGGCATGGCAGCGGGCGAGGTCATCGGTTGCTTCGGGCTAACAGAGGCTGACTTCGGTTCCAACCCCTCAGGGATGCGCACCGCCGCAAAGCAGGACGGCACCGATTGGATCCTCAATGGATCGAAGATGTGGATCACCAACGGTTCAGTTGCCGATGTTGCTGTGGTCTGGGCTCAAACAGACGATGGAATCCGGGGCTTCATCGTCCCGACCGATACGCCGGGATTCCAGGCCAACGACATCCATCGCAAACTCTCACTTCGCGCCTCAGTCACCAGCGAACTTGTTTTCGACAACCTTCGTCTCCCGGCAGAGGCCATGCTCCCAGGTGTGGCCGGACTGAAGGGGCCACTCTCCTGTCTCAACGAAGCGCGATTCGGCATCATTTTCGGAACAATGGGTGCAGCGCGTGACTGCCTAGAGACGGCCCTGTCCTACTCAGTCGACCGCGAACAGTTCGACCGTCCCATTGCCGGCTACCAACTCACCCAAGAGAAGTTGGCAGATATGACACTCGAACTCGGCAAGGGCATGCTGCTCGCCCTGCACCTGGGTCGACTGAAGGATGAGCATCGCCTACGCCCTGAGCAGGTCAGCCTCGGAAAACTCAACAACGCCCGGCAGGCCCTCGCAATCGCCCGCACCTGCCGGAGCATCCTGGGTGGTAACGGCATCACCCTGGAGTACCCCGTCATCCGACACATGAATAATCTCGAATCGGTATTCACCTATGAGGGCACGAACGAAATGCACATGCTCGTCGTCGGGCAGGCACTCACCGGCCTCGCCGCCTTCCGCTGAGTCGTCGCGATGTCAGCCGCACTAGCCGGTGTGCTGGTCGCCGATTTCTCACGCGTTCTGGCCGGGCCGTACGCCACGATGCTCCTTGCCGACTTAGGTGCCCGCGTCATCAAGGTCGAGCGCCCTGGTTCGGGTGACGACACACGATTCTGGGGACCACCTTGGGCACCAGACGGGCAAAGCACCTATTTCCATGCTGTGAATCGAAATAAAGAATCGGTCGCCCTTGATCTCACCAACGAGGCCGATCTGCGCATCGCGGTGAACCTTGCACAGCGTGCAGACATTCTCGTGGAGAACTTCAAGCCAGGGACCATGGATCGCTTTGGCCTCACCTACGAAACACTTCGTGCAGGCAATCCACAACTCATCTGGTGTTCTATCACCGGGTTCGGCTCCAAGCAGGGCCGTGATCTCCCCGGCTACGACCTGCTGGCTCAGGCGATGGGCGGCTTGATGAGCATCACTGGGACTCACGAGCCAACGAAGGCAGGTGTTGCTGTAGTTGACGTGCTGACCGGACTGCATGCGACCGTGGCGATCCTTGCAGCGCTGCATCACCGCGAGCAGACCGGCCAAGGCCAGCTGATTGAAGTCAGCCTGTTAGGCACGTTGCTGTCAGCTCTGGTGAATCAGGCCTCGGCCTACGTCCAGGCTGGCGTGATCGCAGGACACATGGGCAATGCCCACCCATCCATCGTGCCTTACGACGTCTACCTGGCTGCCGATCGTCCACTAATCATCGCGGTAGGCAATGATCACCAGTTCACGGCCCTGGTCAGCGCCCTTGGTCAACCTGAGTTGGCGAAGGACCCGCGGTTCGCTACGAATGCCTCGCGGGTCGCCAATCGTGAGGTATTGAATCGCAGCTTGAATTCCACATTGGCTACAGAATCCGCAGACCACTGGCAAGCAGTTCTCACCGAAGCCGGGATTCCTGTGGGTCCGGTCAATGACATCAAACAGGCATTCGAGGTAGCCACTCGGCTTGGCCTCTCCCCCATGGTGCCCATCCTTGACACCTCGCACTCGGGTCATGTGACGGTCGCCCACCCAGCCCAGTTCTCCCACACACCAGCCCACTACGTGAGGAACCCACCCACCCTGGACGCCGACGGCCTGCGCCTACGCAGCGAGTTCGGGCCTGAGTCCTGAACTCCTGGGCTTACACTCGTGGGACACGAGAGGATCACGATGTCATTTCAACCATTACACGGGTTCGTACGGCGCCATGCGGTGCTCAGTCGGGTTGCTGCCGCCAGCCTGGTGATACCTCTCCTCGGACTGGCCGCCGTGAGTCCAGCACAAGCCGACCTGGCACCTCGCGTGATCGGTGGGTCACCCGGGCACCCACTTGCTGCTGCCTCAGTGGCAATCGAAACAAAATCTGCCTACTGCACCGGCGCCCTGTGGAAGCAGCGCATTGTCATCACCGCGGCACACTGCATCAATGGGGAGGGCAAGGGCGCGCCGGGTATCTCGCCCGCAGACATCACGCTGTTTCCGCCGGGTGCAAACAGGCAGGGTGGTGCCTCACCGGTCAAGGTGATCAACATTCTCTACAACCCGAATTGGAGCGCAACGAAGGATGACATTGCCTTTCTCATCCTCGATGCGCCCCTGGGAAATCCGATTATCACCCGCATGGCCACTGCGGGGGAGGTTCAGGCCTTGGCCAATGCCCGCACTTCGGTGACCTACATCGGTTACGGCAACACCGCACCACGGGATCGCGACGCAATCAGCGATGTCGCACTCTCCGTGGATGAGCCCTTGCGTCCCTCACGAAGTGGGAACGAGGTATTCGAGATCCAAGGTGATGGCGTCAAAGGCACCTGCGCCGGCGACAGCGGCGGCCCCTGGCTCGCTCAGGTCAACGGCGAAGTGCTCTACCTTGGGCCACTCTCCGGCGGACTTGGGCTCCCCTGTGACACCGCTGAGAATGCTGAGAACACCGGTGAAGAGGGCCCGGTAGCGTCGACCCAGACAGCCTTCATTGATCAAGCGCTCGCGGCCGCCGGGGCCAGCGCCGACCAGTTCCCCACCGCCTGCATCGAAGGCGCAGACGTCGACCAGGCGTGCTTTAAGAATCGGACCTGGACCTACCAATACTGCTGGTCGTCCAAGAAAGCCACGCTCTCCCAGCAGGTCAACGGCACCTGGCGGCAGGTTGCCAAGACGACGGGAAAGAAGTCACGGGACTGCAGCAAGAAGACCCCCTACCGCATCGTCTTCAATCGCACTGACGTCCCCGGCACCTACTCCTACAAGGTCACCGTCGGAAAGACCGCAGACGAATTCACGGCAACAGTGTCTTAGGCCGGGGAGCCACGCACCAAGCAGAAGACATTCCCTTCTGGGTCTTGCATCCGAATCCATGCAGCGCCCACCTCACTCATGGGCTCGGTGTCGATGCGGGTGGCTCCCAGCGCCGCAGCGCGCAATGCCTCTGCTTCGATATCGGGTACGTGCAGGTCAAGATGCAGCCGCGACTTACCTGCGGCGGGCTCGGGGACTCGCTGAATGACCAGTCGTGGACCATGCCCTGATGGATCGATCAGGGACCAGTAGGTGCGATTGGGTGCATCAAATCGCGCCTCATCAGCCATGACGTACCCCAGAAGTTTCGACCAGAAGGCAATCATTTTCTCCGGTTGATTTACATCAAGGGCTATCTCCAGATGCATCGCCGTCTCACTTCGTGAGCAGCGGGCGCAGGCGGTCTAGCACCCCAGCATCTTCGATGGTGCTCGGTACCGGTTCATCCCTGCCTTCAGCAATGGCACGCATGGAGCGGCGCAGGATCTTTCCGGATCGGGTCTTGGGTAGGGCCGGCACGATCATGACACTCTTCATGGCAGCGACCGGCCCGATCTCCTCACGTACTAGGGCGACAACCTCGTCCTGGAGCTGATCGGGTTCGACTTCGACACCGGACTTCAGCACTACAAAGGCACGCGGAATTTGACCCTTGATCGGATCTGACACGCCAATCACCGCACACTCGGCGACCATCGGGTGCGATGCGACAACGGCTTCCATTGAGCCGGTTGTCAGGCGATGCCCCGCTACGTTGATGGTGTCATCAGTTCGGCCCATCACGTAGACATAACCATCGCTGTCGATGAAGCCACCGTCACCTGAGGTGTAGTACCCCCTGTGGGTTTTGAGGTACGAGTCCAGGTAGCGGTCATCGTCACCCCAGAGCGTGGGCAAGGTACCCGGAGGCATCGGCAGTTCGATGGCGATGGCCCCCTCCACATCGGCAGTCAGCACCGGTCCTGGCAGATCGCCTGAATCACCTGCCGGTTCACCAAGAATCTGCACATGGAACCCGGGCACCGGGTGACCCGGGGATCCGACGCGGATGGGTGCACTCGGTACACCCTGCATGGTGGCGCAAATCGGCCAACCGGTCTCGGTCTGCCACCAGTTGTCGACAACCGGGATACCTAGCTGCTCACGTGCCCATTCGTAGGTGGCAGGGTCCAGACGCTCACCAGCGAGAAAGAGCGTGCGCAGGGTGCTGAGGTCGTAATCGGCGAGAAAGCGGCCCTGCGGGTCCTCCTTCTTGATCGCTCGAATGGCAGTGGGAGCCGTGAATAGCCCCGCTACCCCGTGGTCCTGGATGACCCGCCAGAAGGCACCAGCATCCGGCGTGCCGATTGGTTTCCCTTCGTACATGACCGTGCTTGCTCCGCTGATCAGTGGTGCGTACACGATGTAGGAGTGACCTACTACCCAACCGACGTCAGACGCCGACCACCAGGTGTCCTCTGCGCTCATGCCGTAGATGTTCGCGAAGGACCAGGCCATGGCCACCGCGTGACCGCCGTTGTCTCTCACGATGCCCTTCGGTCGACCCGTGGTCCCCGACGTGTAGAGGATGTAGAGAGGGTCAGTGGCAGTGACCGGTACTGCGGGCACAGGTCTCGCCGCCTGTACCGCGGTCGTCCAGTCGACCACCGGCTGCGAACCAGTGTCCACTGGATGCTCAGGTCGCTGAAGAAGCAGGACGTGCTGCACCTGATGCTCAGCCAGCTGCCGAGCGTGGCTGACCAGCGGCCAGTACTCCACGACGCGCCCGGGCTCCAGCCCGCACGATGCCGTGATGATCGCCTTTGGCTTGGCATCATCGATCCGTGCCGCAAGTTCTGCGGCAGCGAAACCTCCAAAGACAACGGAATGCACCGCGCCCAGACGCGCGCAGGCCAACATGGCGACGAGTGCAGCGGGAACCATTGGGAGGTAGATGACGACTCGGTCGCCCTTACTGATACCTAGTTCCTGAAGGGCACCGGCAGCTCGACTGACTTCGTCTAGTAGCTCGGAATAGGTGAAATGCGAGCAGGAGTTTGTCAGCGCACTGTCGTGGATTAACGCGATCTGCTCACCGCGACCCGCGGCAACATGTCGATCCAGTGCGTTAAAGCAGGTATTGAGAGCACCGTCCGGAAACCAGCGAAAGAATGGTGCCCGCGAGTCATCGAGGATGGTCGTCGGTACATCGAACCACTCGATGAGCTCGGCTGCCTGGGCCCAGAATGCGCGAGGATCCTGACGAGCCTGCTGCCAGAGCTGCTGCTGAGTGTGCATGGTCCCTCCTAGGACTGATCCTGCTCCTAGCCCTCCTGCTTTTTCCCTTTAGCGCGGTTGGCAGCGCTACTGACGATCCGCACCAGGATTCCGATCAGAGCCAGGTCAATGGCCATCTGCACCATCGTCACCGATCGGGCAAGGACGGTGACCGGAGTGATATCCCCGAAGCCGACTGTCGCCAGCACGGTCAGCGAAAAGTAGTAGGCAGCGAAGGGATCCAACCGCTCAGAAAACGCCTGTGGATTGTGCTGCGACAAGGAAACATAGATCACCGCAAACAGCGCCAGGAACATCGCCGTCATCATGATTAGGGTTTCGATCGCCTGTACCTGCGGAAAACGTGAAGTCCTAATGCGCCGCAACTGGCGTCGGGTATAGAACAGGTAGACCGCCATACCGAGCAGGAGGCTGAGAATCGGTATTCCGCTGAATGCATCGAGCTGACTG
>CAZKFI010000099.1:5593-6487 GCA_964551975.1 uncultured Bifidobacteriaceae bacterium | reverse complement strand
CCCGCACTACTGCTTGCCGCGCGGCTGCGGGCACCACAGGGCCTCGTGATGGTGATCGTGCTCGGCGTGGCGTCGCAGCCCTTCCTGCTCGCCATCGACCGCGGCAACTCTGCTGCTCTCGTGGTGCCGCTGCTGCTTTGGCTCGGCTGGGCGACCATCACCAAGCACTGGACGCAGGTCGGCACCGCAGTGGTGCTCGCCTCGCTGCTGCGCCCGCAGTTCCTCCTGCTAGCCCTGGTGCTGCTGGCCGTGCGCGCCTGGTGGCCGCTCCTGGTCACCGGGCTCGCCGCCGTGGGACTCAACACGCTCGGCTTCGCCCTATGGCCGGGCGGATTCACCACGAACATCGTTGGCTGGGTGCAGAACCTGCTCTCGTACTCCGGCACGATTCCACTGGAGCGCAACAACCCCACGAACCTGTCCACCGCGCATGCGCTCACCGTCATCACCCGCGCTGGTCGTGTGCTCCCTGAGCCGCTCAGCGGGTGGCTGATGGACCTGCAGGAGCTCATCACCCGCGCACCATGGCTGCCTGGGCTGGCACTGCTGGTCTTGGTGACCGCGGTGCTGCTGGTGCGCGGACGCCGGATGCCGCCTAGTGCGCTGCTCACGGTGGTTGTCCTGCTCACCGTCCTGCTGCCCTCACTGAGTTTCGGCTACTACCTCGTTGTCGTGCTGCCCATTTCAGCCTGGCTTCTCGTCGATCCCAGCCAGTGGTTCAGCCGTGCACCGGCCCTCCTGCGCGGTCAACTGGATGTCGAGCAGTTGCCCGGCTCAGGGCTGCGCAGTGTGCCGGGTTGGTTGCTCCTGACCGCTGTCGCGCTGAGCCTGGTGCCCCTGCCAATCGCCATCGCCGTTGGGGAGAACAGCGTCATCGCGCAGTCGGCACAGAGT
>CAZKFI010000099.1:1490-5583 GCA_964551975.1 uncultured Bifidobacteriaceae bacterium | reverse complement strand
CTGGACGGCCGTGCTCCTAGTGCTCCTGATTCCGAACGGCACTACCCGGCCAGTCGACGCACCTGCTTGACGAAGGACTCCGCACGCACTGCCGGCGGATCCGAAACACGGGACCGATTGGCAAGCTGGAGGAACGCGGTGATCACCAGCAGGGCGAGGATCTGGACGACCGCAAGCGCGGCAAGGCCGAGGGCGATCGCGGCCCACGCCGGGATGTTCATCCCAGTGACTAGGCGCACCGCGAGCACGCCCAGGCCGGTGGCCAGGGCCACGCCCAGCAGGGCTATGGCCACCACCAGTAGACGCACGAACACCACGTCAACGAAGACGGCGATCGCCGACAGTCCGTGATTGACCAGCGAGACGAAATTCATCCGCGAGGTGCCGAAGAACCGCGTCCCGCGATCGACCCGCACGCGGTAGATCGCCACCCGCGAACGCATCAGGGTGGCCGGGTAGTGGTTCCACAGGTCAGGGGAATGCACGATGCGGACCAGTGCGTCTGCAGGCAGCAACGTGAAGTTCCCGAAGTCCAGTCGCCGTCCGGTCATGACGCGGAAGAGGCGCTGGTACATCCCGTAGAAGGGCTTGAAGGGGAACGGCTCGCGGCGTTTACCGCGCTGGGCTGCGACGACCGCCGTGGGCTGCTGCTGGTGTGCCTGCAGCAGTCGGGTGACCTCCGCGACACGATCCTCCCCATCGCCGTCCATGACGATCACGCTGTCGAATGACCCCAGCCGCTCCACCGCCGCCAAACCGATCGCAATCGCACGCTGGTGTCCAACGTTGGTGAACAACTCAATTACCTGTACACCGGCTACCTGTACACCGGCACCGCGCACCGGTTGAGCACTCACGAGGTCATCCGGCGCCGACTGAAGTGAACCATCGTCGACGAGGAAGATCGTGACTGGTGCAGCAAGCGTTGGTGCCAGGGCTCGGATCTGCCCGATCACCTCGCGCGCGCAGTCCCAGTCGTCGAACACCGGTATCACAAAGGCGATGCCTTTGGGTGATCGTCCGCCTGGCGAAGCCCCATTGCGCGCCACTTCGGCAGCGTAGCGATCACGCTGATGGCGCCCGCCACCGAGGGCGCTGACTCATCCACGACGTTGCTGGTTGAGTCGCTCGATTCGCTCATGCAGGGCATGCATCAGGCTGACGTCGCTGCGCTGCCGTCGACTGCCGCTGGTCAGTCGAAAGTGGTGGGACTGATCCAGGTCGTCGTCGGTCAACCGGTCGAGCTCCTCGCGGTTGCCGATGTTCACACTGGGCAGGGCCTGCACCTGGACGCCGAGGTCGGTCAGCATGCGACCGAGATCCAGGTCCTCCGGATGTCGACTGGTGTATCGCGAACGATTGTCGACGATCAACTGCAGGACATCCCGTGACATCATCCGGCTTGCACCGCTGTTGAACGAGTACCCCGATCGGACGTCGAGGATGCGGCTGCCCGTGTAGACCCCAGTCGTCGGATAGTCCTTGACGATGTCCAGCAGCTTTGCGATGTTCACGTAGCTCGACGTAGTCGCCATGCACACGAGGTCGAAGTCACACTCCTGAAGCAGCGCGTTGTAGCCGCCGACCATCTTCCAGCGCAGAGAGAAGTAGCTGTCCGGCACGTGTACGTGCCAGGCGACGTGCCCGGTGCCCATGAAGTCGCGCTGCTCGCAGTAGCCGGGTAATGCATTGCGCCAGGGCCAACTCAACATGGCATCCATCGCGGGCACGATGTGCTTGCCTCGTACCTGCCATCTCGCCCACTCATGCCACCGGTCGAGCCAGCGGGTACCCACCGGCATGGTCATGCCGTAGATATGCCGCACCTGCAGGCCGTACGGCTCAGGGTCGCGCAACCAGGTCTGGAACATGCCGTTCCGGGCGATGTCCACCCAGGGCGGCTGCATGGCATGACCGCTGAACATCATCACGCGCAGTGCCATATCAGCCCTTTCCGTCATTGAGTGCGGTGAGGTACCGGTGCCTGATACCTGCGGCCTGGGCTGCGCCGATGACCGCGCGCAGGATTCGTCCGCGCAGCGTACGCCGGGTTCGGTAAACGTTCAGGTCGATCCAGCGGTCGGAGACGTCATCAGTGGCGATGTCACCTGGATGGCGCAACGGGAAGGCGAGTGGTTCAGCGGCCAACTCCCGCATCGGGTGGGCGCCCGTGACCTGCGTATGGGAAGCGTCCGCGGCGAAGCCGATATTGGTAACCAGATTGACCGCAGGGTGGACGGTTACCTGGCCATGTCGCCAGAGTGCGTACTGGAACTGGTAGTCCCAGTATTCCGGGAGGTCCGCGCGCACCATGTCGAACACACCCGTCCAGTACTCGGCGAAGTCACGTTTGCCGCGGCCTATCTCGAGCAGCCAGTCCGTGCCGCGGTGCGCGGGCCAGTTCGACAGGTGCGGGTCGACCTCGGCCCAGGCACGTCGCCAGGTCGCCCATCCCCACATCGTCGCGTAGCGACTAAATCGGTAACTGTTCCGCGTCGCGTGGGCACGGGCCGCGAAGGACGTACCGGCGATGGCCCCGACGTGTTCCTCGTCACGGAATCTGGGCAGCAGTGCGTCGCAAAACGCGAAGAACGTCTCGTGCGGCAGGCAGTCGTCCTCGACGATGATCCCCTCCGACTCGGCGGAGAAGAACCAGTCCACCGCCCAGCGCGGACCACCGCCTGGTCCGCGATTGTGGTCACTTGCCTGAGTGCGCAGATCACAGGGCCAGTCCACCGACGTGGCCAGGTGCGTGACTTCCGCTACGAGAGCGCGCTCTGGTTCACCGCGCTCGGGGCGCGGGGCGTCGATCGACACGTAGAGCCGCGTCGGTCGCGCAGCCCGGATGCGTTCGAAAGTGCGGCGCGTGGCCTCGGGGCGATTGAAGGCGATGAGCAGGACCGGGGCAGTGATCTGCTGCATCACAGATACCGCTGAGCCAGGACCGCGAGTCCGTCCAGGGCGGCGTCATCGCCTGGGTGGACGCTGCATGGCAGATCGATCTCACTGCAGATGGCCTCGCGTAACGGCGCGAACTTCTGGATCAGGCCACCGCTGAACACGAGGTTATCGAACTGCCCGGTGTCCAGTTGCCGGGCGGCCTGCACGAACCCGCTGGCTAAGGCAGCGACGGCGGACTGCATGCAGTCCTGGGCCGAGGTGCCCGCACGGATGCCGTGCAGGGAACCGCCGGACTCGGTGAAGAACTTCGGATCCCAGGAGGGCGCAGAAGCTGCGTCCGGCCCCGGAGACTGGGTGCAGGCCTGCACCGCCCAGGCCCAGTCCTCGTCGGTGGGCACGCGTCGGCTGAGGAGTTCCAGCACCTTGGTCAATGCGCGCCCCGATGGCAGGTGGGTCCTGGTGAGCAGGTAGGTGTGGTCTAAGAATGGGCGACGCTGCAGGCTTTGGATCCCAACCGGGTCGAACCCGGGCGCCTGTACTGCGCTGACCTGACCGCCGGTTGCGATGTTCATCGACAGCAGGTTGGGGGTGTCGGGTCGAAGGCCCGCGCCAAGCAGCGAGGCCTGCTGGTCGCCGATGGGTGCGTAGATCGTGGCGCCGGTACTGCTGGTACCTAACGCAGCGAGGTCCCAACGCACCTGAGGCACCTGCTCGACGCTCAAGTGGGCGATGGTCAGAGCGCGCTCATTCCACCAGTCCGCCGTCAAGGACCACATACCGCTGGCCGCCGCATCGGTGGGATGCGCCACTTTTGCGGCTGTGCCGGCCAGTTGGCCCGCGACGAACCCGAGCAGGCTGGTGAACTGCGGCTGCGCCGCGGTGACCGACTCACCACGATTGAGCAGGTTCAAGGTCGCGATCGGCAGTCCGGGCCGCAGTTCGTTGCCCAGCTCGGCGATCAACTGCGGTCCGAGGGCCGCAGTGATCTGAGCGAGGTCCCCGCACCGCTGATCCTGCCAACTGATGATCGGGCGCACGGCCACCCCGGCGTCATCGACCAGGGTGCAGCCGGACATCTGACCGGTGATCAGGATCGCCCCCGCCCCCGGATACTCCCGCATCAGACTGAGAACCTGCTCCATCAACTGGTCTGGGTCGATCTCGCGCGCTGGACCGGTCAGGTCCGTGAAGG